>DATGIG010000343.1:0-11616 GCA_035295825.1 Chthonomonadaceae bacterium | reverse complement strand
CGGCTCCAGGTCCTGCCCTTTTGCAGAGACGCTGGGAATGGCGCAGAGCGCCGCCAACTCCGTCAGCGCATTCTGTTGGCCCGCGACGACGCTCGCATCCAGGCGTTCCGGGGAGAGAGACATGAAGAACCTCCTCAATAGGTGGGATAACGGGGGATGAGCTGACCGTTAAAGATTGCTATCGCCTCCGGATTGAACATGATCACCAGGCCATAGACGCCAAGCGCAGTGCCGAATGGGAAGTTGAACAGGTTCAGAATAGAGAGAATAATGCACCCGATGCGTGACCAGGGCGCGTTGTTCAACAATCCCCAACCCACAACTACGCCCGGCAGCCCGATTACCAGGAAAAAGCCGCCGATGATAAGGCCAAAGCCGCCGAGAATCGCGCCTGCCGATGCGGCGTCTTTATCCCCGGATACGGCAACAGCGGCTCCTCCTGCGAAACATGCAAATAAGATAAAGATTCCCGCGATCACACAGAGGATGTTGAGGACGATGTGCAGCCAGCCCAGCACTTTGATATGCGTTTGCATGGACAACTCCTTTCCGAAGCGACGTGGCCCCGAAGGGCAGAAAGTTCTCACTTTCCATAGACGTATGTAAACACCGGCAGGCGTCGCGATTTTAGGAGGCTTTGGGGCAAAGAGGGGTGGAGGAGCCGACCAGAATCGAACTGGTGATCGCGGTTTTGCAGACCGCTCCCTTAGCCACTTGGGTACGGCTCCGTAAACAGGCACAACAGCGTGGAGGAACGCTGCTACGGGGAGAGAACACAAAAGCCGGACGCCAGGCGACCGGCCTCTGCTGCTGATGAAAAGGCCCCGATAAGCGGGAGACGAGGCTCGAACTCGCAACATCCAGCTTGGGAAGCTGGCGCTCTGCCATTGAGCTACTCCCGCAACGCCCTCATAGTATAAATTGAAAGAACCTTTTTGTCAAGAGTGCCACAACGCAGAGTGATTCTGTTTTCCGTAGAAACTTGCGTTGTCTTCCCGCCCGCAGGGCGGTTGGCGCGAAGCGCCTCCCAGGCAGGTCGTTCACGGCCTGCCGAGAGACGGGAGGAAAAACCGCGTCCGGTGGGGAAACCTAAGGCGCGGACGAGAGCTGGGCATAATCTAAAAGAACGATTCGTACCCCGTAAACAAGAGGAGTAGCGCATGCACACGGTAACGCTGATCCCCGGCGATGGCATCGGGCCGGAAGTCTCGGCGGCGGCAGTCAAGGTGGTAGAGGCCACAGGCGTCGACATCGAGTGGGAGAGCATGGAGGCGGGCGCGGACGTCGCCATCAAGTATGGCACGCCCGTTCCGGAAGAGGTGATCAACTCCATCATCAAGAATCAGATCGCCCTCAAAGGCCCCATCACGACGCCCGTCGGCAGCGGATTTGCCAGCGCCAACGTGGCGCTGCGCAAACGGCTCAATCTCTATGCCAACGTGCGACCCGCCAAGACGCTGCCCGGCGTCAAGTGCCGCTTCGACAACGTGGACCTCGTCATCATACGCGAGAACAGCGAGGATCTCTACTCCGGGCTGGAGCATGTGGTGGTGCCGGGGGTGGTCGAGAGCCTGAAGATCATCACGGAGACCGCCTGCCTCCGTATCGGGCGTTACGCCTTCGAATACGCCCGTAAAAATGGGCGTAAGAAAGTCACCGCCGTACACAAGGCCAATATCATGAAGTTGGCGGATGGCCTCTTCCTGGAGTGCATGCGGCGCGTGAACCGGGACTATCCCGAAATCGAGTACGAAGAGCTGATCGTGGACAATACCTGCATGCAGATGGTGATGCGCCCGGAGCGCTTCGATGTGATGGTGATGGAGAACCTGTACGGCGACATCCTCTCGGATCTGGCCTCCGGCCTGATCGGCGGCCTGGGCCTCACCGCCTCCGCCAATATCGGTGAGAAGGGGATCGCCATGTTCGAGGCCGTACATGGCTCCGCGCCGGACATCGCCGGGCACAACAAAGCCAACCCGATCGCGCTGATCCTCTCCGCCGCCATGATGCTGACCCATATGGGCGAAGCCGATGCAGGAGGCCGGGTAGAGCGGGCCGTCGCCAGGGTCCTGAAGGAGGGAAAGATGCTCACCGGAGATCTGGGCGGAACGGCCAGCACCACGGAGATCACGGATGCCATTGTGGCCGCACTCTGATCGAGTGCGGCAGGTCAGGTATTGGGGATCAATTTGCCGATGTCGGGCAGGGAATCGGTGGGTGTGGCGCTCGCGCTCTGGTTCTCTTCCTTGATCTGCTCGAAAACCTCTTTGCGATGCACGGTGACGGTACGGGGAGCGCGGATGCCCAGGCGAACCTGTTCACCGCGTACTTCCAAAACGGTAATCTCGATGTCTTTGCCGACCATGATACTCTGGTCGGGCTTGCGTGTTAAAACCAGCATTTTGCCCTCCATGGCGATGAGTCGCACTGAAAATGTCGCTCGAACCTCCGTGTCTCGTGGTGCTATAGTGTTAATGACGTACTATCCACGATTATCGGCAGATTCACGCACATCTGGAGGGCAAAATCGTTGTTTCTTAGGCCACGCGCAGTATTTTCTTAGACTGGCTGCGCGGCAGAGAGACCGTGACGGCGGTGGAGGCCAGCGCCAGGCGCTCTTTGCGCTCCAGTTCCTCCACCAGGCGGTGCCGCGTCGTCAGTCCCTCATCCTGGGCGATGACCTGTTTGCCCCGCCGTGTCAGGCCGTTGACAACGATAGGGCCCAGCAGATTGGCGGTCATCTGCTGCGGATTTCCCGCCGGCACCGTGATAATGCTGAAGACGAGAATAGGGATGTCCGTGGTGGTGATCTCCAGAAAACGCGCATCCGCATCCGAGAGCGTCGGAGCATAGTCCGGGCGGAACAATCCCGGCTCCATGATCGGGAAGGCCGCCGCCGGCTCCTCCAGCGATTGCAGCCAGCGGAAGGCGCTATTCTCATCATGATGCACAATGACGTACCGTGTGCAGCCCTCGAAGCCGATCAGGCCCTCCGGGAGCGTGATAATCAGATCCTCCTCGACTTCGATGGTGCCGAAGCGGGAGGTTGCCACCGTCTCCCGGGGAAGGGCGGTCGATTCCGATCCTGCGGAGAAAGTGTGGTTCTCCGGCTCGCAGGCGGTGTCCGGTAGGGGCGGCGATACTTGTTTTTCCAGTCTTGTTGCCATGGGGCGTCTCTTGTATCCTGTCATGTTCCGCAGCGGGAACGTTTATTTGATAAAGTCGAGCAGGCTGTTCTGAAAGGTCTTTGCCGTGGCTTCCAGCGCGGCCTGATAGGCTGTTTGTGCGGTTTGCAGATGGACCACCGATTCAGGAATGTTCGCATCCTGTATATTGGAGACAAATTGGGTGAAACTGATCTTGGTCTGAGCGTTTCGATCCAGGGTCTCGGAAATACGGTTGATCTTAGAGCCGAAATCGGCCCGAACGCCGAGTACGTTGTTGATCTGAGCATCCATCGCAGCCAGGTCATTCTGGGAGATGCCATTGGTATTTCCATAGGCCAGGTCGTCGCGTAGTTGGCCCAGAGCCGCAAAAACCGGCGTGAAGACCTTGTCGCCCGAAACGTTGACGGTCATCGATTCGCCGCGCCCGATAGTGAGATTGATACTATCGTCGCCGGTCGTCGAAGTGCCGCCGTTGTAGGTGAAGCTGGAGCCCGATGCCGCGAAGGGGGGCACGGTGCTTCGCTGCCCGCCGAAGACGTACTGGGAGCCGTAGCTGGTATTGCCGATTTCGCCCAACTGCCCGATGATATTCTGGATCTGCCCGGCGAGTGCGGTGAGTGTGTCGTTGCCGAGAGAGCCGTTCGCTCCCTGGATGCCGATGGAGCGGGCCTGCGACAACAGGTTGCTCACCGTGCTCAGGGCCGACTCGCTCGTGGACAGAAAGCCATTCGCCTGATCCATCGTGCGCCCATACTGATCGATCTCTGAGATCTGATCCTGGAGGCCCAATACCTGCGCCGTGCCGTAGGGGTTATCCGAAGGCTTCTGCAATATCTTGCCGGTGTCTACCTGGCTCTGCGCGACGCTGAATTGGGTATAGGCGTCATTGATGCCGGTAAGCGAACTCTCCATGATCTGGCTGGTGCTGACGCGTAGCATGATCGTCTCCTCCCTCTCACTAACCGCCGGTGGCTGCCGTGCTTCCCAGGCTGCTGATGATCTGGTCCACACACGCATCCATGACATTGATGACCCGAGCTGCCGCCTGATAACTGCGCTGGTACTGGAGCATTTTGGTCAGTTCTTCATCCAGGTTGACGCCGGATACCGACTGCTGCTGGTTCTGGACCTGCGAGACGACGCTCTGCTGGGTGTTCGCCTGGTTCTGATAACTCTGGGTATCGGCGCCGATTTGCGCGATGCTGGAGTTATAGTAGTCGGTCAGGCTGAATCCGTTGATTACCTGGGTCGTACTCAGGGCGGCGAGGGCGGTAGCGTTATCTCCATTCCCCGGCGCAAAGGTATTGGGAGGGGCGGGCGCGGCGGCGGCGGCGATCGTATCCAGGTTACTGGTGATGGTGGAGCTGACGGCGATCGTGGCGGCGTTGTTGCCTGTAAAGAAGTTGCGCCCCGACTGGCCATCCAACCCGACGCCGAGGCTATGCTGCGCATTCACCGAAGTGATGAATTGGGAAGCCAGTGAATCCAGATTTTTCAAATAGCCGCTGACGAGCGTAGTCGCCTTGATCAGCCCGTAGAGGTTGCCGCCGTTCAGGGGTATGGTATCGTTGCTGGGCGTGACCAACCCCAGGACGCCGTTCGACGTCGTTACTTGGGTCGGCAGAGCATTGGCCGTGTCTCCCTGAACGAGAGCATAACCGCCGACATTGACGTTGACCTCGCCGGTATCTTGATTGGACTGCGGGTCCCGCACCTCGACGACCTGAACATCCGCGATCTGGCTGAGTTGGTCCACCAGGTTGTCGCGTTGATCTTCCAGGTCGTTGGGATGGTCTCCGGCGGCAACGCTGAACCGAATGGTATGGTTTAAGGACGCGATCTGCTGGGCGATATTATTGGCGTTGTTGATATTATCCGTGATATTGGTCTGAAGGTTCGGCGCGATCTGGCTCAGGCTTGTGCTCACCGAGTGGAACATGCTGACGACCGACTGGGCCTGATTGACGACCGTGGAGCGCACGGCATCGCTCTGGGGATTGCTCGAAAGATCTGAAAACGAATTGAAGAAATTCGTCATCTGGGCTCCCAGACCACTCGTACTCGGCTCGTTAAAGGCGCTTTGAACCTGCCCCAGCGTATCGCTGATATTGTTCAGCGCCGCCTGCTGTGAGTTGGCATCCCGATACTGCTGGTCCAGGTAGTTATCGCGAACGCGGGTGATGCTGGCAGCCGTCACGCCGGTGCCGAGGGCGCCGGGATGCGTATGGTTCAAGTCCGGGGGGGTGAACGGGTCACTCTCCTGGATGTCCACGACCTGGCGCGAATAGCCCGGCGTGTTGATATTGGCAATGTTTTGACCGACCACATCGAGAGCAATCTGATTGGTTGTCAGCGCTCTGCTCCCGATCTCCATTCCATAGAATGTGGAAGGCATAGATTTCCTCCGTGAATTAGGCTTTGCTGTCAATGTAGAAAGCAGGCGCAATGACATGCGCCAGGTTGGATCCGTAGCGCGCAGGCTGCAGCGCGGCGGAGGTCAACGCTTTGATGCTGAACTCGACGAAGTCCAGCGCTTGGGTCAACAACTGCGCATTGCGGCTGTTCAACCGCTTCAACTCCTCCTCCGTCTCCAGAAGCTCCTGGCGGAGGCGTTTCATCGCCTGTTGCTCCTGAGCGGGCAGGGTGGGCAGCAGGATCGAGAGCGTGGGATACCGTTCGATGCCGTGCTTCCAGGCCAGTTCGCGCGTGACCCCGATGCGCACTGTCTCCAGCGCCTGCTGCTCCTCCACGCGCCTGCGCTGCTCCATCGCCAGGGCGTTCAGGCGGGAGACATCGCCCGCGACGATGGCCGCGCTCTCCTCCTCGGCGAGGGCGACCAGCCGCTTGCCCAGCGTCAGTTCCTGCTGCAAAAGGCGGCGCAACGTGGCGGGAGTGGCATTACTTTTGGACACGGTTCGGTTCTCCTGGCACGGGCGGTGTGTTCGGCGTGTTCGCTGTGTTCGGTGTGCTTGGCGTCGGGTCGGCAGGCAGCATATGCTCCATGGTCTTGTAGAGGATCTTCGCCAGCCCGAAGGCGCCGGTCTTGCTCAACTGCTGTGCGGTCGTGTCGTCCATCATCTCCTGGTAGAGCTTGGCGTCCGCACTATTCCCGAACAGCGCGTTGCTGCCCGTCATGCTCTTGCGCATCTGCTTGAGCATCATGCCGACAAAGACCGACTCGAAGTCCTGCGTCGCCTTTTTGAGTTTGGCGCGCTGCCTGGCTCCCTCCGTCATCTGGGTTGTGTCCTGGGCCTGGTTCAAGTTCGGCAGCCCCGCCACTCCAGTTAGATCATTACTCATATGTCTCCCCCGCCCTTTATTGGATTTCGATGTCCGACGAGATCATGCCCGCCGCGTGCATGGCCTGCAGGATGGCGATCAGGTCACGGGGCGTGACGCCCAGCGTGTTCAGGGCGTGCACCAACTGGTCCACGGTCGTGGTGGCCGGAATGCCGGCAAGCTTCCCGGTCTTCTCTTCCACGCTCGTATCTTTCAGCGGCACGACGATGCCCGGATTGTTATTGAAGGGCGCCGGCGGCACGACGACGGGCGTATTCTCGATCTTGACGCTGATGCCGCCATGTGCGATGGCGCCTGGAGAGAGGCGCACGTTGCCTCCCATCACGACCGTACCGGTGCGCTCATTGACCACGATGCGCGCGGGCACATCCGGAGTGAGGCTGACGGTCTCCACGCGGGCCAGGAACCCGATTATATCCTCCGCCGTGCCGGTCGGCAGGCTGACGGCGATAGTCGCGGCGTCCTGTGCGTGGGCGGAGACGCCCGGAAGCTGCTTGCGAATCGCTTCCGCCGCACGGCTGGCGGTGGTGAAGTCCGGGTCCCGCAGGGTGATCTGTACGGTCTTGCCGTCCGTGAGCGTGGTGGGGACCTCCTGCTCGACGTAAGCGCCGCGCGGGATACGTCCGACCGCCACATGGTTCTTCTGGACGCTGGACCCGCCCTGTCCGAAGTTGAACCCGCCGATGGAGAGCGCGCCCTGCGCGACCGCATAGATCTCCCCGTTGGCGGCGCGGAGCGGGGTCTGCATCAGGGTGCCACCCTGCAACGACTTGGCGTCGCCCATGGAAGAGACGGTGACGTCGATCCGGTTGCCGTTCTTGACAAAGGCGGGCAGGTCGGCGGTGATGATGACGGCGGCGACGTTCTTGAGCTGGATACCCGCCGGCGGTACGGTTACGCCGAAACGGCGCAGCATGTTGGCCACGCTCTGTATGGTGAACTGGCTGGTCTGCCCATCTCCCGTGCCATCCAATCCGACGACCAGGCCGTAACCGATGAGTTGGTTGCCGCGCACCCCCTGCACGTCGGCGATGTCCTTGATCCGTACCCGCCCCGTGCTGCTGTCCGTCGGGTCAGGCAGCGCGGAGGGTGCAGACTGCTGAGGCGCGGAGCCGGCGTTCGTCGGCATAGGCGTCGGCTTGGTCTGGGCGTTCGTTTTGGCGGCGTTCGCCGCCTTCTTCGGCGGCGCCGAGGGATCACCGGCGGGGTCGGACGTGGTGTCCGCACCGGCCCGCGTCAGGCTCGCCAGCAGTCCGGCCAGAAGCAGCGCAATTCGCCCCCACCCCCGACCGTAAAAGGTCGCGCTTCGCGCAGCCCAAATTCGCTCTTCCCCCGCGAATTTCCCCCAAATTTGGGAGAGGGGAGATTGGCGACTGAGCAAAGTGATAAGTCGTAAAGTCTTCATAGCGCCCCTTGTTAGAACCTTATCAGAACACGTACTTGAAAATGCGGGTCAGAATACCGGGTTTCTGCGTTTCAGCCACGCTGCCCTTGCCATCATAGTGCACCTCGACCGTGGCGATCAGGTTGGACGGCACGGAGTTGTCCGTGGCGATGTCTTCGGGGCGAACGATGCCCGAGAAGGTGACCTTCTGCGTCTCCTTGTTGATGCCGACGGTGCGGGTCCCTTCGATGCGCAGCGTCCCGTTCGGCAGCACCTCTTTCACGATGACGGAGAGCGTCGTGACCAGCGAGCCGGTGCGCGACGTCGAACCGCTGCCGTTGGCGGTGCGCGAGTTGGAGGCCGTGAGCGAGAGCTGCCGGAACAGGCGATCAAACAGGCCCGTGCCGCTGAAACCGTTGATGGATTCGTCCTTGGAGGTCTTGAGGTCGGCGGTAGACTGTGCCGTCGTGTTCTCCGCGATAGTGACCGTCAGGATGTCTCCGACATTATGAGCGCGCGTATCGCTGAAGAGCGAGGCTGCGCTGCTGCTGCTGCTGCCCTGCGTGGACTTGCCTGCCTCTTTGACCGGATAGAGCGAATCGGCCCCGGCGCGGTTGAGCCATGTGGCGGCGAACAGCATAAAAGCGGTCAAGGCGAGCTTCCATAACCTCTGGTGTTTGATGGACATGCGTTTAAACCTCTATGACCTCTATGGTGTGAACGTGGCTGCGATGGGGCGCTGCCGCGATATAGGCTTTCCGCCCCTCCTTGCGGCAGGGGCAGTATCTCGTCAGTGTGTCTCGATACGCACCGTATGGCTGTCGATGATAACGGCGTCCAGATCCCGGTTGGTATCGTCCGAATGCACGCGGATGGTCTCTCCCACGGCGCCGGCGCGGCGTGCCAACCCCGGCGCGGTGACATGTACCGGGCCGAAGATAAACTCGATGGTGACTTTATCCCCGGCGGCGATGGCGGGCGGCGTTTCGAGCGCATCGGCGGGCACCGGGCTGTCGGCAGGAATGCGCCGTGTGGCGCGCTTGCCGATGGCCTGTTCCAGGCTCATGAGCGGCTGTGAGAAGCCCGCCGGCAGGTCGGTCACCGCCATAATGACATCGGCGGCGTTCAGGATATCGTGCGGCTCGATCTGGCGCCGTGCGACGAGGACCGTCTGCTTGCGATGGATGCGCAGGGCGACCACGACGATCTGCAACGGTTTGCCGTCCACCGTCACGCTGACCGGGACGCTAATGTTTCCGGTCTCCGGCTGGCCGCGCCAGGCCCCCGCTACGATCTGCACTTTGCCGGTGGGAACCGTGACTTTATCGGAACCGGGCAGCGCCTCCAGGGTCGCGTTCGGAATGTCCTTGATGGCCGGCTGCGCGGCGTCCAGTGCGGCCTTGGTGATGTCATCCTTTGCGACATCATGCCCTTTCCGTGAGATGCGGATCTCGGGAGGCAGGACCACTTCGACGCGATTGCTCTCCAGACGGGCGGCGCGAATGTGGACGGTGACATCGCCGGGCAGGAGGGGGCGCGACATGCCGGGCAGGGGCGAAGCGCCCACTTCTACCGCCGCGAGCTGATCCTGCAGGGCCTTGTCCTGGCCGGTGATATCGGCGATCTCGCCCAGGGTGAAGGTGCGTGCCTCCACCTCGGCAACGGGCCGTACCACCACATGCACCGCCGGTTCCGCCGCCTTGACGCCGGTAGTCCCGGCCTTTTTGGCGGGCGGCGTGGGCGGATTGACGATCTTGTGCGCCTGCGCCTGGACCTGGGTGGCGATACTTGCGCATAGGAGCAGACTGATGAGCGTTCGCATGAAGATCCCTCTTAACGCTTGATACCGTTGGTGGTGGTGAGCATCTCGTCGGCGGACTGGATGACTTTCGAGTTGGTGTCATAGGCCCGCTGGAGGATGATCATCTGGACCATCTCCTCGACGATGTCTACATTGGAGGATTCCACCGATCCATACTGCAGCGTGCCCGCGCCCTGGGTACCGGGGTCGCTATCTATCGGCTGTCCGGAGGCGTTGGTCGCCTGGAAGAGGCTGCCGCCGAGGGCGAGCATACCGGCCGGGTTGGCGAACTTGGTGATCTGCAGCTTGCCCGCCTGGGTCGGTGTGTTGGAGCCCGGCACGGTTACCATGACTTCGCCGTTGGTGCTGATCGAGATCCCCGTGTTGGTGGTCGGAATGCTGATGGGGGGCTGCACTTCGTACCCCTCGCTGGTCACGAGCTTGCCGGTCGAATCGATGGCAAAGGAGCCGTTGCGGGTATACGCGGTGGTGCCGTCGGGCAGGAGCACCTTGAAGAAGCCGTCGCCCTTGATCGCCAGGTCGTACTGCCCGCCGGTGTTCTGCATCGTTCCCTGCGTATAGATCGCCTGCGTGGTTCCCTGCGAGACGCCCAGACCGATCTGCGCGCCGGTCGGCAGGACGGAGTTGGTTCCCGTCTGGCCGCCGGGCTGGCGCATCTCCTGGTACACCAGGTCCTGGAAATTGGCTCGCATCTTCTTGAAGCCGGCAGTGCTGGCATTGGCGAGGTTGTTGGCGACGACGTCGAGGCTGAATTGTTGGGCGGCAAGTCCGGTCGCCGAGGTGTAGAGTGCGCGAAGCATAATTGGGAGTCCTCCTGGCATGGCCTGGCGCGAGCCTTCACGCAGCGGGCGGCAGGGAGTTCCTGCGCCTCCGGAACGGTCGCGCCGATAGTGTGCTTTCCACCCCCTCTGTCGGTCGGGGGTGTCGGGACGGCTCCGGTCGGCTACTCAAGCCGACTGTCCAGCCGTTGGATGGTCTAAACTTTACCCACGTCGTTGGTCGCGTGGCGCAGCATTTCGTCCTGGGTGATGATGGCGCGCTGCGCCATCTCAAAACCACGGGAGATGGTGATCAACTCCACCAGGCTGAGCATCGGGTTCACGTTGGACTGCTCGAGCGTGTTCGGGCGCAGCACCGGGCGGGCGGCGAGCGGCAGAGGCGCTCCCTTCGTCGGGGCGAAGAGGCTCTCTCCCTGCTTGACGAGGTCTCCCGGATTGGCCTGCACGACCTTGAGACGGGCGACAGGCTGGCCGCCGACGGTCACGTTGCCGCTCGCATCGAGCACGGGAGCTGGGCCGGCGGGCACCCGGATCGGATTGCCGTTGATATCGAGGACCGGCAGCCCGGTAGAGGTGATCAGGTTACCGGCGCCATCCAGTTGGAAGTTGCCTGCGCGGGTGTAGCGTTCGCCAGCGGGGGTCTTCACCGTGAAAAACTGGTTGGCATCCAGGCTGGCGTGGAGCGGGTCATCGGACTTGGCGAGAATCCCCGGCTGCCAGTCGATGGTGACTTCGTCGGGCGCGACGCCCATGCCGAGTTCACCGATGCCCGTACCGCGCCCCATGCCATCCTGTTGGCGTTCCAGCATCATGGTTTGCAGCGCGCGGAAGGTAGGATTGTCCTGCTTGTAGCCGACGGTGCTGGCGTTGGCGAGGTTCTGGGCGAGCGTGTCCTGAATGGTCTGCTGAGCGACCATCCCGGAAGCAGCGGCGTAGAGTCCGCGTTCCATAAGGGTGTTGGCTCCTGTTGCGGTGTGGCAGGGGTGAAAAATGAACATCCCCTGTGTCGCCTGGCGCGATGTCTGCGCTCGGCTTCACAGGGGATTATCGGAGAAATCCCTCGTAATCTTGAGAGGTTTTTGACGTTAAGGCATGCGGCGCTCAACCTAAGCGCGGCGTTTTGCGCCTCAACCGGGTTTGATTGCGGGTGCGTTATCCTCT
>DATGIG010000342.1:0-7179 GCA_035295825.1 Chthonomonadaceae bacterium | reverse complement strand
TCGTGCCGCTCTACGACCAGTCGATCCTGATCACCCACAGCGTGCGCACGGTCCGCGACGCCCTGATCGCCGGGGAGATCCTGGTGATCTTCATCCTGTTCCTGCTGCTGAGCAACTTCCGCGCCTCCACCGTGGCGGCGCTGGCGGTGCCGGGCTGTATGCTGGTGGCCTTCATGCTGATGTGGCGCGCCGGGATCTCGGCCAACCTGCTCTCACTGGGCGGGCTGGCGATCAGCATCGGCATGATGATCGATGCCAGCATCGTCATCACGGAGAACATCTACCGCAACGTCACCGAAGACCTGCACACGCACGAATCCTTCGACCAGGCGGTGCTGCGGGGCGCACAGCAGATCGGGCGCCCGGTCTTCTTCGCCATCCTGATCGTCATCGCCGCGTTCATTCCGCTGCTGGCGCTGCAGGGGATCGAGGGGCGGCTGTTTGTGCCCCTGGCGCTGACGATCATCTTCTCGATGGTCGGTTCGGTGCTGATGGCGTTTGTCATCGCGCCGGCCCTCTGCGCGGTCCTGCTCCGGTCGGACCACCCCGCTCCGGCCAACCGACTGGTGCGCTGGATGCGCCGGACCTATGAGCAGAACCTGAACCGCTCTGTACAACGGCCCTGGTACATCACGGTCATCTGGCTGGGGGTTACGGCCACGAGCCTCTGGCTCTTCTCGCAGACGGGGTCCGAGTTCCTCCCGAGCCTGGACGAGAATAACTTCCGGATCCGGGCCACATTGCCGACCAGCATCTCGCTGGAGGCCGCCACCAATATCTCGCTGGAGATGGAGCGGATCATCCTGAACAACCCGAATGTGGAGCATGCGATCGCGTATACGGGCCGCGCCACGTTGGGGGGCGATCCGGAATCGGTCAGCAACTGCGAAATCTCCGTCCCGCTCAAGCCGCCCAGCCAGTGGGTAGGCGCCCACAGCAAGGCCGAACTGGAGACGCAACTGCGCGATAGCCTCTCCAAGCTCCCAGGGGTGGAGTTCGAGTTCTCTCAAGAGCTCGAAATGCGCAACGATGAGCTGATCTCCGGCTACAATACCCCGATCACGATCTATGTGCGCGGCGACGATACGCGCGTGCTGTTGGCGACGGCGAACCAGATCGCCGCCACGATGAAGGGTATCCCAGGTGCGGCGGACGTGGCCGTCCCGCCGGTAGCCGGCATTGACGACCTCGATATTATCCCGGACCGCGAGGCCATCGCGCGCTACGGCATCAACGTGTCGGATGTGATGGATGTGGTGCAGTCGGCCATCGGCGGCTCGCAGGCGTCCACGCTCTACCAGGGGGAACGCCAGTTCGCGATCCAGGTGAGGCTGCAGCCCCAATACCGCAACAACATCGAGACTATCCGCAACCTCCTCGTCACCTCCTCCTCCGGCCAGAAGATCCCGCTCAGTTCGCTGGCCACCGTGGAAGTGCGGCAGGGGCTGGCGGAGATCGGGCGAGAAGACGCCAAGCGGCAGGTTGCGGTCGTGGCGGACGTACAGGGCAGATCCGTGGGCAGCATCGTGGAGGATGGCAAGCGGGCGATTGCACAAAGAGTGATCCTCCCCACCGGCTATACGATCACCTGGGGCGGCGCGGTGGAAGAGCTGCAGCATGCGCTGAACACGCTGTTCTGGGCCGTCCCGATCTCCCTGCTGCTGATCTTTATTCTCGTCTACGCCTGCTTCAACTCCATGCGGGATTCGCTGGTCGTGCTGACGACAATCCCGTTGGCGATCATCGGCGGCACGGTGCTGCTGCTCTGGTTGGGGCTTCCCATCTCCGTTCCGGCGATCATCGGCTATATCGCCAACTTCGGCACCGAGGTGCAGAACGGCACCATCATGGTCTCGTTCATAGACCGGTGGCGCAAACATGGGCTCTCCGCCAGAGAGGCCGCCGTGCGCGGAGCCACCGAGCGGCTTCGCCCGGAGATCCTGAGCGCCTTGATCGGCGTCATCGCGCTCATTCCGTTTCTCATGTCCTCGGGTATCGGGGCGACCGTCGAACGGCCCCTCGCCGCCGTCGTGATCGGCGGGATCGCCCTCTCGCGTCCTCTGGCCTGGTTCCTCCTCCCGACCCTCTACGTCTGGTTTGATCGGTCGGAGAGGCAGCCGACGGCTACGGAGCTGCCCACCGAGTAGGGGAAGGGGAAAACACGCAACATCTCAGGTTCGAGTCCTGCAAGGGCTCCTCCAGGACTCGAACTACGGGCTAGCATGCGGGGCGTTTAGGGCGAATAAAGGGCTCGTTGTACGACCTTTCGCCCTTCCTTACCGGCTATGGTATAATGGGGCAATACAAGGCGAAAAAGGAACCACACGTATGCCACAGACAAAATACAGCAAAGAAGAGATTGCCCGGCGGGGCGAAGAACTCTATGAAAACAGCATTCGCCCCAAAGTGGAAGCAGAATTCGATGGCAAAATCCTTGCGATTGATATAGGCTCCGGCGACTATGAGATCGCGGATACCACCTTGCCTGCTGCAGACCGCCTCCGCCTTCGCCACTCCGATGCCGAAATCTATATCCTGCGGATCGGTCATGATACGGTCTATAGTTTCCACGGCCTGCCGTCAAAGCGAGCGAAGCGGTGATTACCGGCCGAGTCGTCGGGCGTTATGCCCTGGTACCCTGAGAGTTGGTGGCCCTAACAGCCGGGGCGAAGCCGACTTCTTCCTTGACACCGGATTTGCCGGTTTCCTGACGCTGCCGTCCGAAGACATCGCGAAACTGGGGCTTACTTATGTCGGCGTTCAGCCCTCCTTATTGGCCGATAACAGCCGGACCTTGCTCTCTATCTATCGTCTGATGGTTCTCTGGGACGACCAAGAGCGTGAGATCGATGTGCTGGAACTGGAGGGCGCTCCCTTGCTCGGCATGTCTCTTCTGGAAGGTTTCGATGTGCGCATTCAAGCGGTAGATGGCGGCCTTATCACTATTGAGCGACTGTAATATGCAGACTGAATGGCGCTTCCGTTGTCGCTGACTGTATAGTGCGATGCCTGTTCGCCTGTTCTACCCTTCTGTCTCCCCCAGCGCGTAGGCCATCGTCTATTCCATATTGCGTCAAGTGAGTTCATCTGTCCGACCGAGGAAAAGCGGGAGCAGCGCTTATTTCACCGTGATGGTTGCCACGTCCGCTTCAAAGCGAGACTTCGGGGTCCATCGGGGGCCAAAAGCGCCCCTGCTCTGAATGCGCCCGGTTAAATATAATTTAATTTCGGCTTAAGCTCAGTTTAAGAAATGCCTGCTAGACTGTGCAGGTCGCGCTCCGTATGTCTTATACCTGTTTATGCTACGGGAAAGCTTCCCCTTGGATGCCGCGCGGCAACCTATATCAACCATACCCCGAGCGTTTGCAGACGCTCGGGGTATCTGGAGCGGGGTGTTATTGCGCAACACCCTGATCGGTTGCACTATACCACGCCTTAGCTCCAGCCCTCTCTCCTATCAAGATCTCTCGAAAGGAATAGGCTCTATGACACGTTTCTTTCGGCGTGGATTCACGCTGATCGAATTGCTTGTCGTTATCGCGATCATCGCGATATTAGCTGCAATTCTCTTCCCCGTCTTCGCCCAGGCGCGCGAAAAAGCGCGGCAGACGACCTGTACCTCCAACATGAAGCAAGATGGCCTCGCGCTCCTCATGTATGCACAAGACTACGACGAAATGTTTCCCTGGTCGGCCATCCCGGTACCCGGCACGGGGCTGGTAGTTTGGTATGAGACCGTGGAACCCTATGTGAAGGCAGGGGCAGGCCAGGATCTTAGCCAGAACTTCGTTGGAGGCGGAGGCATCAAGCAAGCCGCTTTCTGGATCTGTCCCAGCTTTGTGAACAACCAGGTTCCGGTTGGCGCGGGAAGCCCCCCGATGCCGCCGAACCCACCGAATCGCGGGCCGGATCCTGCCCGCAGCTATGCAGCGAACGGGTGGCTGATGCCGCAAAGCGGATCGGCCATCAACGTGGTCTGGTATCCGAACCCTAGCGGCCCACAGGGCCTGCCTTCTCTCAATGCGCCTGCCTCCGTGGTGCTTCTGGCACATGGGCGGGGTTCCTCCACCATCGTGGGCGGAGACGACACCAACTGCCTGGGGACGGAAACAGGTTTCCCGGCCGGCGCCTTCAACAATTACTGCGGCGCCCGGTTCCGCCACACCGGCGGTACGCCCTATCTCTTGGCGGACGGGCATGTCAAGTGGTATCGTGGCCCGAATTCCTGGGAATTGGAGAGTTTCACCGGCGTGGCCTTCCGCAAGTCTTTGGCGCCCAATGCCAGCGCCTGGTTCCGGGAGGACTGAAACGATGCGCACTACCTTTGTGGGAAGAGTGTTCCTGGCATGCATCGTCCTGCTTGCCGTGATGCCTATGGCTTACGCGCAGGACACGGCCGCGAAGGGCGACCGGCAATCGGCGGTTCCGCGGCTCTATGTCGCCACAGGGCCTACGTCCGAAGCCGACCTGGCTCGGCTTCGAGCGGCGATTGGAAAGCTTGCAGGCGTTCAAAAGGTCGAGGCGCGCGCAGAGTTCGGCGCAATCACGGTCACGATTGACGGGGACGGAAGCTCGACGCAGTCGCTGTTTGCCGCTGCCGCCAAATCGGTCGGGTTCGTGCTGCGGCCGGTGTCTCCGCGCTACTATATCGCCACGGGTTCGGAGGTGGAATCCGACCTCAGCCGTTTGCACATGGCATTGGAGAAGGTACCCGGCGTGGAACAGGTCGAGATGAGCGGGCGGACCGGAGGCGCGGGGGTCCGTATCACGGGAGTAATGGGATACCCCACGCTAACGGCTGCCGGAAAAGTCGCAGGTTACGAGTTGCGCGAGCTCGCTTCCTACGTCGCTGCGGGGTCGTCGGCAAAGGCAGATCTGGACCGTCTGCACGCGGCGCTCGGTAAGACAGCGGGCGTGGAGCAGGTCGAAATGCAGGGTCTCATCGGCGGCGCTACCCTCCTCATCTATGGGGACGTCGGGGAAGCGGCGCTCGCCGCCGCCGCGAAGCCCGCCGGCTTCGCGCTCTGGTCGCTCGGCAGCCCCTCCGGGCCGCGCGTCTTCAGGATCAAGAGCGGATCCGGCACGCTGGATTCGGAAAAGCTCCGGCAGGCGCTTCAGAAGCTGGAGGGGATCGGCGAGATCGAGATCCGCACCGACTCCGACGGCCCGCAACTCTCCATCACCGGCGGGAGCGCTCAGCCCGAGGGCATCCTGGCAGCCGCAGCCGCGGCGGGATTCACCTTGCGCCCGGTCCGAACCGTTGCGCTGCCTACCCTGACACCGGAAGCCGACCGGAACACGCCGCCGGACTACGACAACAGAGTCCTGGAGGAGCTGGCGGTCGTGGGGATGCCGCCTCCGGATTTCAACCTGCTCAGTAAAGATGGGGGAACGCAGATCCGGCTGTCCGACTATCTCGGCAAGAAACCCATCGTCCTGATGTTCGGGAGCTGTACTTGACCGCCCTTCCGGACCCAGGCTGGGTCCCTCGAACGGCTCTACCAAACCTACAAGGACCGTGTGACCTTTGTGCTGGTCTACATCCGGGAAGCGCATCCCGGCTCCATCATCTCTTTTCCTGCGGAAACGGGAGGAAAGAGGCTGGAGATCATGGCTCAAACGGATAGCGTGGGGGATCGGCTGCGGAACCTGCGTCAATTTCTCTCGCTCTCCGGGCTAACGATGCCCGCTGTGATTGATGACGAGGTGAACTCGGCCAAACGGGCTTATGCGGGGTGGCCGGACCGGCTCTACGCCATCGGACTGGATGGGAAGATCGCCTTTAAGAGCGCCCCCGGTCCCATTGGCTTCAAGGTGCCCGATCTAGCGGAATGGCTGCGCCAAAACGTCCATTAACCTCTGATTGGGATAGCCGGCTGCATTCCATCGCTCCGCTGCTCCGGCTATCCACGCGATCAGGATCTTCTCGAAAGGAGTGTTCTCATGAAACGTATCTCTCGGTACGGGTTCACGCTCATCGAATTGCTGGTAGTTATTGCGATTATTGCGATTCTGGCAGCGATCCTCTTTCCTGTCTTTGCTCAGGCGCGCGCCGCAGCGCGTAAGGCTACCTGCATCTCCAACAACAAGCAAGCCGTTCTGGGCCTCCTGATGTACGTGCAGGACTACGACGAGACGCTTCCATACTGTTCCAATAACGGGGACAGTTCCAGGCCGCGCATCGATTGGTACGACGCCATCGAGCCGTACGTTAAGGTCGGCGCTCAATTGTACGCCTCCCCTCCGCCCGGCGGGTTTCCGCGCAGCCAGCCGACCTTTTGGATCGACCCGGATTTTCAGAACCGGTCCGTCCCGATGGCGCCCGGCGATCCGACGCCCTGGGTCAAAGCAAACTCGAGCTACGATCCCTCCCGAGGCTACGCCGCCAACAATAACCTCATGCCCTATTTCCAGAAAACGGCGCCCTACCCGTACAACACATTCCCTGCCCTGACCTATCCCGGAAGCGTCCACTCCATTGCAGAGATCAATGCACCGGCGCAGGTTGTCCTCATCGCGCACACTCTCTCCTCCTCCGCTGTCGGCGGCGACGACTGGTTCTCCGGCTGTGATACCAGTGGTTACGATGTGAATATGCCGCCAGGCGGCGCTTCGCCTGCGAAGGGCAATCCGGGGAACTATTGCGGCGCCCGGTATCGGCACAATGGCGGGGCGGTGTATGCCCTTGCCGACGGGCATGCAAAGTGGTTCAAAGGGCCGAGCAGTTCCTGGCGTGCCCCCAGCACCACTAACGTGGCGTATATGAAATCCCTCGCTCCGAACGCCACCGCGTGGTTCCGAGAAGACTGATCCTATCTACGAAGCATCCATCCGTGCGTTGGGGCCGTACGGATGGTTTCGCCTGCTTTAGCGTGACCACGATCGTTCAAGCGATAGGAATGCCCAAAAGTCAAGGAGGGGAGAATTATCGCTTGCCGTATTGCGAGGGGAGGAGAGCAGCGCTTATTTTACCGTGACGGTTGCGACGCCCGATTCAAAGCGATACTTTGGGTTCCATCTGGGGCCAAAAGCGCCGATGTCCACGGTGTACGTGCCGGCCTGGGTGGGCGTCCAGGAGTAGGTGTAGGTTCTGGATTGGCCCGCCTCGATGCGCTGGCCCATGGTGAACTGCTGGTTCACTTTCGCGCCGTTCGCATCCTTGACCTCCATGTCGATCAC
>DATGIG010000341.1:0-10298 GCA_035295825.1 Chthonomonadaceae bacterium | reverse complement strand
AGTTCTGCCGAGAGAGGATCCGCGAGGCGTCGAACGCCGGGGTGGTATCTTCTGCCGCGCACTCCTCCCTCAACTCCAGCTTTGCTGCGTGATTCACTTCTTCATTCTTGCTATTTGTGCGAAAAAAAGTAAAAATGTGCCCCAGACGAGCAGGACATCCCTGCGGTCCTCACGAACGTCTGCCCATCCGGTCTTCCGGTCTTATCCCCCCGCTCAACGCGTTTGCCCGGATCGAATGTAAGGAGACAGACTATGCGAAATTCGCATCGTGGATCTCGGCAGGGAGCCTTCACCCTGATCGAACTGCTTGTCGTTATCGCTATCATTGCCATTCTCGCCGCCATCCTCTTCCCGGTATTTGCACAGGCTCGAGAATCGGCACGCGAGGCCGTATGCGCCAGCAATTTTCATCAGATCGGACTTGCCATGCGCATGTATATCACCGACAATGATGAGACGTGGTTCCCGGCCTTTTCCATCGTGAATCCCGGCTCCGCAAACGAAACCCAGTCCCCCTGGATCGGGTATGACAACCAGAACGTACCCGGCGGGAGTATGATCCAACCTGCAACGCATCCCGTCACACCCGGCGCGATAGACCCCTACATCAAGAACCAACAGGTGAAGCGCTGCCCCAGCATGCCGGGCAATTGGCAGATGGCGCTCGCCATCAACGAGTTCAATACTTATCTGCCTTCCGACTACTATGCCACCAATCCGGCGGCGGCAGGGAATGAGTTCGGCCCCTCCCTGCGAACCTATATGCTGGATCCGACCGGCATGGTCAACTCCACCGGAGCCGCAGACTCCGAAATAGACGAACCCTCCGCCACGTTGGCGATGTGGGAGCATCAAAACCCCCTGCCTGCCTGCAACTGGCTCCAACCCGCCAACTGGTTTCTCTCCCCGCCAGGCGGCTCGTTTCGAGATCATTTCCATCTGCTACATCGCAGCGGTTCGACCACACTTTGGGTGGATGGGCATGTCAAACACCAGATCTACGAGATGCTGAAGCGTCCCTGGTTCTCCTGCCGCAAAGATATCTATCCCCCCTGGGAATGATAGTATACTACCACCGGAATTTGGAGACCGGGTACGTTCCGTACCCGGTCTCCAAATTCCGGATAGCGAATGTAGTATCAACCGGCTTGTTATCTAAACCGTCACGTTTTGACCAGCACGCTCTCCTTCTGAAAGAGGCGGATGGCGTAGGTCAGAGCGACGGCGGCATAGACGATGGAGGCGCCGAACGCCAGCAGGATGAACGCCGGATCGTAACTGCCGCTGAGAGCCTGTTTGATGATGATGGTCGCGCCGAGCACGGGCACCAGCGCGATGGGCCGGCCCACGTCGGTGCCGATGAACATGGAGACCATGGCGGGCATCAAGACCATGAGCAGCAGCGGTGCAACATAGGTCTGCGCCTCTCTCTGGTTGCGGGCATAGGTAGAGACCGTAAGGAGGAGCCCCGCGAATAGGACGGAGAGCGGCAGGATCACCATCAGTGTGACGCCGACCGCGACCGGGCTGAGATGCAGCCCGCCTTGAGAAGCGAGGGCAAAGACGTTGCCGCGCAGGCTGAAGGTGATCACCAGGCCCACGATGGAGAGCACGCTGCTGAGTATGCAGGTGGTGAGGACCGCGGCGAATTTGCCCAGCACGATGTCACGGCGGGACGCCGGGGAGACGAGCAGGGTCTCCAGAGTGCCGCGCTCTTTCTCGCCGGCTACCTGATCCAGCGCTGTGAAGACGCAGCCGCTGAATGCGGATACCACCAGAGTGTACGGCAAAATCATTGCCAGGAAGAAAGAGGCGCTGTTGCCCCCCGACTGGATCGGCTTCTCCTGGAGGGTGAAGGGGTGGGCGACATCTGCGGAGAGGTTGTGCGCTTGAAGCCGACGGAGCACAATCTGCTCCCCCAGCTTGGTAAAGGCGTCCTGGAGCCGGCCCGCCGCCGCTTGGGAGTTCGCTTCCCCCTCATCCAGCATGATTTGAATAGGCGCAGGCTTGTAGTCGGCATTGAGATGCTCGTAATCGGGCGGCAGGATCGCTACCGCGTTGAGTTTGCGTTCCCGTATCCGACCCTCCGCATCCGAAGGGGAGACCGGTTCGACCTTCAGATTAGGAACCTGCTGCAGAGCAGCCAGGAGCGAGGGGGCCTGCGCGCCCCCCACGATGCCGATGGTGAGCTCCTTGGTCTTCTCCTTTTCGGTCTGCGTGGAGACAATCAGCCCGATACCCGCAAACATCAGAGGCGTGATGACCAATGGGCCGATAATCACGGATCGGATCGTGCGCTTGTCGCGGAAGATCTCCCGGATCTCCTTCAGGAAGATGAGCAGCAGGCGGCTGCCCGAGCGTGCGCCCGAATTGCCATTGCCGTTGGTTGTGATCGTGGGGGTCATGCTTCGTCGTCCTCTCCGATAATGCGCAGGAAAACGTCCTCAAACGCGCGTTTGCCTGTACGTTCGCGTAACTCTTCCAGTGTCCCGATAGCGCAGATCCTGCCCTGATAGATAATGGCGATGCGGTCACACAGCGCTTCCACTTCACTCATGATGTGGGTGGAGAAGACGACCGTGCGGCCCTGGTTGCGGCACTGGCGGATGAAGCGGGTGATAGAGCGTGCCGTAATGATGTCGAGGCCGTTGGTCGGCTCATCGAAGAACAGCACCGGCGGCTGATGCAGGATGGTGCGGGCGATGGAGACCCGCTGCTTCTGGCCGCTGGAGAACTTATCGCAGCGGCCATCCACAAAATCGTTCATATCCAACTCCGCGAAGATCTCTTCGGAGCGCTGTTGGATCTCCTGCGGGGTCAGGCCGTGCAGCGCCCCGAAATAGGCGACCATTTCGCGGCCTGTCAAACGTTCGTAGAGCGCGGTAGAGTTGGAGAGGTAGCCGATGTGGCTGCGTACCTCCTGCGGTTGCTTACAAATATCGAATCCTGCAACCGTCGCGGTGCCGGAGGTCGGCTGTAGAATGGTCGCCAGCATCCGAAGCAGCGTCGTCTTGCCGGCGCCATTCGGCCCTAAAAGCCCGAAAATCTCCCCCGGACTGCACTGAAACGAGACCTGGTTGACCGCCTGGATCACGCCCCGTTTCTTGTCGGTGAACTGTTTGCTCAGCTCCTTCGCTTCGATCATACGTGTGTTCCTCTCGTTCTCAATCTGGAGTGGATGCAGGGAATGGTTCCTTCCCGCTCTGGCGGCGGGATCGATTTTGACTATTCCCATAAGTGATAACGGTTGGAGCAGGGGGCGGGTTTCAGCGTTTTTTCACGCTGCCGGTAAACAAATGAGCCATATTCGGGATGGCTCATTTCCCGGCAGGATGCGACGCGCGCTACTTCTTTGGAAGTTGGGTGCCTACGGTCGTGGGGGTCAGGGTGCGATTGTAGAGGGACTGCTCCAGGTTCTGCGCGAAGCCGGAGTGGTCCGCCTCGGCCTGTTTGGCGGCTGCCTGGAGCGCATCCAGCGGCGCGATGCCGGGGATCCGCTCCAGGGCCATACGCGCCTCCTCCTGTACCTTGGGATCGGCAAGCAGCTTCACCAATCCCGGAACGAAGCGCGTGTTGCCGATGCATCCAAGGAGTTGAAGCGCGTCGCTGCGTACCATGATCGGTTTGTCCGATGCGGCGATTTTCAGGAGTTCGGAGGAGACCATTCCGGCCTCGCGAAAACCGGTACGCGCGGCATGGTGCGCGATGACCCGCATCGCCTCCGTCGCGGCCTTGGCGATCCCCTTATCGTTGCCGGCTGCCAACTCGCCCAGAGGCTCGATGGCCGCCGAGCCCATGGGGCCGGCAGACTGCCAGGCCGCCATGCGTATATCGCCGTTCGGGGATTTGATCTTGTCCAAAAACTCCGTTATCTCTGGCGAAGCCTGCTGCAATGCAACGCTCATGAGAGTAGTCTCCTTCATAGATGCCAGGGGGCGCGGTAGGGTTGGACGAGGAGGCGGTTCGCCTCCTCATCGTTGAGAAAGCGGGCGCCTTCGGGGTCCCAGCGGAGTTTCCGGCCCAGCAGATACGAGATATTGGCGATGATCGGGAGGGTGATGACCTTGTATCCGATCTCGATAGGCATGGCGGTGCGCTCCCGCGTCTTGATGCAGCGCCGCCAGTTCTGCCGATGTCGCTCCGTGGGATCGTTGGCGGTCACCTGGCTATCCCAGTAGAGATGGATGCCCTGGTTTGCCTGCGGGTGGTAGTCCTTCGCCTTCTGCTCCGTGTCGCAACCGCCGTCGCCGCCGGAGACGATGAGCGTATCCCGGTCGCCAAAGTACTTGGCTCCCCACTCGATCTTCTCGTGTTGCCCTGGGAAGGTCTCCGGCTCGCCGGGTTGGTCCCAGGTGAGGGTCCAGTCGGGATTGCGGAACTGCCAGGTGACGCTCATGCCCACGGGGGCATCGAACACGGAGTTGGGCTGCTGTTTGCCGGTCGCCTCGACGCTCACAGGCCCCTTTTCATCCGTGCCCATGCACCAACTGACGATGCTGAGCACATGGTTGCCGCGATCCCGGATGAAGCCCGCGCCGAAGTCCATCATCCAGCGGAAGGCGAAGTCCACATAGACCGGGTTGTAGGGGCGCCAGCGGGCCGGGCCGAGCCAGATATTCCAATCCAGTTCGGAGGGCGGCTCTCTCTCTTCGCCCCAGCCGTCCCCGCTCATATTCAGCGGGTGCCAGACCTTCACATGGGTCACCCGGCCGATCTGGCCGTTCCGGATGAACTCCGCCGCCGCCCGCGCGTTCGGGTTGGAGCGGCCCTGCGCGCCGATCTGCACCACGCGGTTGAACTTCTGCTTGGCGTTGACCATCGCCTGCCCCTCCTGGATGGTCTTGCAGACCGGCTTTTCGGAGTAGACATCCTTGCCCGCCTGGCATGCCATGACCGTCATGATCGCGTGCCAGTGGTCCGGGGCGCCGATGGTGACAGCGTCGATGTCTTTGCGGTCGAGGATCCGGCGGAACTCCTGGCAGACCAGCGGATTGCCCTGCACCTGGTTCTTCGCCACCTCATGCGCCCGTGCGATGTTGGCGTCGCAGATCGCCGCTGCATCGGGGACAACATGGCTGTGCCCCATGCCTCCCACCCCGATGTGCGCATAGACGATGCGGTCGTTCGCGCCCGGTCGTCCCCGGTACGCCAGGACGCCGCTGGGGATCAGGGTCGGGATGGCGAATGTTGTTGCCGCTGTCGCGGTGCGCTTCACCAGGTCGCGCCGGGTCATGCCGCGCTTGTGCTTCTCCATCGCGGGGAACCCTCCCTCGTCTAACTGACGGTGACGGTGGTCATCTTATCGCCCTCGCGGAGGCTCAGCGCGTTCTCCAAACCTTCCGTGACCCGCCCGAAGACGGCGTACTTCATGTCCAGGAAGGTGGCGGGGGCGAGGGTGATATAGAATTGGCAGGAGGCGCTGTCGGGATGCTCGGAGCGCGCCATCGCGACCACGCCGGCGGCATCGTGCTTTAGCGCGGGCGTGACTTCCAGCGGGATTGTCTTGCCGGACCCGCCGGTCCCATTGCCGCTGGGGTCGCCGCCCTGGATCACAAAGCCCGCGACGTAGCGATGAAACTTCAGACCGTTATAAAACCCTTTTTCGGCGAGATCGATGAAGTTCTGGGCGGTAACGGGCGCCTGGTCCTCATAAAGCTCAAACTTGATAGTGCCCTTCGTGGTATCCAAAGTTGCAGTACGATTTGCCATAGCGTTGACATCCTTTCGGAGAGCGTGGTGACGCGGTCGCAACCCTGCGCCGCGCTCGAAAATTGTAGCACATTATGGCCCCCACCCCCGACCCCTCCCCCATAAATGGGAGAGGGGGGCTCACCTTTGACAGGCTTTCCAATGCGCACACCTTGTGAAATCCAAGATCGTTTCCTGCTATTCTCTTCTGTACGCATTGCTCATGCTTCCGCCCAACAGTCCCCCCTCTCCCAGAATGGGGGAAATTCGCGGGGGAAGAGCGAATTTGGGCAGCACTGAAATTCGCGTTAGGTTAGCGAATTTGGGCTGCGCGAAGCGCGACCTTTATGTGCGACCTTTTCAGTCGGGGGTGGGGGCCTTTGAGGATTTTGCGGCAGAGGTGTGACTTTTTTCACGGCCTGTGGGGTACAATGAAATCGCTGAGTAAAGGAACCTTGCCATGACGAATCGAACCGCCTTCTCCCGCTATCTCTGGGGACTGCTGGCCTACAACCTCATCGTCATCCTCTGGGGCGCATATGTGCGCGCTTCCTTCTCCGGAGATGGATGTGGAGCGCACTGGCCCCTCTGCGGTGAGTACCTCATACCCCAGCATCCACATACGAAGACCTGGATCGAACTGGCCCACCGCGTCTCATCGGGTTTGCTGATCCCGGCGGTCATCCTGCTATGGATTTGGGCGATGAAGCTTTATGAGAAGGGGAGCCAGGTGCGCCTGGGCGCTCTGCTGGTAGTCGCCTTCACTTTTTCGGAGGCGCTGGTCGGAGCGGGGTTGGTGCTTTTTAAGTGGGTGGCGCACAACCCCTCCGTCTATCGCGCGGTCGCCGTGTCCACCCATCTGTGCAATACGTTTCTCCTGTTGGCCGCCCTGGTGCTGACCCTCTGGTGGAGTTATGGGGGCGGAGCGCTGCGTTGGCGGGGGCAGGGGGCGGTCGGTTGGGCGCTGGGGGTTGGGCTTGTCGGCGCTTTCTTGATGGGCATTACCGGGACGATGGCGGCCCTGGGCGATATGCTCTACCCCTCGGACAGCCTACTGGCAGGCATGCGACAGGATTTTCTGCCTACGGCGGACTATCTGCTGCGCCTGCGTCCGATCCATCCCATGCTTGCCATCACGGTCGGGCTCTATCTGGTGTTCCTGGCGGCGATGATCCGACGGCTGCGGCCCTCGCATCTCACCCGGCTCATCTCGCTCTTTGTGATAGGGCTGTTCTGTTTTCAGTTAGGCATCGGCTTTATGAACCTGATGCTGCGCGCGCCGATCTGGATCCAGCTTGAACATCTGCTCATTGCCGACCTGTTCTGGATCAGTCTGATCCTCCTGTCTGCCGCCGCGCTGTCGGCGAACCCAGTCGAGGCAGTCGAAGCCAACACGGGAATAGCCCCCGGAAAGGGGTACGCGATCCGATGAACGTCACCCTATCTTCCGAAGCGGCGCCCGTGACGGCGACCTGGAGAGACTATCTCGCGCTGACCAAGCCGCGGATCATCAGCCTGCTCCTCTTTACCACGATGGCGGCGATGTATATCGCGGATGCGCACCGGGTGACCGTGGGCCTGTTTCTGGCGGTGATGTTCGGCGGCTATGCGGCGGCGGGGGCGGCGAATGCCTTCAACATGATCTATGATCGGGATATCGACGCCCGGATGGATCGCACGGCGCAGCGCCCGACGGTGACGCAGTTGATCCCCACGCGCCACGCCTTTCTCTTTGCGCTCTTGCTGGCGGTCGGCTCTTTTGTACTCCTCTGGCTAGCGGCCAACCTCTTAACGGCATGCCTGGCGCTGGCGGGACTGGCTTTCTATGTGCTGGTGTACACGATGCTGCTTAAGCGTCGGACCTGGCATAACATCGTCATCGGCGGGGCGGCGGGGGCTTTCCCGCCCTTGGTCGGGTATACGGCGGTCACCAACCACCTTACGCCGCTGGCCTGGCTGCTCTTCGCGATCATCTTTGTCTGGACTCCCGTGCACTTCTGGGCGCTGGCGCTGTTGATAAAGGACGATTATGCCCGCGTCGGGGTCCCCATGTTGCCGGTTGTGCACGGGGATAGGGCGACCGTGGTGCAGATCATCGGGTATACGCTGCTCACCATAGCGGTCACTCTGCTGCCTCTGTTCAGGCACGAAGCAAAGTGGCTCTATCTGGGCGCGGCGTGCCTGCTGAACGGCCTGCTCCTGGCGGGCAGCCTCCGTCTCTACCGAAAGTTGGAGAAGAGATTCGCTGCCGGGCTGTTCCACTATTCGATGCTCTACCTGGCGCTGCTCTTCCTGGCGCTGGCCCTGGACCGTTCGCTGTTGCATTGATCCGCGCTATTGCGGAAGGGTGAACACCGACCTTTTTTTAGCGCATCCGCATGGTTTTTCTGCGAGAAAGCGTACAAAAGGTTGCACTCTCTTCGGGATATGAGGTATCCTGTTAGAGATAGCAGGTTAAGATTGTGTCCGCAAGCCTCACTGTGCGGCTTCGCTGTAAGTGCTTCATTCCCTCCCGGTTTTTGCGGGCGAAATGTGTCGAGCCCCAAAACGGTTCCTGATATTTTCCTCTTCTTGAGGTTGGCAAGACCTGAAAAACTCGGCTAAGAACGCCGCAATAACATCATAGGATGCTATGGTCATTTCCAATCGTGAAAAAAAGCACAAAAAAGCCTGCAGCGCGCTTGACTCGGTTAGCGCACAAAGGTATACTCTGAAACAGTTCGGGCGGATACCCTTCTCCCTCCACTTCCCGCCTAGAAAAACAGGGAGCGAGTAAGATGGCTCAAGTTTTCCATCGTAGCGCCAACACCCTGGCAAATGTCAGCCTCCTCTTTTTGATTGTTGTGCCGGCGCTCCTCATTCTGGGCGGCAGTGCGGTCTCCCGTTCTTCCTGGAATACCAAGGTAGGAATTCCGAAGGACCAGCCTGTCCCCTTCAGCCACGAACACCACGCGGTCGAACTGGGCATTGATTGTCGCTACTGCCACAACGCCGTCGAGAAGGCCGCCTACTCCAATGTGCCTCCCACGGCGACATGCTACACTTGCCACTCTCAGGTCTGGACCAATAGCCCGTTGCTGGAGCCGGTGCGGTACAGCGTCGAGAGCGGAACGCCGCTTCGCTGGAACCAGCTCCATTCCGTTCCCGATTTCGTCTACTTCAATCACGCCGTCCATATCAATCGCGGTCTCAACTGCAACGTCTGCCACGGCCCCATCCAGAAAGAGATGATCACGTATAAGGGCAAGCCCTTCTTTATGGCCTGGTGTCTGAACTGCCACCGCAATCCCGAAGAGTTTGTCGGCGAGAGAGCGGATGTCTGGGGGCTTTACGAAAAGTATCAGCGATATCAGCCCGGAGACAAGGACCTGCCGGAGAATATGGAGGTCCCCGAGGCGAACCGGCTAACGGATGAGCAGAAGGCGCTGGCGGACGGCGCAGACTACACGCGAAGTGAGGATGAGGTCCTTAGAGGCAAGAAGCGACTGGTGGATTATAAGGTTAAGACGGAGCAGTTGACCGACTGTTGGATCTGTCACCGCTGATCTCCCGGCTTTCGTCCGGTGTTGAGACTCAGGTGTTGAGACTATGGATAACAAACAGAACAAAACGTTCGATCTGGACGCCTTAAGGGCCAAGCTCGCCGGAAAGCGGGGCAAGCAGTACTGGCGCTCGCTGGAAGAGTTGGCCGAGACCCCGGAGTTCCTCGCCTATCTTCAGGATGAAGTGCCACAGCAGACCCGTGCGATCGATACCGGAATGGATCGCCGCAAATTCCTGACGCTGGCGGGCGCCTCGCTGGCGCTGGCGGGGCTGAGCGGCTGCCGCTGGCTGCCGGACAAGAAGATCGTGCCCTATGTCTCCCAGCCCGATAACACGCTGCCGGGTGTGCCGCTCACGTATGCGACTTCGATCCTGCGCGGTGGGTACGCCATTGGAGTTCTGGCGACCAGCCACGAGGGGCGCCCCATCAAACTGGAGGGCAATCCGCTGCATTCGGCGAGCCTCGGTGCGACGGATGCCTGGACCCAGGCGGATCTCCTCACGCTCTACGATCCGGATCGCTCCCAGACGGTCAACTTCAAGGGAGAGGTGAGCGATTGGGATATCTTCGGCGCCGATTTCGGCAAACAGTTCGCCACCGCCTCGGCGCAGGGTGGGGAGGGCGTTCGCATCCTCACGGAGACGGTGACCTCGCCCACGCTGAACGACCAGATCCAGGATTTCCTCACCCGCTATCCCCGCGCCCAGTGGCACCACTACGAGCCCTGCGGGCGCGACAATGTTCAGGCGGGAGCCATGCTGGCGTTCGGAAGTCCCGTCAATACCGTGTATCACTTTGACAAAGCGGATCGTATCCTCTCGCTCGACGCCGACTTCCTCCTCACTCTCCCCGGTAGTGTCCGCTATGCGCACGACTACGCCGAAAAGCGACGGATCCGGAAGGGCACGGCCGAGATGAACCGCATGTACATGGCGGAATCGTGCCCGACCATCACCGGCGCTATGGCGGACCATCGCCTGCCGGTCCGCGCCGGCGATATGCAGGCGCTCGCCGTTGCCATTGCAAAAGCGCTGGGAGTGGATGTCGGCGCGGCGGCAGCCAGGCT
>DATGIG010000340.1:0-2949 GCA_035295825.1 Chthonomonadaceae bacterium | reverse complement strand
GGATCGGGCAAGTCGGAAAAGCATTCGATCAGGGTGGGATAGGCCGCAGGCATAGGCAATCTCCAGGAAGGGATGCCTATCCGTTCGGCTTGTTGCCGCCGAGTTCCTGTCTCAACAAGAATTAAGATGCGCCGGCCCTGGGATAGGTGAGGATCGTAGGGGTTTTCTATTTAGACGGCCGCCGCTACAGCGACATCGAACTTTCGAGCCACTGTGTCGCGACAGCCGTCTGAGTACGAAGGGGCTAGCCTCCGGCTCCGCTACCCTGGTTCCCTATCGGCGGATGGGCGTCGGGAGACAGCCCACCTCTGCCTTGTAGAGTTCCGCCGCCAGGACCGCCAGGCGAAGGGCCACCCGGCGATGAACCAGGACCGGACACGCCCGTACCTCCACTGGGACCAACTCCCGCTCCGCTGCCGGGAATGCCGCCTGGAGCGCCGCCGGATATTCCGGTAGGAGCGCTACCGATACCCCCGCCTCCGGCTCCCGATATGCCTACTCCTGCGCCTTGTGAGCCTACGCCGCCAGGACCGCCGGGTGATAGGCCGGGGCCGCCCACCCCTGCGCCTCTACCACCTGCTTGGAAGCCAGCTCCCGCTCCACCGCCGGACATACCTCCAGGAGCGCCGCCGGTAAATCCGCTGCCGGCTCCCGGAGCGCCGCCCATCATGCCGGGCATTGGGGCAGAACCTGCCCCGGCTCCGCCCTTGGCAGGGCCTTGCTCCTGCTGCACCCGCCTGCCGGCGAGGCGCGTGGCATGGGACCTATGGGAACCGGAGGTCGCCCGGGGGAGCCCAGTCGGGGGCTGCGCGCCCCTGTCGCCGGCCGGCAAGGAACCGGCTTCCACCGGGAGCGGTGCGTTGCCTCCCATGCCCATGCTGCCTCCCGACATGCCGACACTGCCCGTGCCGATCCCGCTGCCGCCTGCGAAGGCGCCGGTACCGCTGCCTCCCTCCGTAATCCGATTGACTTCGGCTTGCCGCCCGGCAGAGCGTTCCTCCGTGCTAGACGCACCGGCAGCGTCCTGTTTCGCACTCCCTTCCGCCGCGACGACGCGAATCGCGACCGTGGAGACGACCGCGCAGACCACCACGCCTGTAACGGCCCATAACATGCCTCGTGTCACACGTACCATTCGGCTCCTCCTCGGGTCCAGTAACCCGGTAATGCGCTCCTCCAGGCTGGTCCCCGGGCCGAGGAGAGCCAGACTGGAAGTGAGATTTGGAGCGGGGGACACTCCCTGCGCGATGGCGAGCAGGGTTCGCGCGTAGCAGGCCGCCCCATCTTCCTGCGACGCGACATTGTCACAAACCTCTTCGCGCGCCCATGCCAACTCCTGGCAGAGAGCGGATACCAGCGGATGCGGCCAGAACAGCAGGCGAGCTACTCGTTCCGCCAGACCGCCAACGGGGTGACGAAAGGCGATATGCGCGCCCTCATGGAGCAGTACATGGCGCAATTGGGTGGAGGAGAGGGTCTCCGCCAGCCCCTCCGGCAGGATCACCCGCGGACGCAATAGGCCGATGGAAACCGGCAACGCTATTTCCCGCGAGGTGAAGATCGGCGGAAGGGGGCAGCCCAGAATACGCTCTACCTGCTGGAGCAGCGCGCGGTGGGCGGAGAGGGCCCAGGGCCGAAGGCCGTGGACAAGGCGGAAAACGGCTCTGCACCCAGAGGCAAAGCGGACCGCCCCGCAGACGACGCCCGCTGCCCATACGGCGCATAGCGCCCAGAAGAACCACACTGTCTCGTGCCGTGACGCCGTTGCTTGCTGCACCGCAGGGTCCGCCTCTGGGCGCATCCGGAATGTTGCAGGCTCGTGCGATTGAAGCACGGAGGACACGGAGAGGCTCTGCGGCAGGGACAGGGTCCATAGGCTGACGCCCACCCTGGATTGGATACCTACCACCAGCGGGATCAGCAGAATACCTACCAATCCCGCAAGGCACACGGTATAACGCAGGGAGGGATGGCGTCGGAACACATACCGAGCCGCAATCAGCGCGAGTGAGCAGATCACCGTCAGCAGCAGCAGAATATTCAGTGCACAGGCGATGGCTAGGGCGGGATCGAACCCTTTTCCACCAGGCGGGTAAGCTGCGTCTGAACGGTATTGCGGGCCAGCACGCGCTGAGCGGCCAGGGCGGCACAGACCTGCGTCAGGGTGACCTCACCCTGCTCCCATACCACATTCATGATCTCCATCTGCGCCTCGGACAGAGGCGGCAAGGGTTCCTCCGGTATCATTGGAAAGTTCTCCTACGGCCAAACCTACATCTGTAGGTCATTATAACCTACATCCGTAGGTTTGTCAAGAGGTGAGAACCCCCTTTTTTGGGGCCGGCTCGGCTTGACTAGATAGGAAGAGATCTCCTTCCCGCCTCCTCTCTTGCCGCACTCGGGTCTCTACAATCCGCCGAATCGGGGATGTTTTCTCCTATGCGCTCACATATTAAAACCGCCCGGTCGCTATGACCGGGCGGTTTGTATATAATACGCATCGCTCCGCATGTACTGCCCACTCCCGTCTCCAATCCCGCATCCGGTTGTTTCTAACTCCGGAAGCGGTTACCGGGGACAGGCCATGTATGTATTCGGTTCAGCGATTGGGCTGCGGGGTGGTCCGCAGGTAAGGCTTGATGACATTGTAGCCCTTGGGAAAGAGCCTGTCCGCCTCCTCATTAGAGACTGCCGGGACGATGATACAGTCCTCTCCGGCCTGCCAGTCCGCCGGTGTCGCGACTTTGTAGTTGGCCGTCAGTTGCAGGGAATCGATCACCCGCAGCAGTTCGGCGAAGTTGCGCCCCGTGCTGGCCGGATAGGTGAGCATCAACTTGACCTTCTTATCCGGGCCGATGACAAAGACAGAGCGCACGGTCATGGTATTGTCCGCATTGGGATGGATCATCCCATAGAGATCGGAGACCTTCCGATCTGCGTCGGCGATCA
>DATGIG010000339.1:0-5352 GCA_035295825.1 Chthonomonadaceae bacterium | reverse complement strand
CTGGAATCGGAGCATGAGAACCTGCGGACGGCTCTGGACAGGAGCCTCAGGGACGGAGGGTCGCCGGAGGGGCTACGGTTTTGCGCGGCGCTTCAGCGGTACTGGTGGACGCGGGGGTACTACGCGGAGGGGCGAGAGTGGTGTGTGCGGGCGTTGGAGACGCCGTGGGGAAAGGAGCGAAGTCTGGCGCGTACGAAAGCGCTCAATGGGGCGGGCAACCTGGCCCATCGTCAGGGCGACAGCGCCTCTGCCAGGGCCTATCATGAGGAGAGCCTGGCTATCCGTCGGGAGCTCGGTGATCGGGCCGGCATCGCCTCCTCGCTCAACAACCTCGGGAGTGTGGTCTCTAGTCTGGGCGATTACGCCTCCGCCCGAGCCTACTATACCGAGAGCCTGACCCTCTTTCGCGAGCTTGGAGATCGGACTGCCGTTGCCAATGCGCTCAACAACCTGGGGAGTTTGGCCTCCGGTCAGGGCGATTATGCCTCCGCCCAGGCTTATCATACGGAGAGTCTGGCCATCCGCCGGGAGATCGGAGATCGTAACGGCATTGCCACCTCGCTCAACAACCTGGGGGCAGTAGCTTCGGATCAGGGCGATTATGCCTCCGCTCTGGTTTACTATACCGAGAGCCTGGCCCTCTTCCGAAAACTGGGAGATCGCAACGGCGTTGCCAATGCGCTCAACAACCTGGGGAATGTGGCCGCAGATCAGGGCGACAGTGCCGCAGGCAGGGCCTATTATGAGGAGAGCCTGGCTATCCGTCGAGAATTGGGAGATCGTAACGGCATTGCTATCTCGCTGATCAATCTGGGGACGATAGCATCAGATCAGGGCGACTATGCTTCCGCCCGGGCTTACCATACGGAGAGCCTGGCCCTCTTCCGAGAACTGGGAGATCGCAACGGCATTGGTCATTCGGTGATCAACCTGGGGAATGTGGCCTATTTTCAGGGCGACTATGCCGCTGCTCTGACCTATTATTCGGAGAGCCTGGTCCTCCGTCGAGAACTGGGAAATCGCAACGGCATTGCCAATTCGCTCAACAACCTGGGGACGGTGGCCTATCTGCAGGGCGACTATGCCTTAGCGCGAGCCTATCATGAAGAGAGCCTGATTATCCGTCGGGAGATCGGAGACCGGAGTAGCATTGTTACCTCGCTGTCAGGGTTTGCCGGCCTTGCCGTCAAAGAGCGCAGATTGGACCAGGCTGCCGTACTATGGGCGGCAGCCGAAGCATTGCGACAGCAGCTAGGCGCCTCTCTGCCGCCCAATCAGCGAGAAGCCCTTGATGGTGAGGTGGCCGAGGTGCGTCAGGCGCTGGGGGCGGAGGCGTTCTCCGTGGCCTGGGCAGCCGGAGCAGCGATGGCGATGGAACAGGCGATCACGTATGCTCTTCAGCGCCCATGACCAGAGGGATCGTGATTGCGATTCTGGCTAGGATCAAATATTTCGATGATCTCCCTCCGCCAGGCCATACAGATCTGCGACATCTGAGAGCCTGCTACCTGCTCGTTGCCATGCCTGTCAGGCCGGAAGGAGTCTGTATATCTGTAAGCGAACTGAAGTGCGATACAATCTGACCGCCATCGTGGAGGAGAAACGCATGCATGGTGAAGGGATACCAGACAGTACTCGATCCGGGTGCTGCATCCGAGCGTCGGTATTCAGACGAACACGTCCGGCAGCGGTCGTCTTGGCAGCGCTTGTTGTAGCGGCTCTCGCGGCGCGGACGCTCGCGGACGATGCGCCTGCGTACCCGATCAAGGTCGGCCCCACGGGAAGGTATCTGGTCGACTCCCACGGCAAGCCGTTCCTGATCGCAGGCGAGTCGCCCCAGGCGATGATGGTGAACCTCTCCGAGGCCGACGCCGAAGCATTCTTCGCCAACCGCGCCTCGCACGGCTTCAATGCGGCCTGGATCAATCTGCTCTGCGCCACCTACACCGGAGGCCGCGAAGACAGCAGCACCATCGACGGATTAAAGCCCTTCGAAACGCAGAATGACTTCTCCAAGCCAGTCGAGGCGTACTTCGCCCACTGCGACCGCATTATTCAGCTTGCGGCCAGGTACCATACCGTCGTCTTCCTGGACCCCGCAGAGACGGGCAGCTACCTCGCTATTATGCAGAAAAACGGCCTCGATAAGTGCCGCGAGTTCGGGCGGTACCTGGGCAAGCGCTATGCCCACTTCGACAACATCGTCTGGATGCACGGCAACGACTTCTACAAGCACACGCCGGAAAACGACGCCCTGGCCATCGCCATCGCGCAGGGCATCCGCGAGTTCGATCACCGGCACATCCATACGGCCGAACTGGATGACGGCGATAACGGCAACACCATCGAAGATCCCCGCTGGGCTGCGGCCGTGGATCTGAACGCCGCCTACACCTACGGTCCGACCTATCTTCCGATCCTGGCGGAATATCAGAAGCAACAGAGGACGCCCACGTTCCTGGTAGAGTCCGGTTACGAATTCGAGCATCTGAAACCTGCCGACGACGGATCGCCACGGCAGCTCCGCGTGGAGGAGTATCAGGCGGCTCTCAGCGGCTGCACCGGGCAGCTCTACGGCAACGGCTCCACGTGGCCGTTCAAGCCGGATTGGAAAGCCAAACTGGATACGCCGGGCGCCATCCAGTTCGGCTACCTGCAGAGGCTCCTGCGCCCGCGGCCGTGGTGGAAACTCGAGCCCGACCTGCAGCACCGGCTGGTGACGGCAGGCTTTGGGACGTACGGAACCTATGATTTCGTCACCGCCGGGCTGGCGTCGGACGGATCGCTGGCCGTGATTTACCTGCCGACCTCCCGCACGATCACGGTCGACATGTCGAGATTTGCCGCGCCTGTCCTGGCCCAGTGGTTCGATCCCGCATCGGGACGTTACGCACCGGTTGAAGCAGGCCGGCTGCGCAACTCCGGCACACGCATGTTCACGCCGGCCGGCAATAACGCCGACGGCCCCGGCAACTCCGATTGGGTGCTGATCCTCGAGGCCAGCCCTCCCCGCCACCCGTAGCAAAGCGCTTCGATTTTTTTCGCGTATCGCTTGACAATCGAAGCGCTTTGCTATATGATAGATGGTATCGAAGCGCTTCGCGCGCTGCAACCCAGATGCCGAGCATAAGGACGCTTTTCCTGTCATGGCAACCATCTACGATGTTGCGAAAGAGGCCGGAGTGGCTCTCTCCACGGTCTCCAATGTGCTCAATAACGGCCCGCGTCCCGTTCGCCCCGAGACGCGCGCCCGAGTGCTTGAGACCATGAAGCGCCTCAACTACCACCCCAGCGCGGTCGCGCGTGGGCTGGCGCGCCAACGCACGCACAATCTGGGGATCCTGTTCGGGGTCGTCGAATCCTCCGCGATCGTGATCAATGCCTACTCCGCAGCTATTCTGCAGGGAGTACTCACCGCAGCCGCCGAGCAGGACTACAATATCACCCATTTGAGAGTGCCCTCGCCTGCCAGAGAGAATGCCCTGGCCTCGTTTCGGGACAGGCGCACCGATGGCTTCCTTGTCGTCGCGCCCCCCCTGGATTCCGAACTGATCCCCTCCCTGGTCTCGCTCGAAATTCCTCTGGTCGCCGTCTCCTGGCCGCCGGAGTGGCAGCCCGTTCCCTCCGTGGATGTAGATGATGTCCACGGCGCACAGCTGATCATGCGGCATCTGCTGGAACTCGGGCATCGGCGGATCGCCCATATCGCCGGACACCCGAACCTGATCAGCGCGATCACGCGGCGGAACATTTATCTGCAATGCATGGCCGAGGCCGGGATAGAGCCGCCGCCGGAATATGTCCAGCCCGGCCTGTACGCCACCGAAGCCGGATACGAGGGCGCGCGCCGCCTGCTCACTCTGCCGGCCCCGCCAACGGCGATCTTCGCAGGCAATGATGAGATCGCGTTCGGCGTGTTGGAGGCCGCCCGTGAACGGGGCGTCGCCATCCCGGAACGCCTGTCCGTCGTCGGTGTGGACGACCGTCCGCCGGCAGCGTATATGACGCCGCCGCTTACCACGCTGCGGCCACCGTTTGTACAGATGGGCGAGGAGGCGGCTCGCCTGCTGATCCAGTGCGTCGAAGGGAACCCGGTAGACGCGACGATGCGTCTATTCCAACCCGAATTGGTTGTGCGCGGCTCGACTGCACCCCCCGGCTTTTAAAGGAGGCCCGCAAAAGGGGGGAGGGCCGCGCGAAGGGCCTCATCTCCAGTGATCGTTCCGAAGGAGGAACCTACGAATGCATCCCTTATCATTCCGTATGCGCAACTCGAAGGCATTCACGCTCATCGAGTTGCTAGTCGTTATCGCCATCATCGCCATTCTGGCGGCCATCCTGTTCCCTGTCTTCGCCCAGGCCCGGGAGAAGGCACGACAAACCTCCTGTCTCTCCAACACCAAGCAACTGGGGCTTGCCATTCTGCAGTATGTGCAGGACTACGATGAGACGTTCCCCAAAAGCCACGGCAATAATGGCAAAAGCGCACCGAACTTCGATATCTGGAGCGATTCCTGGGCCGTCGTGGTCCAGCCCTACATCAAAAACTATGATGTGCTCCGATGCCCGGACGACGGCAACAAGCTGGCCCCTGCGGCCTGGATGGGCATCGCGATCTCGTACGATGTCAACCAGGATGATGACTTCACCAATCAATGGATCGCCTACGGGCCGTTCGGCATGGGTTCGGTCCCAGGAGATTTCTGGAACTACGACTCGCTGACGCTGGCCGCGCTCACAGAGCCTACCGACAGCATCATGCTCGCCGAGCGGCACAACGCCGACGCCGTGATGGCGGGCACGGAGAACGCCACCGCCTACCAATCGAGCTTTACGGAGACGTCCTGGGTGGGGGCAATCGATGGGGTTCCCTATCTCATTCCCGACGGAACCCGCCCGCCGGCGCCCTACCCTTACGGCCCCAATGGCGCGGTCTCCGCGACGCACAGCGGACTGGCCAACTTCCTATTTTGCGATGGCCATTCCAAGGCGATGAAACCGACGAGCACCAATCCGGACCCGATCCATCAGCCGCTGAACGATCTGTGGAATTGCATCCGGCCGGCTCCATTCCTCTAAAGGCCGCTCCTGCAGATATGCAGGACCTATTCAGCGCTCCCCGGCTCCGGCCAGGGAGCGCCGGGAGAACCGTAATGAGAGATATAAAAGCGCGGCACTCGCCTCTTCCTATCGCCCTCTTGCTGCTCGGCCTGGCAGGGGTAGCGCTCTGCGGTTGTGGAACCAATACGGAGCTGACCAAGCAGGAGAGGGACAATATGAAGGGGGGGCCGATGCCGCCGGGCTATATGGAGGAGGCGGCGCAGCGGAAAGCGGCGGCGGAGAAAAATGTGC
>DATGIG010000338.1:0-12981 GCA_035295825.1 Chthonomonadaceae bacterium | reverse complement strand
ATGTTGTCGCCCTCGCAAACATCCCCTGCCTCCGAAACGTAACTGAGAGAGACGAAAGGAAATCCGTCCGGTTTGCCTGTACGCCAACAAACAACGATGAAACGCTCCCCGCTTATTGTCCTATTCCTGACGCTGTTCATAGACCTCTTCGGGTTCGGCATGATCCTGCCCTTGCTGCCGGTGTATATCCAGCACTATCAGGGCGCGCCCTGGGTCGGCGGCCTGTTATTGGCCGCCTTCTCCACCATGCAGTTCCTGTTTGCGCCGATCTGGGGGCGCGCTTCGGACCGCATCGGGCGGCGGCCTCTGATCCTGCTCAGTCTGATCGGATCCGCCGTCTCCTACTTCTGCTTCGGCGCGGCGCCCAACCTGGCGCTCCTGTTTGTCGCCCGCGTGGCCTCCGGCATTCTCACGGCGGCCAGCCTGCCCACCGCCCAGGCGTATATTGCCGATGTCACCCCTCCGGAGAAGCGCGCCGGAGGCATGGCGCTCATCGGGGCCGCCTTCGGGCTGGGGTTTGCGTTCGGCCCCTGGCTGGGCGGCGTGTTGGGGCAGCATTCGGTATTCGGCATTCCCCCGCTCGCCATGCCGGCCTACTTTGCGGCGCTGCTGGCTCTGTTCAACTTCAGCCTGGCCTTCTTCCTGCTGCCGGAGAGCCACCACGACCGCAGCCCCTCCGAAGGCAGAGCGCAAGAGGGTCCCCTCCAGGCGTTACGCAACATCGGGCTGGCGCTGCGAAACCCCGCTATCGGCTTCCCCCTGACGGTCTTCACGTTCACGACCTTCGCCTTTACAGCCGTCGAATCCTCGTTCTCCTGGATGGTGTTGCTGCGCTTCCATCTGTATGGGCAGGCGGGCGCAGCGGTCACCAGCGGCATCTTCGGCATCGTCGGCGTGACTATCCTCCTGACGCAACTCGCCGTCATGGCCGGGCTGGCGCGCCTGGCGGGCGAACATCGCCTGGCGATGTTCGGCACGCTGCTCCTGACGGCCTGCCTGATCGGCATCGGCCTGGCGCACGACCTCACGCTGATCCGCATTTTGAGCGCCTTTATCGCCATCGGCAACGGGGTGTTGAACCCCTCGCTCAGCGCCCTGATTACCCAATCCGCCGGCCCGAAAGATCGCGGCGCGATCAGCGGAGCGCAGCAGGGGCTGGCTAGCCTGGCCCGTATTATCGCCCCCCCCATCAATAACGCCCTGGTCGCGTCCCACACCGGCGTTCCGTTCTTCCTCTCCGCCTGCCTGATGGGCAGCGCTTTCTTCCTTTCGGTGCGCCTGCGTCCCATAACATCCGCAGCGACGCCGGAGACCGCCTCCCCGCCTGCTCCGCCCGTCGAGGCGCCGACGGATCGCTCCTGGCCTGCCGGAACGGGTGAAGTCGAGAGAGAATCGTAAGTTTTCCAGGGTTTTCACCAAAATAATGCGCCTGTGTGCATTTTTTGCCTCTCTGATCGCTTTACTAAGCAGAGATCGGCACATGGAGGATGCTGCAGAGAGGAGGAACAAAACGGAGACCTCCTCCGTCTGCTACGGAGAACGGGGAATTTCCCGTTTCCGTCGCCTTCGGGCTACTTGCCCGTGTGGGCGGTATCCTATCCATGCCTTGCGCGTTTCGCAGCGCGCAGAGGCCGAACAGTAGACGTATGGAAGTGGCGCAAAAACAGTCTCTCGCGGGACTGGCGTCAATAGATCAGGAGAATAGATCCTATGGCACGGAAAGCACAGGCCGATCGCTCGGCAATCGAGTCGCGGATGACCGAATCGACTCAGGAACACATTAGCGGCCGTGGCTGGCATGGTGACCCCGAAGGCCATGCCGCTGCAGGACGCAAGGGAGGCCGCAAGGTCGCTCAGGATCGCCAGCACATGGCCGAGATCGGTCGGCGCGGCGGCTCCAAGGTCGCACAGGATCGCCAGCATATGGCCGAGATCGGTCGGCGCGGCGGCTCCAAGGTCGCTCAGGATCGCCAGCACATGGCAGAGATTGGCAAAAAGGGCGGCGAGAGCAAGTGACTGTTCCCCCGCGTAAACGCGGGGACTTCTCTCCCATCCAATTGAATAGGAATAGGAGGCAGGGGCGGAGATCCGCTTCTGCCTCTTGTTTTGTTTGGGCCATTCTGTTTCTACCTTCACAAGGAGAGGGGAGAAAGGTACACTACTCCCCGATAACGCGCCTGGAGCGTGGAAAACGGGAGGCTTGCGATGGCGGAAGTGGTGTGTCTGGGTGAGGCATTGATCGATTTCGTGGCGTTGGAGAGCGGGGTCGGGGTGGGGGAGGCGAGCGGGTTTCTGCGCGCCCCCGGTGGCGCTCCCGCCAATGTCGCGGTCGGCGTGGCCCGCTTAGGGCGCGAGAGCGCCTTTCTGGGCAAGGTGGGCGAAGATCCCTTCGGGCGGTTCCTGGAGCAGACGTTCGCTGGAGCGGGGGTAGATACGGGCGGCATGGTCTTCGACCCGAAACACCGTACCGGACTGGCCTTCGTCTCGCTGGCCGCGAACGGCGAACGGGATTTCTGCTTCTTTCGCAACCCAAGCGCCGATATGACCTACGCCCCTGCGGAGCTGGATCGCGCCCGCATCGAGGCGGGGCGTATCTTCCACTATGGCTCCATCACCCTCATCGACAAAACCTCCCGCGCGGCCACCCTGGCCGCCCTCACCCTCGCCTATAGCGCCGGTCTGCTCATCTCTTACGACCCCAATCTGCGTCTTCCCCTCTGGCCGGACGAGCCTACGGCCCGAAAAGGTATCCTGAGCGCGATGCGATATGCCGATATAGTAAAGGTAAGTGCGGAAGAATTGGCATTTCTGGTGACAAAACAGCCGTACAACCCCGACTTACGGCTGGATATCACCGATGTGAGCCTCCACGCGCAACGCTTGTTGAAGCGCTATGCCAATCTCTGCCTGCTTGTGGTGACGCTCGGGGCTGACGGCTGCTTCTGGCTGGGACACCACGGCAATACGGGGCGTATCGCCGGATTTAAGGTTCATGCCGTGGATACGACGGGCGCAGGCGACGGTTTCGTGGCCGGTATGCTGGTCGGACTGCTGGAGCGCGAGCTGGCGCAGGCGGAAGCATTGCGCCACACAACCGCTGCGGCGCTGTATCCCATCTTCACGCAGGCCAACGCCGTCGGCGCTCTCACGACCACGCAGAAGGGCGCAATCCCTGCGCTGCCCATAGCCGCACAGGTCGCCGCCTTCCGGCAACAGGCGGAGAAGCAAGATTAAGAACCTGACAAAACGTTCTCCCTCTCCCTTTTAGGGAGAGGGCCGGGGTGAGGGTAATACCTCGCGGATCGGATTCGTTAGGGAGTATAAGGATGGAGTAAGTATGGAGCCACTGGTGGGGAAGAGCGTCGCCCAGGCGGAGGAAGCGCAACAAGAGGAAGAGCGGCGCGCGCTGCAAAAGCGGCGGCGTGTTCAGTTGATGCTGGCCGGGGCGGGTATGATCGGCGTCCTTGTCGGCTTGCGCCTTTCGCTACCGCACAGCCATGCCCGACCGGCTCCCACGGACGAGGCCAGGATCGAGGGGGACTGGGAGCTGCAATCCATCAATGGCACTCCGGTCGGGCTAAAGACGGCGTCGGCCATTGTCGAGCAGAAAGTGCATTTCCAGGACGGCAAGCTACAGGGCGTAACGCGGGTAATTGCCGATTCCGAGGCCGGAACCACCGCCATGCCCTTTCCTGATGAGAGCGTCTCCGAAGTCAAAGCCGGGGTCCTCAACAATGAGGTGCAGATTCTCTGGAAGGGAACCTATCTTGTGCTGCCGAACCACCTGGTCGAGGTGCATCTCGGGAAGGCCACCTATCGCCTTACCATAAAAGTGGATCCGGACAAAGGCACCCTGAACATGGACCAGGACACCATCCTCACCTACCGTGGCCCTGCCGCTTATCACACCACAGCTCCGTCTCTGGAAGCGCAGACGGCGCAGCTTCCCTGACCACCCCCTTCACGCAGCCACTCTGCGCCCACAAGCGGGTATAATAGGCCATACCCTGGTGATACGGTGGGGTGATACCCTGGTTGTTCTGAGAGGCATCCCACGCAACCTATTGCGTTTCCCGTTCGTAGTCTGACTGTTCCCACGCGACTGCGACACGAAAGGCAGATACATGGCACTCCTCGAAGCCCTTCCCGACATCGTCGAAGCCAGTCTGCGCGAACTGCGCGAACAGGACGATACGACCCCGTCAGAAGGCACCGCCGAGAAGCTCCTCGGCGAAGCGGTGGTCCAGCAACGCGACCCTGCCGCTTCCACATCGATCTCCAACAATGGCCATGACGCCCTTACTACTCTCCCCTCCGCCGACAGCGCCTCCGAGGAGGCTGGCCCTGCGGAGACCCAACCCAAGACGTCCCACGAAGAACTCCTCCCGACCAACTCTGACACTGCCGAGGCGACGGTGCCGAAAGTCCTCGCCTTTGCGACCGACCTGAACGCCGAGGGCGCGTTCGGCCCGGAGTGGCTGGTGGTGGATTCGGGGAAAGTGTATGTCTTCGCGCCCAATGGCGGGCAGAAGGCGCACCTGCTGCATGTGGTGCCGCTGGCCCATATCAAGGAGGCGAAGGCCGAGATTCAGATCGGCAACGGCCAGATCGAAGTCCGCACGGACGTGGAGACCATCCCGCTTGTGCGCTTCTCCCAGGCGGTGGTGAGCGAGGCCAACAGCATCGCCCGCCAGATCAACGCGATGGCGAAGGGCAAGCCGCCCAAGGTCGAGAACCTGGAGGAGAAGAAGAAGCTCTGCCCGAAGTGCAAGCGGGTCCTGCCTGAAGACAGCGAGGTCTGCCCGGCCTGCGTCAATAAGCGGGCCACGCTGCTGCGCCTGTTCCAGTTTCTCAAACCGTTCAAGTGGCAGGCGGCAGGCGCAGTCGCCATCCTGCTCAGCATGTCGGCGGTCGATGTTGCGCCGCCCTGGATCAGCGGACGGATCATCGATACGCTGGCGCCCCACGCCACCCAGCCGGGCACGCTGGCCGCCCCGGTAGCCAATCCCGAAATTGCGATGCGCACCGTTATCTACTGGGTGGTGCTGCTGGCGAGCCTGCGTTTCGTCTCCGCCGGATTGCAGTATGCGCAGCGCCGTCTGAACGCCTGGCTGGGGGCGCGTATCTTGATGGATATCCGCGTCAGCCTCTACAATAAGTTCAATCAGTTGTCGCTGGGCTACTACGACAAGCGCAGCGTCGGCTCCGTGATGGCGCGCATCACCAACGATGCGGACAACCTCTGGGACTTCCTGACGGACGGCATTCCCTGGTTCGTCTCCAATATTCTGACGCTGCTCTGCATCGGGTTTGTGCTGTTCCGCATGGATTGGCAGCTCACCCTGCTCATCCTGACGCCTGCCCCATTCATCTACCTCCTCACCAAGTGGTTCATGCCCCGCGCCCGTAGGCGCTGGCACTTCCTCTGGCAGCGTATCAGCAAAATGTACTCCAGCCTGAGCAGCACCCTGAACGGCATGCGCGTTGTCAAGGCGTTTGCACAGGAGGACCGCGAGAAGGGCCGGTTCCGCAGCCGCAACGAGGGCGTGTTCCAGGCCAGTTACGCCGCGAACTCGCTCTGGGCCACCTACTGGCCTATCATCGGGTTGCTGATGGCGACCGGCTACTACGTCATCTACCTGTTCGGCGGGCACAAGGTGCTCTTTACCGGAGCGATCACCATTGGGACCCTGACGGCGTTCCTGGGCTATCTGGGGCAGTTCTATGGCCCCTTCCAGAACTTCAGCCGGGTCCTCGACTGGTCTACCCGTTCTCTCACCGCCGCCGAGCGCGTCTTCGAGGTGCTGGATACCGAGCCCGACATTCAGGAATCGAAGCATGCGACGCCCATGCCGGAGATCCAGGGCGCGGTCGAGTTCGATGAGGTCTCCTTCACCTACGATAAGGCCAAGCGGGTCCTCGACGACTTCACGCTGAAGGTGGAACCGGGCGAGATGATCGGCCTGGTGGGGCACAGCGGCGCGGGCAAGTCCACCATCATCAACCTGCTCTCCCGCTTCTACGATGTGACCGAGGGCAGCATCAAGATCGACGGCGTGGACATCCGCAACATCAAGCAGGACGACTTCCGGCATCAGTTCGGCATCGTGCTGCAGGAGCCGTTCCTGTTCCCCGGTACCATCCGGGACAACATCGCCTACGCCAAGCCGGATGCGACCATCGAGGACATCATCCGCGCCGCCAAGGCCGCCAACTGCCACAACTTCATTCTCAAGTTCGCCGACGGCTACGACACCCAGGTCGGCGAGCGGGGGCAGCGCCTCTCCGGCGGCGAGCGGCAGCGCATCTCTATCGCCCGCGCCATCCTGCACGATCCGAAGGTCCTCATCCTGGACGAAGCGACCGCCAGCGTGGATACCGAGACGGAGAAGCAGATCCAGGAGGCCATCTCCAACCTCATCAAGAACCGGACGACCTTCGCCATCGCGCACCGGCTCAGCACCCTGCGCAACGCCACCCGCCTGGTGGTGATGAAGGACGGGAAGATGGTCGAATGCGGCACCCACGACGAACTGATGGACCAGGACGGCGAGTACGCCAAGCTCGTCAAGATCCAGAACGAAGTGAACAAACTCCGCGCTGTCTAACCTTCCAGTTGCATCTAAAATGAGAGCGCACTGCCAGAGTTAGGCAGTGCGCTCTTGTATATTTTCAGATACAAGGCCAACTATGGGAGTATAAGACGCGATAGCGGAATGACGCATTCGATATAGAGGAAATTTTATGGCATCGGAACCGTACCCAATTCGCCCTTATCCTGCCTGGGCGCAGGAGGAGCATCAACATTGGATAGACGCAGGACATACCTTTGGCGCGCACCTGATGGAAAAGGTCAGAGATCGGGCGCTCAAGCAGATTCCTGCCGGTGCGCCCGACGAAGTTCGTCAAGCTGCCGAGCAGGGTATTGATAATACTCTCTGGAATCTTATGGCGCTGCTGGATGGAACCGTGGGATGCCCGGTCGGCGACACGCACAGCGCAGAATATGTTCTCTCACAGCGGATTGTGGATGCCAACGGCCTTGTAATTGAGACAATTGAATTGGCTCCAGATGGTGATGGGCTACTTATAGGGTATGCCGGGTGGCGCAAAGGAGATTTCGGCCAGGAGCGATGGAAATCCGAATCCGATGGACATCCTATCAGATAAAGTTGAACCAGAAGAAGAGCTTCCACTTATCCAGGCTGTGAAGGGGGCGAGAGGCGATGGCGAAGAGGTCCCTGCCGCGAAAGTCTGCGAGGCGGGCGTGGTGCGTGCCGATGCCCTGATCGAGGAGTTTCACGGATCGGCCCTGTGGTATAATGTTCCTATTCCATAGACAGAGAGTTTTCTACGATGACACGTCCAACACGAGAAACGATTACACGCGAAGAGTTCGACAAAAGACTTGATGAAAGCAATGCCCGACTACGCCAGGACTTGGTGGACACGCAGGAGCGCGTTCAACGCTTAGAAGCGTTGCTCGCACGTAAAGAGATCTTCGTCCAACGACTGGATCAGATATTGACTGAGATCGAGCGCGAAGAGAAGGAGATTGCCACCTTAGAAAAGGGTTTGCGCTCTCCACGCTCCGCCACTCGACACCCCTCTTCCACTCTACAAGCTCCGCGATGATTTCTGCGGAGCTTCGTCGCACCGTTCGCACGCTCTATGCGTTCGCCTGCGGATATTGCGGCATTACAGAGACGGAAGTCGGCGCCTATCTCACGATAGATCATTACCAACCTCAGGATGCGGGCGGCTCTGACGACATCTCCAATCTGGTCTATGCGTGTCATGCCTGCAATTTGTACAAATCCGCTGCATGGAATCCTCAAAACCCATCCATCTTGCATCCACTTCAGATAGAAATGCATCTGCATGTTCGCGCGCTCCCCGATGGAACACTGAAAGGTCTCACGCCAGAAGGAACACATCATATCGAAGCGCTGCATCTGAATCGTTCTCCCATGGTGGAACGGCGAAAGATGCGTCGGCTCATCGAAGCATTGTTGGAGCGCGAAGCACAATTACGAGATCAGGAATTGAAGTTAGATAAGACGATTGATAGGAAAAAACGAGCCGTTCGTAAGAGAGGAAGGCGGTAACGACAAGAACAAGGACAACGTCTCCAATTTTCTCAAATCTCCGAAACCCGAGGGAGAGAGGGCGCGTAGGGGATATATTGCTCCGCAATCATGCGTCCCACCCTCTGGCAAAGGAGAATCCCAATTGGAGAAACCCACACCTCCGCGTCCGATCTTGCCTATCCTGGCAGGCATCGCCCTGCTCCTACTGCTCGTCCTTCCCGCTACCCGCTGGCTCTTCCTGACGCAACTCCGGATGGAGCTCCTGCACGGGCAGCAGATCGACCTCAAGGCGGAAGAGCAGGCCGCGCGCAACCACCCCGGTGTCTATCCCATCCAACTGGCTGCGGCGCTGTTACCGCAGCCGCTGCCTCCCAACGTAGACCCGCCTGCCACCACGACGCAGAATCGTGTGCGTCTGCAGCGCCTTCAGGACCTCGCGGCCCGCTTCCCCGACGCTCCCTCCGCTCCGGCCACGATCCTGCGCTACCTGACGCTGGGTGAAGTGAGGCTGCACCGCGATGAAGAGAGCCTCTATTCCGGGATAGAACCCAAGCATCAGCCCGGAGATAAGCAGCAGAGCGACCCCGAACTTCTGGCCATGTTCGATCAAGCTGCGGAGACGGGCGAGCGGACCGACCCGGACAACGCCTACTTCCCCATCATGCGGGCCATCAGCCTGTTCGACGAACACCGTGACGACGAAGCCCTCGCAGAGATCCAACGCGCAGGGGAGAAGTCCTACTGGGACGACTACTGCACGGTCGAAGCAGACGGTCAGTTGCGACTTAACACCGAAACCTACGGCGAACGCGGCACGCTGAACCGCGTAGCAATGCAAGCCGCGATCCTCTTCCCACACTTCTCCGCGATACGCGGGGTAGCCCGCATGGCGATGTACAAGGCGACGGAAGCCGAACTGGCAGGCCGGAAAGAGGAGGGGCTGGCGATCCGCATGGCCCTCATGCGGGTCGGCAGCACGATGCGCGTGCAATCCCCCAGCTATATCGGCACGCTCGTCGGCATCGCCATCTCCGCCATCAGCACCGGGCGACCGGGCGGCGCGCCCGCCATCAAGCTCGCCTCGAATGAGGAGTCGACCGAGGAGAAGCGGCAGCAACTGCAGCAGGAGCGCCTGAGCCGATACTACGATTACCTCCGCTCCTTCGATCATGCGGAAGAGGTCCGCCTGGTTCAGAAGGAGATGGCAGCCGGCAACGAAGCCAAGGAGATCGGGTCGCATTTTCAGGAGCTACCCCCCTTCGGAAAGGGGACGCTGAACACGCTGTTCGGCGTCTGGGCAGCCAATATCGTAATGCTCTCGAATATGCTGCTCCTGCTGGCGCTCGGTGTTGCCGCCTGGGCCGCGACGCGGATCAAGCCCCGCAAGAACCTGGTCGCCTGGCGTGTCTCCGGCTGTCTGTTGCTGGGCCTTGGGATCCTGGCCTGGCTGTGGGGTGTGCTGGGCGTAAGCGCCAAGCCCTACTTCGAACTGGCGCTAGAGTTGGCCAATATGTCCGACCATCCGAGCGAAATCAACGCAACGGTTATCATGGGTGTGTTGATGGGCTTGAGCCTCTTCGTCCCGCTGCTCTCGCTGACGATCCTGGCCATCGCCAGCAAAGCCGAGCGCATTCCGGTAGCGACCGGCGTCGGACGCGGCATACGCCGTCTGGCGCTGCCTCTGGCAAGCCTGCTCTTCCTGGTCTATGGCGGGCTCTTATGCGTTACGGTCCGCCAGGAAGCAGCGATGGATCAATCGCTGCAGCGCATGGCACAACATGAAGGGAACTATCTGGCCGAACTTGTCGGCAAGCCCTGGCCCGGTCCCGTGCGCTAAATTGTCCCAGCTCTGAACGCCCCTGGCGCCCTATGCGGCGCCAGGGGCGTTTTTGCGTCAGTCCGAAAGAAAAAGAATGTCTGGTTTATGCAGGAGTTCGCCTGTCACGCCTCGAAAGAAACTCCTACAACTTTCCTCATGAAATTCGGTACTACTTTCTACTAAGGAGACGGTGGAGATGTCGGCCAAGAACCAACCAGAGGACGAAACACCGCTCATGGATGAGGCGCTCGCGCAGGAGATGTTGCGACTGCAGCAGCGCAATGCCGAGCTGGAGCGCCGCCTGGCGGAGATGGAGGCCCTGCTGCGCGTCCTGCCGGTGGGCATCGGCATTGCGGAAGACCCCGCATGCCAGCGCATCCGGATCAATCCGGCCTTCGCCCAGATGCTCAACCTGCCGGAGGGAGCGAATGCCTCCCTGACCGCACCGGATGAAGAGCGCCCCTCCACGTTTCGTGTGCTCTCCCATGGCATCGAAGTAGATCCCAATCGCCTGCCCATGCAGACCGCCGCCCGGGAGGGGATCGAAGTGCGCGATTTCGAATTGGATATCGTTCATGACGATGGAGCCGTCGTCAACCTGTTGGAGTATGCCGAGCCGCTCTACGATGAACAGGGCAGGGTGCGGGGCAGCCTGGGGGTCTTCGTGGATATCACCGACCGCATACAGGCGGAGGAGGAGCTGCGCGCCAGCGAAGCGCGTGCGCGCACCCTCGTCGAGAATGCCCCGGAGACCATCGTCGTGCTGGATGTGGACACCGGACGCTTCGTGGACGTGAACGAGAACGCCACGCGGATGTTCGGAATGGCGCGTGAGCAACTGCTGACCATCGGACCCATAGAACTCAGCCCTCCCATACAGCCCGATGGACGCCCCTCCGCCGCCGCAGCGATGGAGGTCATTCAAGAGGCGCTGGAGGGCGGAACCCCTGTCTTCGAGTGGATGCATCGCAACGCGGCGAACGAAGCCATCCCCTGTGAAATCCGCCTCGTCCGCCTCCCCTCCACGGGACAGCGGCTGGTACGCGGCAGCCTCACCGACATCACCGAGCGCCAACGGATGGCCGAAGCGCGGGAGCGGCTGGAACAGGAGCGCGACCGCCTCCTGGAGCGCCTGCAGCTCCATATCGAGCGCATGCCCATCGGGTACCTCCTGAGCGATGCGCAGTTGCGCTATGTAGATTGGAACCCTGCGGCGGAGCGGATCTTCGGCTATACGCGTGAGGAAGTCCTGGGCAAGCACCCCTTCGAGGTGATCGTCCCGCCCAGTTCTCAGGAGTATACCTCCTCCCTCTTCGACCGACTGATGGCCGGAGATATGAACGCCCATGGGATCGGCGAGAACATCACCAGGGATGGGCGCTTGATCCTGTGCGAGTGGCTGAACACCCCCCTGATGAATGCAGACGGCTCGTTCGGCGGGCTGCTCTCGATGGCGCAGGATATTACCGAGAAGCATCGGCTGGAAGAGCAGTTGAACCAGGCGCAGAAGATGGAGAGCATCGGGCGGCTGGCAGGCGGCGTCGCGCACGATTTCAACAACATTCTCACGGCCATCCTGGGCTATACCGAACTGGCCGAGGCGGAAATGTCCCCCAACCTTCCGGCGTACGGCTTCCTTCAGAACGTGCGCACGGCAGGCGAGCGTGCGACGGCCCTCACCCGGCAACTGCTGGCCTTTGCCCGCAAACAGATCATCGCGCCCAAGGTGCTGCGCCTGAACGACCTGATCCTGGATGTCAGCCGCCTGCTGCGCCGCCTCATCGGAGAGCATATCGAACTGGTCGTCCTGCCCACGCACAACCTCCATTCGGTGCGTGTCGATCCCGGTCAGATGGAGCAGGTCCTGATCAATCTGGTGGTCAATGCGCGGGACGCCATGCCGCATGGCGGTAAAATCACCATCGAGACCCACAATGTTGTCCTGGATGAGGTCTATGCCCGGCAGCGTCCGGAAGTCACTCCCGGCCCCTATGCCCTGCTCGCCATCAGCGACACCGGCGGGGGCATCGCGCCGGAAATTCAGAGCCACATCTTCGAGCCGTTCTTCACCACCAAGGAGATTGGCAAGGGCACCGGACTGGGGCTGGCGACCTGCTACGGTATCGTCAAACAGAATGGCGGGCACATCTGGGTCTATAGCGAACCCGGACAGGGGACCTCCTTCAAAATCTACCTGCCGTGTACCGAAGAGGAGAGCCTTCCGTCGTCCCCACCGGAGATCCTCAGCACCCTCCCGCACGGATCGGAAACGATCCTGCTGGTGGAGGATGAGGAACTGGTGCGCGGTATCGCCGCCCAGACGCTGCGCACTCAGGGTTATCGTGTGGTCGAAGCCTCGAACGGCAGCGAGGCGCTGCGTCTGGCCCAGGAGATGACCGGGGAGATCCACCTGCTGATTACCGATGTGGTCATGCCGCAGATGGGGGGCGCGGAGTTGGCCCAGCGCCTGCAAGCCCTCCGCCCCGTCATGAAAATCCTGTTTACCTCCGGATATACCGACAATGCTATTGTGCACCACGGACGGCTCGATCCGGGGGTCCATTTCCTGTCCAAGCCGTTCATGCCCGTCGCATTCGCTCATAAGGTCCGCGCCGTGCTGGACGCCCCTGCTCCCGGCAAAAAGGATTCCCGAGCCATGTGACGAATATACATCAACGGATGGGAATGCAGCGCGCGCAAGGCCGTAACTTTTGCCCCCTTCTGCCGTCTAACAGCCAACACAGGAAATGGTCCTGGCTAAGGGATTCGGGTGTGTTCCCATAGAGTAAGGAGGAGTTGCCGCATGGAACAGGTTGGAATGCCGTTGCAGCAGAAGCTGGACGCCACCCGCCGCTGGTGGCGGACCACACGCCTTCTGGGTGGGTTCGCGTGGATGCTCTGCATTATCATCGCCCTCGGACTGCTCTGCTATCATCTGGATAGCCGCCTGGTTCTCTCCTCCACCGCACGCGAGGCGTGGCGCTGGGCCATCGCCCTCGCGGGGTTCGGCGTTCTATGCGCTGCCGGAGCCCTTGCACTGCTCCGCCGTATGCCGAACGCCGATGTCGCCGC
>DATGIG010000337.1:0-14444 GCA_035295825.1 Chthonomonadaceae bacterium | reverse complement strand
CCGATGTTGCCGACGCTGACAGTGGGGTCAGGGATGACGAGCGGCCGGGATTCGCGGTTGAAGTGGTCCTGGTCCCGGACGACGCCGACGACCATCGGCGAGACGCCGGGATAGCCCATAGCTATAGCGGCATCGCCGGGCTTGATCGAATCATAGTTATCGTTAAGGGCGACGCGGGTCACCGAGTCGGGCACGTCAATCTTAATCAGAGCGACGTCGTGATGGTCCGAGACGCGCGAGACTTTGGCGGCGATCCGGTTGGCGTTCTTGGGGAACGTGACGTAGAGATAGTCGTTCCTGCCGTCGAAGCCGCCCTGCAGATGCGGGGGAACCTGCTTGCTGTTGGCCGGGACCCAGTCGCTGGGCGCCTGCGGGAGCAGCTGGGGCATGCCGTCCTGACCCGTGACCAGCTTGCCGTCCTGATCGAGCAGGAGGCCGGGGGAGGCATCCTCCGGGAAGTGGTAGGCCGTGTTCCAGCTGGCGGCGACGTGCCGGTTGGTCAGGATGAACCCGTCGCTGGTCACGCAGAAGCCGGAGCCGGTATGCTCGCCGCCAATGGGCTTTCCGGCCGATTTGTCCAGGGTGAGCGCCGGCTCGACCGCGTTGTTTACGATGCGGTAGACCGCGACCTGCTGGCGTCCGTCCGGCACGATGGGCCGCACCTGCCCGTCCTTATCTTTGATCTGGTTGGGCACGTACATCTGGTAGACCTGGCTGCCGGTTTCGGTGTGGATCAGCTTCCAGCCGGCCTCGATGCGCACGACGGCGTTGGCGTTGGCGTTGGCGATCTCGGTGGGGTTCATGGGGGCGCTGGCCTTATCGGCCGCGCGGGCCGCCTCCGCCGCGCTGAGCTGCTGCTGGGTGCTGACGAGCGCTCCCTGCGTGTGCTGCAGGTCATGCTCCAGATGGGTCTTCGTGCCGGCGTTGGCGCGCACGAGCAGGGTTCCGGCCAGGGCGCACAGCACCACCACGCCGCCGACGGCGGCGGCCAGGCTCTTGTGGCCTTCGCGACGCGTCTGGGCGATCAGGCGCTCGACGGTGGCTTTGCCGACGGACATCTTCGGCGCGGCAGGCATCTCGCCGGAGAGCGAAGCGCCCAGGCGCGTCTGGGGCGTGTTCGCCATTCCCAGCGCCGCGGAGAAGTCGGCGCCGACCCGGGTGGGACGCAGCGGGCGCGGATCGAGATCGAACTCGATCTCCGGGCCACCGGCGCCCAACTGGATCACGTCGCCGGGCGCAATGTGTGCCGCGCCGCTGATGCGCTGCTTGTTGAGGTAGGTGCCGTTGCTGCTGTTGCAATCCACCAACTGAAACTGCGTCGGGTCGGCCGGCTCCCGCACGATGCGGGCATGACGGCGGCTGACCAGGTCGTCTTTTTCGGGATCGAAGGGAACGGCGGCCGCGGGGTCGCGCCCGAAGCTGATCTCCTGGGTGGCCGCGCCGGGAAACTCGGCGATCTGGTTGGCTTTGGAACCGCTGAGGTGCCTGAGAAGGATGCGCTCCATGATGTTATCTCCTCCACGCCTTCCCGGTCTTCACTGGCGGGAGAGGCGGCTTCGATAGGGTTTCAGGGGCGGCCCTGCGGACCGCGTCGCCTGTTGTGGAGAGTATCGGGAGCGGGCGTGAAAGAAACGTGAAAAGCGGTTGGAGGTGATCCCGCTTCGCGGGGGCGATGGAGGTGAAAAACAAAATTCCCCCTCTCCTTTAAAAGGAGAGGGGATAGGCGAAGCCGCGGGGGAGTGAGGTTTGTGCCTCTTTTCCCTTTTTCCTTGCTGAGGGGTGAGGTCAGAGGAGATCTAAGGCAGAGTAACTTTGAGAGAGCCGCTGAGCATGCCGCCAGGGTTGGTCGTGATAGAGCTGGACGGCCATCTGGTGGTATTACCACTTTCGAAATCATTACTGTAAACGATGGTCTGCGCCGAGGCCTATGATGACAATCCTCCCATGCCGAGCAGGCCGAGGATGGCGCAAGCGGCCAGGCCTCGCAGGGCTTTACGAGAAAGAAGCATGACTGAATCTCCTTGCTGAAACGCTGAGCCGAAAGCGTCATTGCTCCGGCAGTTTAGTTTTGTTATGAAAGCACCCTGCAAAAACCGTGCCGATGGCTCCTCAGAATTCAAGGCAGAGTGACCGTTGTCCTAAGGCTGAATCGGCCGCCGGTAAAGGTTCCGGAGACTTTCAAACTGACTCTCTTGCCAGATGTGCCTGCGGAGGAGGGATAGGTCAGAGTAGCGTTGCCCGTAGACCCTGCCGCGATGTTGCCCACGCTTGCCGGCAGGGACGTGCTGGTGGCCGCCGTTCCAAGCGTGGAGGCGGTGATGGTGATGTTCTGCGCGGCGAAGAAGCCTGTGTTTTTCAACGTGAGCGCGGCTATGTAGTTGCCGGAGCCGTCTTTGCTCATGTTGGCTGCTGTTAGTGCCAGGCTGGTCAGCAGGATAGTAAAGGTCTTGCTACTGGAAGTGGCACCGCCGGTCTGAATCACATTGACGGAAGCCTTGCCTGGTGAGGCGATCAGAGATGCCGGCACGGTAGCCTGCAGCTTGCTGGAGGAGATGAAGGTAGTGGCGAGCGGGGTGGTATGGTGGCTGGCGATCCACTGAACGACGTCGCCGCTGGCAAAGTCGCTGCCTTTGAGGGTAAGTGTCAGCGCAGATGATCCGGCATCCGCCGAGGTGGGGCTCAGGCTGGCAAGCACTGGAGCGGGAACGATGCTGAGCGTACCTGTGAGCTGCACCGTCCCTGGATGGACCTGGGAGCCATTGTTCTGGCCGACCGCGAAGTCAATGACGTCTCCGGCAGCCAGAGACACGTCGTCCGAGAAGGATTCGGACTGGCCATCCGAGGAGATGACGGTATCGAAAAGCGAAAGGCCGTTGTGGAGGACATGGGCATCTGCATTGACGTTTACCTGGCGGCCCGTAAAGGCGATGGAGATCGCGTAGGCGCCGGACGCAGGCGCGGTAAAGAGGATATGGCTGTAGGCCGTGTCATTCTGGCCGCCTCCATGCAGGATGAGCGCGCCGGCAGGGTAATCAACGTTACCGTTGCTGCAGGCGGCGGTCGATTGATAGACAACTGGAGTGAATTCGACATTGTTGCTCAGATCGTCCCAGGCGTCAATGGGATCGCAGTCCGGCTGGATAACCCGATGATCGGGATAAATGGTAAAGGCGCCGCTCAGGCCATTGGACCAGCCATAGGTCCAGACGCCATTGGGGTTCAGACCGTTGGCAAACCCGGTCGGGTAGTCTGCGACGGGATCGTAGGTCTGCGCCTGGGATTGGCATGCAAACCCACCCAGGCAGATCAGGCCGAATGTGGCCATAGCGGTCAGGCGTTGCAGGCGCTTATGAGAAAATGACATGGTATCTCTCCTTGTAAAAATCCGCGCCGAAAGCGTCATCGCTGCGGCAGCGTCGTTGGCTTAAAAGAGAGAATGCAAAAACCGTGCCCATCAAGTCATGCAGAGCTGGCCCTATCCCTTTCCCGGCGTGAAAATGAGGCCGGGGAGCGTTTCCGGACGCTCCCCGGCCGAGGAGGAGAACGCGCTGCTGACTAGTTGATGGTCAGCGTCTGGTTGAGGGTCAAGCCCGCCAGCGTTGCGCTGATGGTCACCTGTCCGGTGTTAGAGGCGCTCGTATCGATCACGAAAGTGACGGTCGAGCTGCCTGCCGGCACGGTGACGCTGCTGCTGGAGGAGCCGTTGTTGTCGAAGACGGCCAGACTGCCGTTGCTGGTGCTCAGGCTGATGCCCACATTTCCCAGCGCCGTCGCCGCCAGCGTGACCGTGCCGGTGACCTGTGTGCCCCGCGTGACCGAGTTCGTGTTGAGCGTGAACGAGATCAGCGCCGGGGTCAGGGTCAGCACGGTGGACTTCGTGCCTCCGTTGAAGGAGGACGAGATCGTCACGTTAGAGTTCGAGGCGACAAAGCCTGTGTCGATGAGGAACGAGGCGCTGGTGGCGCCGGCTCCGATGGTAACGTTGCTACTGGAGGAGCCGTTGTTGTCGAAGACGGCCAGACTGCCGTTGCTGGTGCTCAGGCTGATGCCCACGCCGCCGGGCGGGGCCGGAGCGTTCAGAGTGACTGTGCCGGTAGACTGCTGGCAGCCGCCGACGACCGTGGTCGGGCTGAGCGAGAGGGTGGCATGCGCCGCCTGCAGCGTCAGTGTGGCCGTCTTGTTCAGGCCGGCCAGGGTGGCCGTGATGGTCACCTGCTGGCTGCTGCTGACGAACGCCGTGTCAATGGTGAGAGTGGCGCTGGTGGCTCCCGCCGGGATGGTGATGCTGCTAGAGGAGGAGCCGTTGTTGTCGAAGACGGCCAGACTGCCGTTACTGGTGCTCAGGCTGATGCCCACGCCGCCGGGCGGGGCGGAGGCGGCTAGGGTGACCGTCAACGTCGAGTGCTGGCAGCCGCCGATGATGGTAGATGGGCTCAGAGACGCGCCCGACAGCGCCGGCGTGACCGTCAGCTTGGCCGTCTTGGCAAGGCCGGCGAGGCTGGCCGTGATGGTCGGGGACTTGTTGACGCCGACAAAGGCCGTGTCCACCACGAAGGTGGCGCTGAGAGAGCCTGCCGGGATGTTGATGCTGCTGCTGGAAGAGCCGTTGTTATCGAACCAGGCGGTGTTGCCGTCGTTGGAGCCGAGGCTGACGGTCACGCCGCCGGGCGGGGCCGCAGCATTCAGGATGATGGTGCCTGTGGTATGCTGGCAGCCGCCGATGATGGTCTTGGGATTGAGCGCCATGCTCTTCAGCCAGGGCGTGATGGTCAGGTTCTGCTGCAGCGTCAGGTTGCCCAGACTCGCCTTGATCGTGACCGATGTGTTGGACTTCTGGGCCGCCGTATCAATGACAAAGGAGACGCTGGTGGCTCCTTTAGGTACGGTGACGCTGCTGCTGGAGGAGCCGTTGTTGTCGAACCAGGCCTTACTGCCGTCGCTGGTGGTCAGGCTGACCGTCACACCGCCGGATTGAGAAGGCGCAAAGAGCGTGACGGTGCCGGTGCATTGCATGGAGCCGCCGACCACGGATGTCGGGTTGAGCGCCAGGCTCTTGAGCCAGGGGGTGAGGGTGAGGGTCCTGGTGAGGGTCAGCCCGGCCAGGCTGGCGCTGATGGTGACGCCCGTGCCGGCAGCGACGGCGCCGGTATCTATGACGGCCTGCGCCGACTTCGCGCCGGCTCCGATGGTGATGCTGCTAGAGGAGGAGCCGTTGTTGTCGAAGACGGCTAGGTTGCCGTTACTGGTGCTCAGGCTGATGCCCACATTGAAGGGCACAGCGGCATTGAGCGTGACCGTCAGGGTCGCGTTTTGCGAGCCCACCACGGTAGCGGGCCGGAGCGTGATCGATTCCAGCAGCGGATTGAGCGTCAGCGTGCTGTTCACGGTAGACTGGCCGCTGGGCGTGGTGCTTATGGTCACGTTCTGGCTGCTGCCCACAACGGCCGTGTCCACGATGGTGGTGGCGCTGGTGGCGCCGGCTCCGATAGTCATGCTGCTAGAGGAGGAGCCGTTGTTGGCAAAGACGGCCAGGCCGCCGTTGCTGGTGCTGAGGCTCACCGAAGTGCCGCCGGGCGGGGCCGGATTGGGCAGGGTGACGGTGAGCGTGGAGTGCTGTCCGCCGAAGACCGGGTCCGGATTGAGGGTAACTGTGGCGCGGATGGGTTCGAGCAGGAAGGCATGCACGTTTCCGCCGATGGAGCCGAAGCCGACAATCTCGCCGGCATCATCTATGCCTGTCGCGCTCGTAAGCACCCAGCCGGAGCCTGTGGGCAGGAGGGTGTTGAGGTCCACCATGCCGTTGGTGGGGTCCCAGACAAAGGCGTGCTGCACGCCGCTGGTGGACGTGTCCGACTGGCCGACGACCTGCTCGTTGTTGTTAATGGCGTTGCCCTGGCTGTTGGTCCCGCCGAGGGTGCCCAGGTCGGTCATGACGCCGCTGTCTAAAAAGAAAGCGTGCTGAGCGCCAGAGGCCGTGTTGGCCAAGCCGCTGGCCTGGCCGACGCCGTTGAGGCCCAAAACGGCGCTATTCGAGCCACCGAGCGTACCCACATCCTGCATGAGGTTGACGCTGTCCCAGAGGAAGCCGTGGCTGACCCCGGCGGTAGCGGTATCCGACTGGCCGCCCACGACATTGCTGTCGTTGAGGGCGAAGGCCTGGCTGTTGGCGCCGCCTAAGGTGCCCAGATCGTCCCCGCCGGCCAGCGCGCCGGTGCCGGTGTGCAGGAAGGCGTGCATGGCGCCGCCGGCGTTGAGGGCGCCGCCGACCGAGGCGCCGTTGTTGTTGATGGCATTGGCGATGCTGGTGGCGCCGCCGAAGGTTCCGAGATCGAAGAGCGAGCCGCCTTCAAAGAGCACGGCGTGCTGAGCGCCCCCGGAGGTGGTCGCCTGACCGGCAGCCTGGTCAATGCCGTTGAGGCCGAAGGCCGCGCTTGTGGTGCCGCCGGGAAGCGTGCCCAGGTCGCTGATCGTGCCGTTGAAGAAGAAGGCGTGTGTCGCCCCGCCGGACGTTGTGGCCGAGCCGACGATGTGGCTCTGCTGGCTGATGGCGAAGGCATGGCTTGTCGTGCCGCCGAGCGTGCCCAGATCGGTGACGGTAAAGCCCTGGGCAAGGGCCGGGCGGGCGAGGGCGGCGCCAAGCAAGGCAAAGGCCGCCAGGAGAGGGGTTCTACAGGTGCGCAGCATTTTATCTCCTTTCCTGATAAAACTGCCATTGCTGATAAATGAACAATGTGCCGATATGTAAGGGGATCAGAGGGCATGAATCCCAAATTTTCCCGTCACCGCTGCCTATTTTGAAGCGTTCTCAGCTATATTGGCATCCCCTAAATGGCGGATTTTGAACAACTATCTCAGCCTGAAAAAAGCGCAACAGCTCCGCTTGGAGAAGAACGGCCATTCCACAATCAGCCATTCAGGAATGATGATTTCAGTAATGTAGTTTCCGGCAGCCTGTTTACATGGTGACAGTGGGTAAAGGTCAGTCTGCAAACCCGCTCCCTCCTCTTACGGATGGGGAAGAGGCGAAAAGAAGAGGGACAGTGCTGGGAAGAACATCGTCCCTCGGTGTGTGAAGCGTGCGTGCAAGCGCCTCCCTGTTGCGGAATGGTCAGTCGGCTACATCAGTTCGATAACACTTGCCTTCTGCCATTCCCTGTAGACTTGTTCTAAGCGCGCTACCAGGTACTCGCTCGTGACCGGCTTGAGCAGGTATTCACAAACTCCGACCGCGCCCCCGGCCACCGCGCGCGCCATGTAGGTAGGGTTCTCGTAGGTGGTCAGCATCACCACCGCTATGCGCGGATGCTCCTCTTTCAAGGCCACGAGTGCTTCCAATCCATCGCCATTGGACATGCGGATGTCCAGCAAGGTCATCTGCGGCTTTGCCTGGCAGGCGACCTCGATAGCCTCCTTGCCCGAAGAGGCTTCGACCACGACTGTAAATTCGGTGTCCTCCAGCATACTCTTGACGCCGTCCCGCCAGATGGCATGATCGTCCACCAGCATCACGCTTACTTTCTTCATCGCTCTGCTCCCTGATGAGAGAAAAAGGCCCCTTATCATCGGAAGGTGACCGGGAACGACAAGGGGCGCAGAAAAACACAGGTTGCTTATGGGCGTCTACCCGCTTCAGGCCCCTCCCAGGCCAGCAATACGGTGATAGCAGGCCACCTTCCCATCCAGGCTGGCGGGCAGATAGCCTTCCTCTTCCAGGAGAATCTCTCGATGACTGTCCACCTGCCGGTAGATACCTGCCAGCACGTACTCCCCGGCAAGAAACAGTTCCCCCAAAAGGGGATCGGTTTCCGCAGGCTTGTTCCTGGGAGTGTGAATACGCTTTGTCTCCTGACCGGCATGGCGCTCCAGAGCCTGACGGCCCGCCTGCATCAGACAGCCCAACAGGGAGAACTCTGGCTCCTGCAACTCACGGGGCCGCTCGAAGCCGAAGCCAAGCACGCCTCTAAGCCCATAGTTTAGGGCGAAGGGCAGCATGGCAAAAATATGCTCCGAGGGGTGACTGACTGCCGAGGGAGCAGAGGATGATGGACCCTCGCTGAAATGGTGATACCAGATGGGCTTGCCCTTCATGCCGATCCCGGCCAGGGAGAAGGGCAAGTCCTCCAGAAAACTCGACCAGATATGCGCCATCTCCTGGGGCAGCCCGATGGTGTGGAAGACGAGAATGGAAGCGGTCTCTTCGGTCATCAGCGCAAAGACACCGCTTTGTGCTGAAAGGGCTGCCAGGCCCTCCTGTACCATGACCTCGGCCACCTCCTGGAAAGTAGCCGATCCAGACAATACAGCGGTAATCGCTTCCTGGGTTTGCGTAGGGGTAAGCGGCGTGGGGTTCCCGGCAAACGCATGGGTGTCCTCTGAATCGTTCATGCGATGTTCCTTTCCCCAGCAGGGTCTGATGGACAGGCCAATAGCAGTCTCATCCAGGGCTTACTGCCTGACCGTTAGCGGACTTATCTATATGATACTATTGAGTACGTGTGAATTTTATGTGAATCTCCCGAACAAACGACGCAAAAAAGAGGGCCTATAATCGGCCATTTAGGGGATGTGTTTGGCTGCAAATCTCTGTATAATTGCAGGTGAATGTGCGACACGAGGGCGCAGGCGCAAGTGGGGCGCAAGCTCCCGAGGGAGTGTCCCCCTTCGTTCCCGACCCTGACGGCCGTTTGCTATGGGAAACCGCTGCAAGCATTCAGGGAAACGCCCGGCCAACTCCCCAGTCGCAAGGGGAAACCGGGCCAGGGAAAGTTCGGACGGGTGAACACCAGTGAAGCCTCGAAGAAGCCGTTTCCGCCTGTCGCAAGCGGCTGGACGACAGGCCAGAGGGTGTTCCTATTCTAGCAATAGAATAGGCCAGGGACACGGTTTCCTCTGCGGCAGAGAGGCCACCCACCCCGAACGCATCTTGATCCCGCGCAACGTGGCAACTCCTGATGGGTTTCCCAGCAGGAGAAGGACGCTCCAAGAAGCGAAAGCCATCCGCCGAAAGGCAACAGGAAAGCATAACTGGATGGACAGGGCCCTGCTTTACAGGAGGGAGATACCCGCCGCGAAAGCGTGCTGACGTGGAGCGAGCCGGAGGAAGGATCGTTACGTTAGGAAAGATCGCTCAATCCCGGTCTCCGACGGTGAGCCGTGTGCCATGAAAGTGGCGCGCACGGTTCCAAAAAGAATCCGGGGGACCGTAGACTCTCTCTGCGGTCCCCTGTGGCTTTTTCAGAGGTCGGCGCGCTGTGAAACGGCGGGTTGTTCGTGTTCCCGCTGAGACATAACAGGCAGAGAGTCATCAGCCGGCTGACGCCCGGCGCGCTATGACCGGCTCCTGGATAAAATCGGTGCCTGCATGGAAGGAGACAAGGATGAACGAGAAATACAACCCGGCAACTTCCCGGCCTGCTCGCGGGGAAAGACCGGAACGCGCGCATATCTCCGACAGGTTGGGCGCGGAGTATGAGGGCAAGAAAACGCTCTCGGAGGTATGCGCCGAGATGGGCCTGGACCGTGAAGCCGTCCTCCATGCCCTGCTCTCAGATGATCTTCCGTCTGCCGGCCAACAAGGGACTGGCCGCGCGGGAGCCGCGCCCGAGGACTTGCTGGCAAAGCTGCTGACCGCTGACCACTGCCTGATCCAGTACGAGCTTCCCCGGCTGGCGCGACTGATTGCCACCTTGATGCAGACCCGCGACAACCTGTACCCGGACTTGTGGAAGCTTCAGGAGGAGTTCGGCCGGTTCCAGGCCGGCATGGAAAGCCATATGCGCCGCGAGGAGCAGACCCTGCTGTTCCTCCGGACCCAGAGATGGCAGGCCGGCGTGCCGACGCAGTTCATCGAGGGAACGATCGAGGACATCTTGCAGGGACTGGAGCGCGAGCACGCCATCGCCATTCACGCGTTCGAGCAGATGCGGGCGCTCACTGACCACTTCACCCCTCCCGAGGACGCCTGCGCGCGCTATTGCGCCTTGATGGAGGGACTGGCGGAACTGGAATGGAGCGTGCGGGAGCATATCACTCTTGAAAAGACGATCCTGATCCCGCGCGCCCGGGCGATAGCCTGAAGAGATCGGGCGCTCCCCTGTTTACGAGGGGAGCGCCCGATCTCTCGGCGCTTTGCCACCCGGAGGATATTTGCCATGCTGCTCTTTATCTTACCGCCCCTGGAAAGGATGGCCCGGGAGCTCGCCTGCGTGACGGGGTTAGAACGCGGCCGGTTTACCTGCGGTCGTTTTCCGAACGGCGAGCTGTATATGAGCGTGGATAGCCCGGTTTCGGGCCAGCCGTGCATGGCGCTGGGCTCGATCTCCCCCCCGGACGAGAACCTGCTTTCCACCTTGCTGCTCTGCCATACTCTGGCCAAAGAAAAGGGCGTCGGCATCACCGCGCTGCTCCCCTATCTGGCCTACGCTCGCCAGGACAGGGTCGAAGCGGGCAAGAGTCTGGGCAGCGCCTGGGTCGGAGAGATGCTCTGGGCCTCCAACGTAGATGAAGTGGTAGCCTTCGATGTCCACAGCGCCGCTATTTACACGCTGTATCCGGTTCCGCTGCGCTCTCTCTCGCCGGCCCCACTCTTCGCCGCTAAAATCAAGGAGTTGGGCCTGCAGGAGGCGACACCGGTCGCGCCGGATGAGGGAGCGATCCAGCGGTGTGAAGAGGTAAGAGAGGCGGCATGCATGCCCGTGCCTGTCGCCTATCTGGAGAAGAGCCGCACCCCCGAAGGAGTGCGGCATTCGCTGCTGCATGGCCAGGCTGGCCGGCAGGCAATCGTGGTGGATGATATCCTGGATACCGGCAGCACCCTGGTCTCCTGCTGCGAGCAACTGCAGCGCGCCGGCGTCCAGGAGATCACCGTCTTCGTCACCCATGGCCTCTTTACCGGCACCCTCTGGCAGAAGTTGTGGTCGCTGGCCGTCCGCCGTATCTACTGCACGGATACTGTCGCTCTTCCTCCAGAGGTTCTAGCCGCACCGGTCACCTGCCTGTCCATCGCCCCCTTGCTGAAAGAGTTCCTCATCAAAGCGGCTGCCTGAGAAAGGTCAGCTAAAGCCACCTGACGATCTCCGGCGCGCTCCGGTCAGGCGGAGGCGGGAGAGGCGCTTTGGGATACCCGACCACGATCGGCAGGATGGGGAGATAGCCCTCTGGAATGTCCAGCTCGCGCCGGGTTTCCGGCAGGCGCAGCCAGGGCAGCGAAAACCCGATCGGGCAGGTTCCCAACCCCAACGCGCAGGCCGCCAGCATCAGGTTCTGGCCGGCCTGGCAGCAGTCCCCCGGCGCGAACTCGCCGCCGCTTTTGGTATAGATGACAATCAGCGTGCCGGCGCCATGGAAAATGTTGTAGTCCGGATCCATCGGCCCTGGATGCAACGCGCGCGCGGGTGCATGCTCTGTCGCATTCTGAAGCACGAGCGTTTTTACCCGATCTGAGTACGCCTTCAGGCGCTCGGCGCCCTGAAGGACAGCGAAGGCCCAGGGCTGCGCGTTCCTGGCGCTCGGCGCCTGCACCGCCGCGTGCAGCAGTCTCTGGATCGTCTCTTTATCCACCGGTCGGCCAGTATAGCTGCGCACCGAGCGGCGCTTATAGATGGCTTCGATGGCTTCCATATCTCCTCTCCTTCTCTCCCGGAAGCCGGATAGTCTTCGGGAGCGGCCGCAATCCTCCTGGGTCTTTGGCCTCACTGAATAGCGCGCTCCCTCATGGATCCGCGCATTCTCTACTCGTTGGATCGGTAGCCCGCACCCTGCGGAGCCGTAAGACCAGGCAGCGAGAAATGCAGTAAGGCGCCGATCCCCTCCCAGTCACTTCGCTCAGAGGTTAAGGACAGGAATGTAACCTGGCTATCCTGCCGATACGCTTCTTCCACCACCGCCTCTACCAGATCGTCAAGGTGGCGAACCTCTGTATTTCCGCACTCCGGGCAGGGATCAGCCACAGGGAACAGGCGCCCACAATGCGGGCACTGGAAGCCGGAAAGTAGAAGATTTTTATCCACGCCAAGCGTATGAACGGCCCGATGGTACAGTGCCTGCAGACTAGGCTCCAGCCCCAGCACGGCCACTCCCTTCGGACCGGCCATCTCCAGGATCTGGTTCACCAACTTTTGCTCCTGCCGGCGCTTAGCCTGATCGAGAACCTGCAGTGCCTTCTGCAGGATCTCCTCCGGCTTGGAGATAAGCATCAGTCCGTCCAGCTTGCCGATGACTGATCCCGCCAGGTCTGGCGGCAGAACACGCTGAAACTCAGCCACAATATCCTGCGCGCCTCCGATCAGCACGCGCTGAAGCCTTTGCCTTTGCGCTACCTGACTCAGCACATGGGCGACATGCCTCAAGTGATAGAAAATACGCTCGTCCACATGCCGTTCGATATGCTTGTCCGACAGGCCGTACCAGCTCTCCGGATGCACGCGCGCCGGCACATCATCCTGCACCTTTTCCAGTTCCGTGATCGTTCCCATCTCCACCAGGAACAGGCGGGCCTTTTCTCGATCCACCAGGACCACCAGGGCGCCGGCATTCTCGTCCAGCAGGTCCGCCAGCGGACGTAAGTAGGGGCGTCTCTCCAATATCAGCCGATCCTCTACCGGGCAAGCCAGCGGATAGACCTGCCAGAGCTTGCGAGCGGTACTGGCGAAGATCGCCAATCCGCGCTCGTCGCTGTGCTTGAACTCGGCGCCGACATAGCGGGAGATACGGTCCAGGTCATGCCTTGCCAGCTCGGCCGCTGCCTCAGGAAGGTTCATGGCTTCCAGCCTGGCTCTGGCATCGCGGACCAGTTGGTGGGTGACCTCAACGTATTGCAGGAAGGTGCGCTGGCGGCCATCTACATCAAGATAGAAGCTCACCACCGGCACGCTATCCGACTCGACCTCGGCAAGCGCTTTGATCTGTTCTGTGGTTATCATGGCCCTGGAACCTCCTTATTTCCCCGGAGAGCCTATGGCGACGATCCTCCCAAAACAGGCCTGGCAGCCTTCTTTCAGTCGGCTGCCAGGCCAGAAAAGTCAGGTCTATGAGGCTGCCTCGAGTGGAGACAAGCCTATCCCTCTAGTGGGAACCGATGATTCTCCAGTTGGGGTCTTGCATCGGATAGATGTAATCGCCACCGATGGCCTGACGGCCCTCCATATACCAGAAGCACAACTGGCCGGTGGTCGGGTTCTGGAACAGGATGTCGGGCAGGCCGTCTCTGTCGAAGTCGCCCACCATCACGGCCTGCCAGGCCGGATCCTGGGTCGGCGTGACATACTCCCCGGCGACCGCATTGTTGCCGTTCATGTACCAGATAGCGAGCTGGCCGGTGGTGGGGTTCTGGAACAGGATGTCCGGCTGGCCGTCTCCGTTGAGATCCGTGACTCCAACGGCTTTCCAGGCCGGATCCTGGACCGGATAGACGAAGGCGCCGCTGGCATAGTCGTTGCCGTTCATGTACCAGATAGCGAGCTGGCCGGTGGTGGGGTTCTGGAACAGGATGTCCGGCTGGCCGTCGCCATTGAAATCGGCCATGGCGATGGGCTTCCAGTTCTTGTCCTGGGCCGGATGGATCCATTCCCCACGCACGGCAGTGTTGCCGTTCATCTCCCAGAACGCCAGTTGGCCGGTGGTCGGGTTGTGCAGCAGGAGCGTGGGATGGAGCTGGTCTTTCAAGTACGTGGTCGCCACAGCATTCCACCCGGAAGGCAGGTCCGGAGAGATATACTCACCCCCCGCGGCTTCATTGTGGCTGTATTTTTGCATGTACCACATCGCCAGCCTGCCGGAGGTCTTATTCTGGAAAATAAGCTCCGATTGAAGGTCGGCGTTGAAGTCCGACGCCACGATAGGCAGCGCTAAATCCAGGTAAAAGGCGGTTCCCTTGCCGTTCACGCCGCCGGATGTCGCCGTCCCGTACAGGCAGCCATTGGTTCCAGTCATGAGATCGGCTACGGGACTTTTTCCATCAGCGCCCTGGAACGAATAGAGAAGGATCAGGGTCCCATCAGCGGTGACCTGGAAGACGGTTCCATAGTCGTTGGCGCCTCCGGCAGTGGTGGTGCCATAGAAGTTGCCGTCCGTGCCCTGGGTCAGGCCGGCTCGCGGGTTGGCTCCGTCCCTGTCTCCCTCCTTGACGAAGCCGGTGAACGCGTGCAGGATCGTCACCGTGCCGTCGCGGGTGATCCGGAAGACCGTGCCTTTGTCCTTATCCCCTCCCTGGCAAGTGGTGCCGTAGAAGTTGTTATCCCACCCCTCGAACAGGCCGGCTTGCGGGTTGGCTCCATCCGCTTTGCCGATGAAGGCATGGAGCACCGTTTCTTTCCCGTCGGGAGTGATCCGGAAGACCGTGCCCTTGTCGTACGGACCGCCTGCACGGGTGGTGCCATAGAAGTTGCCGTCGTCGGCCAGCATCAGGCCGGCTTGCGGGTTGGCTCCATCCGCTTTGCCGATGAAGG
>DATGIG010000336.1:0-2187 GCA_035295825.1 Chthonomonadaceae bacterium | reverse complement strand
GTGAGTTGTCGTCGCATGATGTTATCCGATAGTATGTCATACTTCCGGCCATTCCCGAACGTCTCCCTGTTCTATTTTTTTGCCCGCATCCTGCGGATGCTGCGCTACGCCCGATCAGGGCTCTAAAAAGGAAATTTGCCGGTCGTCCGTGAATAGAAGCGCGGACGCTTTTGCCGGCTTGACCCCTTTTTCGCCTGCGTCTGCCGGGAGGGAGAGGCCGCTTGCCCGAAGGAATCGAACGCTTCTATATCACGGGCGGCACGATGCCGCACGATGCCTCCTCCTATATCACGCGCCATGCGGACGCCGAACTCTACGAGAGCCTGCTGCGCGGCGAGTTCTGCTATGTCCTCAACACCCGGCAGATGGGCAAATCCTCGCTGATGGTCCGTACAGCGACGAAACTCCGTCAGGCAGGCGTGCAGGTCGGCATCCTGGACCTCACCGCCATCGGGCAGAATGTCACCCCTGAGCAGTGGTACGACGGCCTCCTCACCCTGCTGGCCGAACGTTTGCGCCTGCGCGATGCCGTAGAGGATTTCTGGCTCGACCACGACCGTCTCGGCCCCATGCAGCGCTGGATAGCTGCCCTTCAGCACGTTCTTCTCCCCCGGCTTGCGGCACAGTATGCCGAGAACGCCGATAGCAGGCTCGTCATCTTTGTAGATGAGATAGACGCCGTGCGCAGCCTACCCTTCTCCACCGACGAGTTTTTCGCCGGCATCCGAGAGTGCTACAACCGCCGGACAGAAGACCCCGCCTTCGCGCGCTTCACCTTCTGCCTGCTGGGCGTCGCGACGCCCTCCGACCTCATTGTCGACACCCGCATCAGCCCGTTCAACATCGGCAGGCGCATCGTCCTCACCGACTTCACCCCCGAAGAGGCCGCACCACTGGAACCTAACCCCCCGCTGGGAGGGTTAGATCGTGTCCTCTACTGGACCGGTGGGCATCCCTACATGACCCAGCGCCTCTGCCGCGCCATTGCGGAATCCCTGTCGGATCCTACTGCCTCCTCCGTGGATGCACATTGCGCACGGCTCTTCCTCAACAAAGCGGCAAGAGAGGCCGATGATAACCTCGCCTTCGTCCATAACCGCCTGCTGAAGGGCGAATGCGACCTTGTCGCCCTCCTCGAACTTTATGGAAAGGTGTGGCGTGGAAAGTCTGTCAAGGATGATGAGACCAACCCGCTCTGCTCCCTGCTGCGCCTCTCCGGGGTCTGTAAGGTCGTGGATGGGGAGTTGAAGGTACGCAACCGGATCTATGCCCGTGTCTTCGACCGCGCCTGGATACGGGAGAACATGCCCGGCGCGGAACTCCACCGCCAGCAGATCGCTTTCCGGCGGGGCGTCTTACGGACGTCACTGGTCGCTGGGATGATTATCGCGGTCATTGGAACGCTCGCCTTCCTCGCTGTGGGGAACGCACACCGCGCCGTCAAAGCCGAGGCCGGCGCCCGTGCCGAAGCCACCCGCGCCTATCGCCTGCTCTACGCCTCCAACACCAATCTGGCACAGCAGAAGATCGAAGGCGGCGACATCGCCGCCGCCCGCCAATTGCTGGACGAGATCCTGCCGAAGCGCGGGCAGCCCGACCTGCGGAACTTCGAGTGGTACTATCTGGACACCCAGTGCCGGCAGGCGCGGATCACCCTGAAAGCCGGAGACCACATGGTCGCGCATGTCGCGTTCGCCCCGGACGGCACACTCTATGCCAACGAAGACGACCATATCGCCGCGTTCGATACCGAGCAGGGAAGGCGGCTCCGCACGTTTCCGTTCGGCGGTCCCTTTGCCCTCGCGCCGAAGGGCGACGTGCTCGCGTGCGTCGCAGCGTCCGAGGGAATCACGCTGGTGGACACCCGGACGGCGGAGCGGAGGCGGACATTGCGGCTGCCGGAGGGGCAGGTGACCGCGCTGGCGTTCTCCCCTGACGGCGCACGCCTGGCTGTTGCAACGGCGGCGAAAGCCGTCTATGTCTTTCGGATCGCGACGGGGGAGCGGCTCCTCACGCTGAGCGGGCATCGGGATAAGGTCTATACGGTCGCTTTCTCTCCCGACGGCAGCATGCTGGCAACCGGCGGCCAGGACCATCGCGCGATCCTTTGGAGCGCGCAGACGGGAGTGCGCCTCCATACCCTGGAGAAGCACACCTGGTATGTCTATACCCTCGCCTTTACCCCCG
>DATGIG010000335.1:0-14921 GCA_035295825.1 Chthonomonadaceae bacterium | reverse complement strand
ATCCTGATAGCCGAAGCCCCGGATTACCTGCCCTTTCGGCGTTCTGGCTGCCTTACGCCGTAAGGCAGCCACCAGATCGTCTATCGTCTTGACATGCTCCGGATCGAGCGGGACCACATATTGCGGCGCGTCTTCGGTATAGACCGGCGCCGGATGGAGATGGGCGTCGTTGAAGCCGGGGGTGATCGTTTTGCCGGCGAGCCGCCACACGGTCGTTTTCGGCCCGATCCAGGACGCCATGTCGCTGGATTTACCGACCGCCACGAAACGACCGTCCCGCACGGCAAAAGCCTGAGCCTGGGGCTGCCGATCCGATACGGTCTGGACCTCGGCATCCAGCACCACCAGATCGGCGGGCGCTTCTCTGTGGGTGATACCGTGCGCCAACGCGCTGAGGCCGAAGCTCAACGCGAACACACTCGTCAACAGTGTCCTCCGGAGCGCTCTTTTCATCTTAGCCTCTCTCCCCGGCGATTTGCCGGGCCGTTCAGCCGGGTCGTTCACGGCCTGGCGAACGGATGCACGCCCCGGCGATTTGCCGGGCTAATCGTCTCCATCTTTGCCGACGGAAGTCACCAGCGCCTGCCCGGTCGGGGCGAGCAGCGCCCGGTGGACCGGAGATGGGTAGGGCATATCGCCCTTGACGCTGTGCCAGAGAATGCGGTTCAGCGTGTCCACCTGCGCCGCCGTCAGGCGATCCGGGCCGGAGAAGTCCATCTGCTGCGACGCCTTTGCGCCGAAGGCCGTCGCTTTGTTCTTCTCCATCACATCCACGCGGGCGGAAAGCGCCTTAAAGGGCGTTAAGTCCGGTTTGCTCATAAAGGCGCGATACATCGGCGTGGCGGCGGCATCGTATTGGCTCATGGGCGGCAGGCCCAGGATCAACTCCATGGTGCGCAATAGGGAGCAGGTGGTGTAGAAGGTGCTGTCCACCTTATGCTGGCGCGTATACGGAGAGATGACCAGCGCCTCCGTGCGGTGCGCCTCCATATGGTCGGGGCCGTCCTGTGCGTCGTCCTGAATGATGAAGATCGCCATCTCCGGCCAGTACTTGCTGTGCGAACAGGCCTCCACAATCTTGCCCACCCCCAGATCGTTCGAGGCGACGCAAGCCTGAGGCGTGAAGGAGCCTGGTCGTGTCCCTTCAGTGTGATCCTCGCGCAGGTCCATGATGAGGAAATTGGGCAGGTTGTTGTTCTGCTCGTAGCGCTTGAGGTCGGCGATGAAGAGGTCGGCGTTCTCGAAGTCCCGGAGCTTGTTCAGATTCTCTTCCCAGGTCTTGGGCATATTGCGGTGCGTGTTGTCCGTCGTCCAGGTGTAGTAGTAGGAGGCGAAAGTGAGGCCCTTGCGCTCGCACATATCCCAGATACGGCCCACCGGAGGATACAGGTCTTTGTCCTTGAGGGGCCAATCCGCATGCCCGCCATAGGACTGCATCCAGGCCCGCTCGCCGAAGTCGGTCCCATAGGCCGCCGTGCTCCAGGGATGCCCATTGCCCGACACGTCGCCGTTACAGTAAGTATTGTCCAGCAGCACATACTCGCGGGCCAGGGCGTGGAGATTGGGCGTCACCTTCTCCCCGAACAGCGTCAGGCTGGAATCGCCGTTCCCCTCCTTCATATCCCCGAACACCTGGTCGTAGGTGCGATTCTCTTTAATAATGTAGAGGATATGCTTGATGGGCGACTTCTCCCCCACGCGGGCCGGGATCGGGCTGCCTGGCCGGGGCGCAATCGCCGGGGCCGCGAGGAGGGTATCACGGTAGGGCGTGTTCGCCATCACCTGCTGGGTATAGGCAGCGAGTTGCGAATCCTGCGGGACCTCCAGCGTGGAGATCAGCCCATAGAGCAGCGTTCCGACATAGGTATACGTGCGCTCGATGGGGTCCGTCGCATTGGGATTGGGCCTGGCGTTCGGCCCTGCGCCCATGCCCTTGCCGCTGCCGAGCAAGAGATGCTTGCCGTCCGGCGCGACGCAGACCAGCGTGGGGTACCAACCGGTCGGGATAAAGCCCTTGACACGGCTGTGCCGAGGCTCGGAGAGGTCTACCACGGCCACGTCGTTGTTATCGGCGTTCGCCACGTAGAGCGTCTTGCCGTCGGGTGAGAGAGCCAGGCTGTTGGGCGTCGTGCCTGCCGGGGAGAGCGGGGTGAGCGTGACGGCGATCCGCTCCAGACCCTGCCCCGTTTTCGGGTTGAGGACGCAGACGGTGTCGCTGTTGCCGCAGGAGACGAACAGGTCGCCCTCCGGCCCGAACAGCAGGTCGTTGGGGTGGCTGTCCGTGAAGAGGGTGCGGGCCGGGGCCAGGGTTGCGGCGTTCAGCACGGCTACGCTGCCGAGCGCTCCCTGCGTCACATAGAGTTCATCGCCCTCCGGTGAGAGGCGCAGGCAGTAGGGGTGCGCCACCGCGTCGAGCCGGCGCTGCGTCTTGACCGCGCCGTCCGGCAGGCTCAGAGCATAGACGGTATCGGTGGCGAAGTTGCCGACATAGAGGGTCTTTCCATCATGGGAGATCGCCAGCCCGGAGACATACGCCTGTCCCTTCTCCGGGTCCGGCTTCGCGCCGCGCTGCTCCGGCGGGTTCGCGGTAAGATCGGGCAGGGGCAGCGGGGCGGCGGGCTGAAAGGCTCCGCCGTCGCCCCGCGTGAAGACGTGGACTCTCGGCAGCCCGCCGCCCGAGACATAGAGCGTATTGCCGTCCGGCGACCAGGCGACGCCATTCCAGGCGCGCTCCAGTGGAAGTGTCTGCTGCACCTTGCCGGTGAGGGCGTCCAGCAGATAGAGATGGTGCGCGTTGTAGCCCGCGTTCACCACAGCGAACTGCCTCTTGTCCGGCGACAGCGCGCCGCCGAGCAGCATATCGCCCACCTTCTGCGCCGTTCCGGCGGGCGTCAGCCGCCAGCCGTTGTGCAGAAGGGACGCCTCCGAAGTGATTTTCGGCCGCTCCTGGGTCTTATCGTAACCCCCTCCATAAGCGAGGAGGCCGACCCCAAGCAGGCAGGCGATAATCGGCGCGGCGTGCAATCGATGTCGTCTCATCCTCTTCTTCTCCATCCAGGGATTGGCTTTAATCCTTTTTCTGTTTTTGTTCGGCAGGCGTCGTGGGATTGTTCGTCGCTTCCGGATCGTCCTTCTTGGTGGCTCCTGGAGCCACGGCGGAATGCGGGGCGGGAGCCGTAGACGGCTCCGGAGTGGAGCTGCAGCCGGTCAGGCCGATCAGACCGGGAACGACGCACACCATCAGGTAGATCCGGATCGCAAGATTTCGTTTCATTGCAGGCTTATTCCTCTCTCCATCACGAAGTTACTCCATGATGAAGTATTTTCAAGGCATGACGCATACGTCACGTGCTGGATGCAGCAAGGAGACGAGCCGGAAGGGAACGCCCCTCCGGCTCGCAGGTTCCGATAGGCAGGCCGAAGTTACTGCACGCCCATCTTGTAGGGATCCCAGATGCTGTTCTTGGGATTCAGTTTCAGGTCGTCAATGGTCTGGAGCGCGTCGCGGTTCTTGGCATGGCCATCCAGGAACACGAGGTTCAGGCGGCCCATATGGCGGGAAGCGATCTTCTGCTTCTCGGCGGCGATCAGAGGGGCTGTGGTGGGCGCCGGGGCGCAGCAGTTGTTGCCGCCGCCATCGCCGTTGCCGATGTTGGTCCAGTCGAACTGGTAGCCCGTCGCGAAGGGATCGAACCAGGGAGCGCCCACGAGGATACCGGAGATCGCTTGGGCGCCGTTGTCGTCGGTGAGGCGGGGCAGCTCCTCATAGTAGGTGGCGTCGAGAATGACCAGGGTGTCGGCGGGCGCCGCAACCGCCGCCAGGCCCAGGCCCAGGCCGCCGCTGCTGACCGGCTGGAACAGATACTTGTTGGCGGCATAGGAGTTCTGGCCGCCATAAGAGCAGCCGCTGGAATCGGTCGCGCCGTTGGGGCTGATGTTGACCCAAACACCCGTCCCGTTCACCGTGCCGATGTTGCTGGGGCACTTGAAGATGTCGTAGTTCTTGACATACGGATACAGCAACACATCCCAGAACTGGCGGTTCGCGGAACTGGAGCCGGCGCAGGGGCCGCTGCCCACGTTGGGGCTCTGCCAGAACGGGTTGTACTGTTGGTCGCCGTTCGCTACTTCGCGGTAGCCGTACAACGTCTCATCGTAGTCCTGGACATACATGTAGGTGGCGGTGGCCATCTGCTTGCAGTTGGAGAGGCAGGAGGTCTGGCGGGCTTTCTCTCGTGCCTGAGCGAATACAGGGAACAGGATTGCCGCCAGGATTGCGATGATAGCAATGACGACGAGCAGTTCGATCAGGGTGAAACCGCGCATGGAACGCTTCTGGATAGACATGACTTTCTCCTTTTCTATAGAGTGCGGAACAAGGAAGAGGCGTGTTGTACGCCTTCTTCAGAGCGGGTCGAAAGGCATTGTACTCAGGAATCGTTAAGGCGAGGTTATCTTTTGGTTAAAAATAGCTTAAGATTCTGTTAAGTGCAGATTAAGATGAATAAAATCGGTTCTGAGTGTTGTAACGTATCACCCGCGGGGATATGTCAGGCGGAACGTAGAGGAGGCCAGGGAAGGGATTCCCTGGCCTCACTTGTTCTGCACGTATGTGGTGACGCCTAACGGTCGCCGGCAGGCTGAGCGCCGGCAGAGTTGGGCGCACTGCCATTCGAGGTGTGAACGGTATCGGCGCCCTGTTCATCCAGCTTCTCCCCCGAAACGTGCTCCGATCCGGGCGGTGTCGTCTGCGGCGGCTTGTCGCTGCAGCCCAGGGTCGCCAGGCCGACGCAGAAGAGGCAGAGCGCCGCCGCAATGGTTAGGTGAGGAGGATAGTGACGGCGCATCATCATTCCAGATTCCATAGCGGCCAGGGCTGGGTCCAACTGGGAGCGGGGCTAATGGTCCAGGCCATGGTCTCGAACCCCGGAACGGAGGGATTGCCGTACTGAGCATCCGTCGGGCAGTGACCGAGGAAGGAATTGACATTCATCCACTTGGAGTGACCATCGGTGTAGGCGATGTTAAGGCCACCGGTGTGGGGTGCGAACTGCTTGTTGACGACGCCGTTGGGCTCCATCAGCATCTGCCAGTATTCGCGGGTAGCCAGGGGATAAGCGGTATAGACGCCGCCACCCTGGCTGACCAGGTAGGCCCCGACCGCCGGATAGTGCGTCTCCATGATCAGCATGGTCTCGGCCGGCGCATTCAGGCCCGCCAGCGTCCCTCCGGTCCAGGAGTTGCGGAACTGGGGCGGGTTCACCTGCCAGGTATTCTGTGCGCCGGTGAGCGAGAGGTTCAGGCCGTATCCGGCCCCGAAGATCTCGCCATTCAGGTTCCAGTTGCTTGGGTCCAGCAAGCCGATACGGCTCGGGCAGAAATTGATCTGGGTATTTTTGACGTAGGGGTAGGTCCAGTACCACCACTTATAGTGGTTGACCCGGTCGCCATAACCCGGATTGCCGCTGCAGCCGTAGGCCGTTGCGGGAGCGCCGGCTACCGGTGCGGTTCCTCCGTTGACACAATCGTCATTGCGCGGCCAGGTCTCGTCATAGTCCTGAACATACATCAGCAAGCCCAGGCTGAGCTGCTTGGTGTTGGACAGGCATGAGGTCGTGCGCGCCTTCTCCCGCGCTTGTGCAAACACAGGGAAGAGAATGGCGGCTAAGATGGCGATGATCGCGATGACGACGAGCAGTTCGATCAGCGTGAAACCACGCTTGGTACGTGTGACAGGATACATGCTAGTTCCTTTCCTGGTAGAGCGCAGCAGTTCAGATCAATTAGCCGGCTTACGGCTTCCCCTGGGATGGGAAGCAAGGAACCGAACCACTACGGAGGGGTGATAGGGACTTGAAGCTGACATCGCGGCGTTGCGGCGTGGTTGGCTGTACCTTAACCAACCGATCAGGATTGTACCCTGCTTTGGAACGAGAATGCTATAGGGATTCCATCAAAATTTTGATGGAAGGAGACTGGCGCTACAAAAAATGCCGACACTTTCAGTGATGCGCGTTTAAGTATTGAATAAAAGTTTCTCCCCTGGTTGTATTAAGATGTATGGAAAAGCCTGTCGGGCAGATCCGCTTTTCGAAAGTAGTGAACTTCTCGAAACGAACGTAGTCACAGCAGTAGTGACTGTCTTGATGGCTCACATTTATCCGCGCAAGGCCAACCGATGAGTTTCTACGTTTGCGATGAAATCTTAGCCCATCAGGCCGCCCAGGGAGATCTGGTCTCCTTCGAGCAACTTCTGGCACGCCACAGGGATCGGGTCTTCCGCTTCTGCTATCGCATGGCAGGAAACCCGGAGGATGCCGAAGACTGGGCGCAGGAGTGTTTCGTCCGCACCTTCCGTCAATTGGGGCGCTATAATCCTACCCTACCGTTTGCGCCCTGGCTTTTGCGGGTGGTCACCAATACCTGCCTCAACCTCGCCAAGCAGCGCGGAAGGCAGCAGAGCCATGTACAGCCTGGACTATCCGAACAGTTCTGCCTGGCCGATTTAGAGGGCGATCCGTTACAGCGGACGCTCTCTGCCGAAGAGGCGCAGACCGTCCGGGCCGCGATTGATGCCCTCTCCCCCCAACTGCGTGAGGCCGTCATCCTTCGTGTACTCGAAGGATTGTCCTTTCGCGAGATCGCTCAGGTACTCGAGGTGCCGCTGCAGACCGCCGCTACGCGCGTTCGGCGGGCGCTGCAGCAGGTGAGAGCAGCGCTTCTTTCGCTTCGGATCGAGGTGGACACATGAATTGCGATGAAGTTCAGGATCGGATCTTATTGGACCTGGAGGGCGAACTGAAGCCCCAGGAGCGCAGGGAGGTGGAGCGGCACAAGGCGGAGTGCGCCGTCTGTAGGGAGGCTGCGATAGAACTGGCCGGCCTCCAGAGGGTGGCGGTTAAGGCGCTCCGCACACAGTTACAAGCCCCGGAGACGATTGACACACGGGTCCTGTCCGCCTTGCGAACCCGGCCCCCCCTCCGGCTCTTGTGGGCGCGCCTGTTGCCCAAAGGCGCTCGGAGGTGGCGTCTCGCCCCGACCCTCATAGCGCTCTGCCTCCTGATCTCAGGATACGGCGTCGGCTACTGGAATGCCTCACGACACTACCAGCCTGCCGGCGATCACCTGCGCTTCGTCCCGACCGTGCTGCCGGACGTGGAGCCGGTGGTGCGTATTAAGCATCCGAGATTTCCCAATTTACACCCTATTCCTTTAGGTCGCTTCCGTGCGAAAAAGGTTTGAGTTTCCCCTTTTCGCTCGCGACACCCCGACGTCGAACGGAACGCATAACCTAGATGGGGAGGAAACGTGAGACCCAAGCGTCTGCCTACCATTCAAGATGTTGCCTGCCATGCGGGCGTGTCCATTACCACGGTGTCGCATATCCTGCACGGGAAGAGGCATCTCTATACAGAAAAGACCATAAAGAAGGTCGAAGATGCCTCGCAAGAGCTTCATTACCACCCGAATTCGCTGGCGCGCAGTCTGGCACGACGCCGCAGCTACACGCTCGGCGTCGTGATCCGGAAACTGCCGACCAGTGAACTGGACATGCATCTGGGCTGCATCCTCTCCGGTATTTTCGAGCAGACCACCCACTACAACTACCAGGTCAAGCTCATCCCCTGGCAAGGCGAAACCTGGGAGGCGCTCGTACCGACCCTGGAAGACGCCTCGATCGATGGCGCGCTCCTGTTCCTGACACAGCTCTCCTCACCGCTGCTCGACTGGGCGCGCCATACCCATCTGCCCTGCGTCGCCATCGGGAGCCTGTCGGAACAGGAACCTCTCTCCTCCGTGGATGTAGACAACGAAGGGGCGCTTTATGACGCGACACGCTGGCTGATATCGCTGGGGCACCGGCGCATCGGATATATCCGTGGCGAAGCCGGCCACTCCGACACCCCTCTGCGGGAACAGGGCTATCGCCGGGCCTTCCGCGAAGCGGGCCTGCCTGCCGATCCGACCTGGACGTGCGATGGCGACTATACGCGGGAGGCAGGCGTCCAGGGCGTCTCACGCCTGCTGGATGCCTGCCCGACGCTCACAGCCCTCCTCTGCCCAACGGATCGGGCTGCCATCGGCGCGATGGAGGCCCTGCAGAAACGGGGGCTGCGGGTGCCGCAAGAGATCTCCGTGGTCGGCTTTAATGACAGGGAGGTCGCACAGTATGTACAGCCCCCGCTCACGACCATCCACAAGCCGGTCGCAGAGATCGGTCAAAAGGCGGCGGAATTGCTGATACGCCAGATCGAGTCGGACACACAAGCTCCCGTTCGGCTTGTCCTCTCCGCCCCCCTCATCCAACGCGCCAGCGTCGCTCCGGTGCTCTCCGCGGAAGACCAGCCGCTCTTACCGACAGGTCAACGGAATGGCTAATCGCGACGCAACGGCAAAACCCGGATTGCCAACCGATGTGATCCCGGAATTACGCGATCCCTGGTGGTTTCACGGGGTGTTCCTGGTCTTCCAGGTCCTCTGGTGGATCTTCCTGCCCCTGGGCCGCCTGACGCTGGAACTCTCGTGCCTGATCAAACCCATCTCTGCGCAGAAACCGGTGCAACAGGGAAACCCTAAAGGGTAGATTGGCGTAATCTATTCCTGACGGGCGTTGCTTACTTCACGCTTCCCGACAGCTCAAGAGGGCCTTCATACGCATGGTGGGGAATTGACGCGGTGCATATCCTTGTCTTTACGCTGCTGGTCGGACTTGCCTCCTTCCTTGCCGGGCTATTGGGGGCCTTGACGGGATTGGGAGGCGGGGTCGTCATCGTACCGCTCTTAACCCTGGCCTTTCATGTGGACATCCGCTATGCGGCAGGCGCTTCGCTCATCTCCGTGATTGCAACCTCGTCGGGCGCTGCTGCAGCCTACGTGCGAGAGGGTTACTCCAATATCCGTATCGGCATGTTCCTGGAGATCGCCACGACCTTCGGGGCGCTGGTCGGCGCCTGGCTGGCGGCCAGGGTCGCCAACAATGCAATCGCCATCATTTTCGGCCTCGTCCTCATCTACTCCGCCTACCTCTCCAGCAAGCACAAAGAGGAGCGCCGGGATGACCTACCTCCCGATCCCCTTGCAGCCCGCCTCCGCCTGGATGGCAGCTATCCCACTCCCGAAGGGCCGCAATCCTACCATGTGCGGAATGTTCCCGGCGGCTTTAGCCTGATGTTTGCAGCGGGAGTGCTCTCCGGCCTGCTCGGTATCGGGTCGGGGGCGGTCAAAGTGCTGGCGATGGATCAGATCATGCGCATTCCGTTCAAGGTCTCGACGACGACCAGCAACTTCATGATCGGCGTGACCGCCGCCGCCAGCGCCGGGATCTACCTGGGCCGGGGCTATATCGATCCGGGCCTGGCGATGCCGGTAATGCTGGGCGTGCTCTCCGGCTCTCTGCTGGGCGCGCGCATCCTGGTCCGCGCGCAGGTAAAACCGCTCCGTGTGCTCTTCAGCCTCGTGATCCTGGCCCTTGCCGTCGAGATGATCTATAACGGCCTTACAAGGAGATTTTGATATGGCCGGACCTCCCGCGAAATGGGACGATACGCGCGTCGAGGAGATCATGGGCAAACTGCTGCAGGCGGGAGTGCTGCTTGCGGCGGCGGTCGTACTGGTCAGCGGGATTTTCTACCTCATCCGCTATGGCAATACGCTGCCCCACTACCGGATCTTCCGGGGAGAGCCACAAGACTTGCGGAGTGTGCCGGGGATCGTGCGATTCGCCCTTGGCGGGCATAGCCGGGGCTTGCTCCAGGTGGGACTGCTCCTGCTCCTCGCTACGCCCATCGCCCGCGTTGTGTTCTCCGTCTATGCATTTATCCGGGAAAAAGACCGCCTCTACATCGGGGTGACCCTCCTCGTGCTGGCAGTCCTGATCTACAGCCTGGTCTGGGGGCGTGCCTGAACGACCTGTTTTCGACACGCCCGCATCATCGGAGGCGGCACTCTGTTCCTTGGGCACAATGCCCGCTCTAACCGAACCACGAGGCAGTCTCCCTCTGCCTGTGCAATCGAGCGAATGGTCCCTCCTTCAGCACCGCCTCGGAATACTCGTCATGCGATCCCAGTTGTGGCGAGCCCTCTCCAAAGTGAATGGCGGCAATCCCCTCAAAATGGAGGGAGAGGGTGTACTCATTTCCTGCCTCGTTACAGGAGTAGAAGCCGCCCAGCGGTTTCCCGGTACTCAAGAAGCTGCGCCAGTCCGTCTCGAAACGCTCTCTGGAATCGGGCGTGAGATGCAGCGCTTCATAGTGCTCTCCCGCCCCCATATATCGAACCATGATCAACATCGGATTTCCCTCCCTGATTTCTCTCTCGCCGACCTCTGTGCCGGTTGCGTGTCCTCGCCGCGAAATGCGCCTTCCGGGTAATCATAACCCAGTTCCAAGAGAATGTCGGTCGCATCGGTTTCGAGCAACCGAGCTACCGCGCATACAAACGCTCGCGAGGGCGATTCCGCTGCCGACTCCGGTATAACGCCTTGTGTCATGAGACTCTGTTCCATTCACATCCAACCTCCTAACGGATCCTGAGCGATTCCTACCGCTCATCGGCACGGGTAGCGATCTGTTGGGAATCTCCGTGCCGGCTCTCTAATTATCCATACGGAGTGCTGTGGAGCGGCGGAGAGGCGAGAGGATGAGCCATCCATAAAGGGCGATGAGCCATCCTGTTTTCAGGATAGCCCCAGAGAAGCCAGGCCGAGGCGATGCTGAAGTTCGCCATAGCGGGCGCGACTTACCGGCAATAGTTGCTTATTGCTCAGGCGCACCTGGTAACTATGATCGCCCAGGTACACCACTTCCTCAATGCTCTCCTGGTTGACGAGGTAGGAGTCGTGAATGCGCAGAAACCGGTCCGGCGGAAGCAGGGATTCGAGCTGTTTGAGGGTGTAGTACGTGCGGTACTCCCCCTGATGAGTCAGCACGTACACCCGCTTGTCTCTCGCGATGGCACAGACGATATCCTCCACCCGAATCAGGCGCACCGTGTAATCCACGCGGATCGGCAGCCGTTTGAGTGGTGCAGACGTAGCGGCGTGCGCCTGCGCCGCGATTTGCTGCCTCAGCGCCTTCCGGGCCTCCCTATCCGTCAGGCGCTCCTGCGCGCGCGCCAGGGTCTGCGCCAGGCGCTCCGGTGAAATGGGCTTTACCAGGTAGTCCAGCGCACCGCGCTCGAATGCGGTGACCGCGTATTCGGAGTAGCCGGTGACGAAGACGAGTAGAGGCGCATGATCCAGATGCATCAGGGCGCTCGCCAACTGCAGTCCGGTAAATCCCGGCATCTGAATATCCAGAAGGAGGAGATCCGGTTGCAGGTCTTCCGCCAATTGGAGCGCAGTCGTCCCGTCCGCAGCTTCGCCAACGATCTGCACGCCCTGGCTCTCCAGCAGGAACCGGAGATACTCGCGGGCCAGCGGTTCGTCATCTACGATCAAGACAGTCATCGCAGGTCTCTCTTTCCGAACTTCGAAGCGCCCTGGCGGATCGGGATGGCAAAGAGAGCGAGCGTGCCCGCCTCCTCGCGACTGAAGATCCGAAGCCGCGCCCGACGGCCATATAAGAGCGTGAGATGCTGATAAAGGATCTGAAGGCCATGCATCGGGGCGTCTGTCGGGGCGCGTACCTGCCGCAGCGCTTCGCGGCTCATTCCCACGCCATCATCCCGGACTGCCACCAGGACATGCCCGGAACGGCGGCGCGTCGTTACCGTCACGGTTCCCGGCTCTATCCGCGGGGTAATGCCGTGGTGGATCGCATTCTCCACCAGCGTTTGAATGGCAAAGGGAGGAACGAAAGCGCACTCCTCCATCGGCGCCCATTCCCTGTGCACGCGCAAACGCGGACCGAGCCTCTCCTGCTCGATCTGCAGGTAGATCTCCACGCTCTCCAGCTCCTCCTCCAGCGGTACGACGCCGGCAAGGCTCGCTTCCAACGTGCGACGCATCAGTTGGCTCAGGCGCAGGACGGCGGTGACCGCCCTGTCGGAGCCGACACAGAGGGCCGCAATCGAGTTGAGCGCGTTGAAGAGAAAATGCGGATGGATCCGCGCTCGCAGGGCAGCTAACTGGGATTGGGACGCCAGCGCGTAGGCGCGTTCCGCGTCCACCCGACGACGCTCGCTTTCGGCGCGTGCCTGAGCATCGCTGACAACCAGCAGAAGCAGCATGACGCCGAACCCATTGGCGGGCACGTTGATCCAGGCGCCAACATAAGGATAGGAAGTATGTAAGAGCGTCGCGAGGGCGGAATTGATCCCATGCCTGCAAGCTTGCGCCAGCGCCCCCACGACAAATCCTCCAAGCAGTCGGAGGGGGACGCCGGGAATCCGGCGCACCTCTTTCCCAAGAAAGGCGCTGACCAGTACCGCCAGCATGGTTCCCAGTACCAGTTGGGGCGTCTGGAAGAGATAGGCGCCCAGAATGACTACCGTCGCTGTAATCAGCCCGACCCACAATCCTCCCGCAATGGCCGCGAAGGTCACGAAGAGGGTATGCGTCGCATAGGGAAATCGGGCGTCGGGGAAGATCGCTTCCAATAGGCCGATCAATCCCAGCGCGAAACCCAGGAAGAAGGCCTCTCGGCAGGTCAGTTTTTCCCGAAAGAGGAGCACCAACAGCCGTCCGCGCGCCAGCAAATAAGCGATCACAATCAAGACGCACGTATCGGCGACAAATGTATGCACGCTATGGAAAGAGGCGTTCACAGGTTACCATACCCAACATGAATATAGCCCATCTCTGCGCCAAGGCACTACTATTGGATACGACATGCAGGGTGGAGGAAAGTTTCCGGTCAAGGGGAGAGAGCCGCTGGCCGGAGCGAAACCGGCTGCTGCTTCCTGGAAACGGAGCCTCTGCAAACTATTTTAGCTCGTGATGAATAAAACAGGCGGTCCATGTTGTATTAAAAGGCGGTTTGCTAAAGACGACCCTGGAAGACTCCTCCGAACTCCTCAGCTTGCAGCCTGGTACGTCGTCGTAGCCATAGGCTCGGCGTCGTTATTCGGCAAACCTCAATCGGCAGTTTTCCTATGCCCCTCCGTTGCATGCTCACTGGTAGCTTCGCGCATGCTTCCGAGGAGGCTCAAAGAATGTGCTGCCGCACCCAGGAATGAATCCCTGAAAAGCCTGCGGCTTTCGAAACATGATGGGAGACTATGGACACACATTCCCTGTTAGGGCCTGTGAGCATCGGTCTGCTGGTCGTCGGTGCTGTCATGATGCTTGCGGAGCGGGTGATACCGCGACGCCGAAAGCGACCATTACAAAGGAGCGAAAGGAATAAGATGAGTTTGACAGGTAAGCGCATTGTGGTTGTGGATGATGAGGGAGACACCAATCTATCCCTGCGTCAGGACTGTGAACAGGCCGGGATGATCGTTGTGGGGCTGGCGTACAACGGCAAAGCGGGCGTGGAAATCGCCCTGGAACAGCGGCCGGATATCGTGTTGATGGATAGCGATATGCCGGTAATGGGTGGGGTGGAAGCGGCCCGGTCGCTCCTGGCGCAGATCCCTGTGTGCGTGGTCATGCTCAGCCCCTGCCCCGATCCGACGGATACGCACAAGGGGCTTTCGCTCGGCGTACATGGGGTTTTGACGAAGCCGATACGCCGCGAAAGCCTCCTCCCAGCGCTGGAGAAGGCTTTCGCCTGCTTCCAGCAGAGCCGGGAGGCGGTACCCGTGTAACATCGGGAGCAGGCGATGCGGCACTCCGGAAGCGTTGCTCAGGATCGCTGCCGTGTCGCCGTCGCCCAGGTGCGATACGCGCCCGTCAGGTTACGACAGCGGAAACCGTGTCCGCTGAGGATCCGGCAGGCATAGTACGAGCGCTGCCCGGAGAGGCAGTAGACCACGATCTCTTTCTCTCCGGGCAATTCGTCCAGGCGTTCGCGCAATTCCGGCAGCGGAATGTTGATGGCGTTGGGAATGGCTCCCTGCTCCCACTCCTCGGGCTGGCGCACATCCAGCAGGAGCGTTTCGCTGGGGTTCAGATGTTCGACCTCATTCCATTGCGCCAGCTCCACGTCGCCTGCCATCTGGTTCTCCGCAATCATCCCGGCGAGGTTGACGGGATCTTTGGCGGAGCCGACGGGCGGCGCGTAGCAGAGTTCCAGTTGCGCCAGGTCCGAAACCGTCATTCCGGCTTTCAGCGCCGTTGCGAGCACATCCATGCGCTTGTCCACCCCATCGTGCCCGACCGCCTGCGCACCCACGATCACGATGCGTTGTTTGTCCATTACGATTTCTCTCTTTTCTGCTCCTGACGCTTCATCAGGTAGTAGAGCACGGGAACGGCCAGGCGTGAGAGCAGCGTCGAGGCAACCTCGCCCGCCATCAGCGCGATGGCCAGTCCCTGGAAGATCGGGTCGAACAGAATGACAAAGGAGCCGACGATGACCGCCGCTGCGGTGAGCAGCATGGGGCGAAACCGGGTCGCGCCCGCATCGATCACGGCCTGCTCCAGCGGCATCCCCTCCCGCAGGCGCAGTTCGATGAAGTCCACCAGGATGATGGAGTTGCGCACGATGATGCCCGCCCCGGCGATAAACCCGATCATAGAAGTCGCCGTAAAGAATGCGCCCATCAGCGCATGCGCGGGCAGGATCCCGACCAGCGTTAAGGGGATGGGGGCCATAATAACCAGCGGCGTCTTGAACGACTGGAACCAGGCCACCACCAGGATATAGATCAGCACCAGGACCGCCGCAAAGGCGATGCCCAGGTCGCGAAAGACCTCCAGCGTGATGTGCCACTCTCCGTCCCACTTCATCGCGAGCTTGTCTGTGGTGAACGGCATGGCGATGTTGAGGATATTCAGCCGATGCCCCTCCGGGAGCTTCAGGTCGGCCAGCTTCCGGTTCATGGCGAAGATGGCGTAGACGGGGCTCTCCTGCCGCCCGGTGACGTCGCCGGTCACA
>DATGIG010000334.1:0-11072 GCA_035295825.1 Chthonomonadaceae bacterium | reverse complement strand
CGGGTGATGATACGGCGCTACTGGCTGCATGTGCGCCCGCATCCGCACGCGCCTTCCCATCCGAGGCACACCGTCGCGCCCAAGGAGGCGGCTCTCTCCCTCCCGGAAACGGCGGATTGAGCCTTCCGCGGGAAAAACAGGGAGAAGATTCCTCAAGAGAATCCGGAAGAATCTCTTAGATTCCCTTAAATCCATGCTATAATACCTGGGAAGTTGTGCCATCACGAAGGCGCGCGATCCAAATTCGCTAACCTATCGCGCATTTGGGCTGCGCGAAGCGCGGCACGTAATCAAAAATTTTTGCAATTCGGCCCACGATCCAGAAGGACTCCACGCATTGGACGTGGAATCCTTTGGAGTGTCTGGGAGACCGCCAGGTCTTCCCTGCGCGTTTTATTCGCGGTCAGTTTGGAATTGAGATCTCATTTTGTGTGGGGAAGCAAGACCTCCCTCACGTATTGTCAACCCGACGCGGATACTCCCGCCGGCCGTGATACCGGACGAAAAGCCGCGCTGAGAGGAGTGCATTGTATATGTCTGACGAGATGGTTCAGGAAAAGACGGAGACGGCTGGAGAGCCTATGCCGCCGGAAGGCGCCAATGGGGAGCATATCCCGGGCGACCATACCGCCGCGCCTGTCTCTTCCGCAGTCGTCGAGGTTCCGGCGACCCACGAACCGGCTCCGCCCCAAGTTGTCGCGCCTCCTGCGTCTTTTGAACCGGCTGATCCCGTGGAAACGCAGACACCAACCGAACCGACTGATCCTGTGGCGGCCGATACACCCGCCGAACCGGCTGCAGTTGCCGAAGCTGCGCCGCCTTCCGCCGATTCGGATGCAGATGCCTTCGATGCCGCCATGCAGGCGCTGGATATGAACTCGCAGTACGACCGCTCACTACGGCAACTGCAGCAGGATACCGTCATCACCGGCACCGTGATGCGGGTGGACCGCGAGGGCGTGCTGGTGGATGTGGGCGCCAAGTCCGAGGGCATTATCCGCCTCAACGAGCTCTCCCGTGACGCGGCGGCCAACGTCAATCCCGAAAGCATTGTCAAGGTCGGCGATAAGATCCCTGTCTATGTGCTGGAAGCCGAGAACCAGGACGGCATTCCCGTCCTCTCCAAAAAGCGGGCCGACTTCGAGCAGGCATGGGAGAAGGTTCAGCAATCCAAGCAGAGCAACGAGACCATCTTTGCCATGGTGCAGGATCGCGTCAAAGGCGGCCTGGTGGTGGATCTGGGCATTCGGGGTTTCGTCCCCGCCTCCCATGTCGGCAGCGGCAGTCTCAAGAACAATCTGGATAAGTATGTCGGGCAATCCATTCCTCTGAAGGTCATCGAAGTGGATAAGGAGCGACGGAAAGTCGTCCTGTCCAACAAACTCGCTGTGGTGGAAGAGCGGGAGGCCAAGAGCCAGGAGACGAAATCCTCTCTGCAGCCCAATCAGGTACGGCGCGGCATCGTGCGCCGCCTCACCAACTATGGCGCGTTTATCGACCTGGGAGGCATTGACGGCCTGCTGCATATCTCCGAAATGTCCTGGACCCGCATCAACGATCCGAAAGAGATCCTGCGCGAGGGTCAGGAGTTGGATGTGCTGGTGCTGAAGATGGACCTGGAGAACAACCGGGTCTCTCTGGGCCTGCGCCAGATCCAGCCCGATCCCTGGACCGCGATCGCGGATCGCTACAAAGAGGGCGACATCATCACCGGGACCGTCACCCGCCTGGTACCCTTCGGGGCGTTTGTGCAGGTGGATGGCGGCGTGGAGGGGATCATCCCCAACGCGGAGCTGCCGCGCAACCGGGCGAAGGGCGTGCCGGGCGTGAACGTCAACGAAGAGGTCAAGGTCAAGGTGATCGGCCTGCGGCCTGAAGAGCGGAAGATGACCCTTTCGCTGCGTGCCTTGCAGCCCGTTGAGGAGCGCGAACCCGCGCCGCCGAGAGAACCCCGTGAACCCCGCGAAGGCGGGGCGCGCGAAGGCAGCGGACCCCCCCGCGAGGGCAGTGCTCCGCGCGATGGCGGGGGACGTGAAGGGGGCGAGGGACGCAGTGGCGGCGGTGGCAAGCGCGGCGGCGGGCGCGGCGGCGACCGCGAGGAGCGCGAAGACTATACGCGCTATATGCCGGGACGCCAAGAGGAACCCCGCTTCAATCAGCTCGCCGATGCCTTTAATTCCGCCGAACGCAAGCGCAACAAGCGTGAGCGCCGGAACCAGAGCGAAGAGTACGACGAAGACTTCGACGAAGAGACGCTCCTGGAAGAGGAGCCGGAAACCGAAGCCGAAGCAGAAGCGGAAGAGAGCTGACCGAGAACGGGCGATTTACGCATCGCCCGAAGACGGGATAAACCGATGGTGGTCGGTATTACCGGCGGAATCGCCACCGGCAAGAGTCAGGTGACCCGGTTGTTGGCCTTGCAGGGTGCAACGACCTTCAGCGCTGATGACGCAGCACGGGCTGTTCTCACTCCGAATGGCCCGGTGCTGCAAGCGATTGTACGGACCTTCGGGCCGGAGATGCTGCTGCCCGATGGGCAGCTCAATCGCGCGCAAATGGCAAGCAGGATCTTCGCGGACCCACCGGCCCGCGAGACGCTGAATCGAATTATGCATCCCCCCATACGGCGCCTGCTGTACGACCAGATCGAGTCGGCGCAGGAGGATCTACCCCCTGGATCCGTGGTCGCCGTGGAAATTCCGTTACTTTTCGAGAACAACCTGCAGCACTGGTTTGAACGTATTGTGGTTGTCACTGCGTCAGAATCGATACAGGTGGCCCGGTTGATGACGCGGAACGGCTTGAGTGAGGCCGAAGCACGCAACCGGCTGGCTGCGCAGTGGCCGCTGGCGGATAAAGTCGCTCGTGCCGATGATGTGATCGTCAACGAGGGCTCATGGCGCGCGCTGGAGTGTGCTGTCGAAGCGCTCTGGAAACGCCTTACGTCGCCGCCGAAGCAGGAAACTTGAGAACAAAGAGACATTTCTCAAAAAATCGCTTGCGTTCTCCTGTGCATTATGCTATAATCCGAACTTGGTAGGGGTGATGTTCCCCACAAGTCCCCCCACCGGCTGCTGATCGCCCCCCCGCGCATCGTCTGCCTTGTTCTCCCACTGTCGCCTCTTCGAAAGAGAGGAGATTGTGACCGGACGTGATCGGCGGTTCGCTGAACATCGCGAACCGTGTTGGAGAAGCCCAGGCGCCAGAAGGGTGTGGCCGGGTATGGATTGAGCGGATGTTATTGCACTGGAAGAATTCAGAATATCTCCAGGAGGTCTCTCCCAGCGCCCCACGCAGACAAGAGGGAAGGCGCTGAGCAACGGAGCCGATTACATGGGCCAGGACACGGCCCTCCGCATCGGGGTAGCACCGGAAGGATAACACTTCTTTTCCGGCGCCTCGCGGAGAAACCTCTCCTTCGGTGGGAGCGTTGTCACGATACGAACTCATAGTGAACGCCGGTAAATCCCCCTCCCGGCGGTGCAGGCTTCCCCCTTAAGCATGCCGAGTGTGTTTACGTGTACTACAGGAGGTAGGACTCGCCTTGAACAGAGCCAAACCAATCATTGTCGTCCTGCATGCGCTGCTCTCCGTCCTGTTCCTGCTGATGGCTGCCGGCCTGGCTTTCGGCCAGGCACGCGGCAACCGCGATCCACGCGGCATGGCAGGTATCAGCTCGCCTACACTGCGCGCAGTAAGCGGCCCACACGTTTATTATTCACCCAAGATGACCCAGGTCCCACGGAGCATGACCCTCCGCCGGTATGTGCCGCACGGTCGGGCTCCCGGCGACAGTGCGGTCATCCGACAGACCGTGTTGCTGACCAAGCTCGACTATACGATCCAGTACTCCTACAATCCTGCGACCGCCGAGGATGCGCATCCCTACTGGACAAATGACGAGAAGTTCATCTACTTCGACAGCAACCGGGTCAGCGACCAGACCGGCGCAGCGGGAACCAGTCCCCGGGCCGACGGCATCTTCAACATCTTCAGCATGTTTGCCGACGGTTCCGGCGTTACTCAGGTATTTCAGAGTTCTGTCAATGCGATCATGCCGAAAGTCTCCAGCGATGGGACCCTGTTGGCCTACGTTGCCGGCGGGACCATCGATCTCGCCACCAACGGCAGAGACAATCCCATCACCAGCGGTTTCAACCTCTATGTTTTCAACCTAACCAACGGCGGACAGCCGCTGAGCCTGACCCAGAACAACACGTCCGGCTTCGGCTTCACCGATGTCATCGACCCGACCTGGTCGCCGGGAGGTACGCAGATTGCCTTCTCAGGGCAAATAGGCAAGGGCAGTCCGTACCATATCTTTACCGTAGATATTCAGACCGGCGTCATTACCAGGCTTACGGGACCTGCCGCGGGGGGCGTTGTTGCCGTTGAGGCCAATGAAACGGCGCCAGCCTGGTCTCCGGACGGCAGCGTCATCGCGTTTACCAGCAACGCCGCCGCCTATGGACCCCTCGGTCCGATCCAGGCTACCTCCCTGAACCCCAAGAACCAGGCTGCGCCGGGTGATCCCTATCAGGAGGATATCTGGGTTATGGGGCCGACGGCCTTTGCGCCGAACCCGCATCGTGTGACCAACTCCTCTTCTATGGAGAACGGCAGCAAGCCCAGCAGCAACAAGAACCCTGCGTGGAGTACGCTGCGGCCCGATCCGCTGGGTATCGTGCCCAGCGAGACCGATCCGAACGGGTACCTGACAACTTCGATCAACCTGCTCGCGTTTGCCAGTACGCGCGTCGCCACCGACCCGAACAATCCGACGCAGCCCAATGACATTCGCTCCACCTTCGATATCTACTTCCTGCACTGTTCCCTCGCTGCCGACCCGAACCATCCGGGGCTGAAGACGGTGACCACGCCGGAATCGATCGGCAATGCTCCGATCAAGCTGCAGACGACGTCGCCGGGCAAAACCTTCGATCCGAACATCCCGAACGATCCGGCCTACAACGACCCGACGTTCTCGTTCGATCCGAACTATACCAGCAATGAGGACTTCCCCACCTGGCCGCAGTATATCAGCTCCTACCGCATTGCGTTCCAGAGCGACCGGGGCAACAACTCAAACCTCTGGGCCTCGACCATCTTCGACATCAATGCGCCCACGCTGCTCAAGTACGACATCGCCAATAACGAGATCGTCCATGTCGCACGGGATTCATCGCCCAACATTTCGGTCCGTGAGGTGATCCCCGGTGAAACCGTACGGTTCCGCGTGCGCGCTGTGGACTATGAGACCGGGATCGAGTCGGTCTATCTCCAGATCAAAGACCCGAGCAGCGAGCCGAAGAGCTCCGACCGTACGGAGCATAAGATCTTCTACTTTGGGCCGGGATGGCTGAACACCGGACCGGCGCGTGTCGTGGACTGTCCCTACGAACTGGACTATCAGGCGATCAACCCCAGCACCTATGCGTTCCGCACGCCGGGGAGCGTCTCGCCGCTCTACTTAAGCCATGTGGCGGATCCCAACGCCTTCGCCGGCGCTCTGCCCAATTTCTTCCCCGGCTGGAACGAGTACGTGGCCGGTATTGACGACAGCAACGCCTTCTCCGGCGGCGCCAATCCGCCGGACGACGACGCCCATGACTATACCAATCAGGGCGGGTTCTGGCTGCAGTTGTGGGACGATGGCCCGATCTCCAAGGGCGGACATGAGCCGGAAGGCGAGACCGCGGGCGACGGCGTCTATACCGCGAGTTGGATCACGCCCGCCAACCTGCCCAGCGACTGGTACCTGGACGTGATCGTCCGCGATAACGCCGTAGATCCGTTCGATCCCACCGTCCACACCAACTGGAAGATCTACGACAACGTCTGGGGCTTTACCACGGAGCGCTGGCAAGGTACGAACGGCATCCTCTATGTCAATGACTACGACTGCGGACAGCGCTTCTTCCAGACCCGTGCGGGCAGCTTCGGCGCGGGTGGCAACCTGCCGTCAGCGCCGGTGGGCGCGTTCCTCGGCACACCCTACAACGGCGTCGCCACCGAAAGCTGGATGACGGAGTACGATCCTTCGATCATTCCTTCGGAGGTCGTCAACCCGGTGCCGCCGCCGGCCTTCGCACTGGGCAACTTCCTCCACACCCTGGGCGCGGTGTCCTATCAGGACTCCCTGACCAATGAACCGGGCGGAACGGACCCGGTGACGGGACGTTACGATCAGTGGCGCATTCTGGCGCGCGGCCCGGTGCCCGATGCCGTCCTGAACGCCTATCGCGGCCATATCGAAGTCACGCCGCCCGACGTCATTGCGGGTGGCACCAGCCCGCTGCAGGTCTTTGTGGCCGAGCGGTGTGTCATCTGGCACTCGCCCTATGTCGGCGACCTCTTCGTCGGGCCGGGAACCATTGCGGATGCCCAGGTCCAGGTGCAACTCTCGAACTTCGTCAAGAATGGTGGTCGCCTGTGCCTGACAGGCCAGGACCTGACCTGGGGCTTGACCCTGGGCGGCAGCCAGACGAACGCCATGCTGTCGCAGACGTTCCATGTCAACTACGCCAGCGACAACTCCAACGATCCTCAGTTGACGCCGAACACGGCGGATCCGCCGGTGCCTGCAGGCTATACGGCGCCCCTCAGCAATAAAGGGCGCGGCGATCACCCCATCGGCATGGAGGCGTGGTACGACGCGCTGCATAACTATCCCAACACGGCACCGGATGATCCGCCCGCCAACGCCACCATGTATATCCGCACTCCGAACACAGGAACCCCCCTTCGAGAGTACGGCGCGCCGAATGCGGTTTCGCCGGATGAGATCTCCTTCCTGCTGCCGTCCGTGCTGGATACGTCGGACTTCGACTTCAGCTATAACACGACCAAAACGCCCTGTATCGTCTGGGTGACGGACACGTCGGCCAAGCCTCTGATCTCGAAGGTCGTCTACTCGCCGTTGCCCTGGGAAGCCATTCAACCGGAGTTCTTCGGGACTTTCAATCTGAAGAACCGGCGCGCGGAACTGACCCATAACGTGGGCGACTACTGCCGCACCGGGCGTATCGTTGGGGTGGTCCAAGACCTCAACGGTCGCGCGCCATTGAAGGGCGTCTTCCTGCGGGCCATCTCCAATCATGCCAAGGATTCCAAGGGCAATCCGGTGGTGATCTCAACCACCCTGACCCTGGCGGATGGCAGCTACATCCTGGACGGATTGGATGCGACAGGCAGCTATACGGTAGATGCGTTCCTGCCGGGCTTTATCACCCAGCACGGCCAAGGGGGCATCTTCCACGGCGGCTACCAGTCCAAGCTCGACTTCTTCCTGTCGGAGGCCAAGCCCGGCAGCATCACCGGCAAACTCACCGACAAAGTGACGGGCAACCCCATCTCCCAGGTGACCATACGGGCAACCGACAACCTGGCCAAAACGACCTTCACGGCTACGACCCAGGCGGACGGCACCTATAGCATCAACAACGTGCCGGCCAGCAAGTATACCGTGGATGTGCCGCTTGCCGCCCAGGGGGGGAACCTGGATACGCTGGGTTACGGCTCCGCCGTCACCGCCAATGCGCTCTATGGCTCGCCGATTGGCGCCCCCAGCTATGTGCAAGTGGTCGTCGGGTCCTCACAGACGGCACAGAATGCCGACTTCAACGCCATCCAGTCGCCTGGCAACATCGTTGGGCTCGTCTGCGATGCCAGCAATAACCCGATTGCCGGAGCCGTCGTAACCGCGACGGCGAAAATCGGCGGCCTGGCGACCTCCTCGGCGCCAACCGGCGCCGATGGCAAATACTCGATCTCGAACCTCACTCCGGGCGCCTATACGCTCGTGGCGGTCGCACCGGGCTTTAAGCCCAGCCCCTCCGTCCCGGCAACGGTCCTCTCGAAGCAGACTATTACCGTCAACTTCTGCAATATGAACGGCGGGGTAGGCGGACTGACTGTGGCGCAACCTGGAGGCGTTTCCGGACTGGTCAGCACCAGTGCGGGTCTGCCCATCAGCGGGGCGACCATCACCGTTACCGATGCCAACGGCAAAGTGCTGAAGACTGTGACCACCGGCGCGGTACAGACGGCAGGCAACTACCAGTTCAACTACGATACCGGCCTGTCGATCCCGTCGGGAGCTACCGTCACCGTCACTGCCAGCGATCCTGGCTATACGGTAACGACCCCGCCTGCTAACCCGGCCACGGTATCCATTACGGAAGGGAACGAGTCGCAGGGCGTGAACTTCCTGCTCGATCCGCTGCATACGTTCGATCATAACCTGTCGCTGGTCTCGGCGCCGTATGAGTACAGCGGCGTGGCGAACGGCGACGTGGCCACCCTGCTGAGCATCCCGGCCGGAGACGTAGCCAATGGCTCCTTCGCCTTCCTGACCTGGACCAATTCGCCTCCCAGCTATATCTCCTATCCGACGGAGCCGGCGAAGACCTTCCACCTGGGCGTCGGATACTTTATGCAGGAGACGAACCAGAACGCAAGCCTGGCGGTCACAACGCTCGGCGCGGCAGCGAATGGCGGCAGCCTGTCCCAGCCCTTCAACATTCCGTTGAAAGTCGGCTGGAACCTGATCGGCGAACCGTTCCCCTTCCCGCTGAACTTCCTGAACCTCAAAGTTCTGCAGGCGGATGGCACGACGGTGGATATACTGACCGCGCAGACGGGCGCCAATCCGACGCTGGGCGCGGCGCTCTGGAGCTATCAGAACGGCGTGTACGAGTTGGCCTATACTCTGGATCAGTGGAAAGGCTACTGGATCCGCGTCTTCGACAACCGCCCCTCCGGACAGCAGGGAACGCCGCCGCAGATCGCCCTGATCTGCGACCCGGCAGCCCGGCAGGACCGCGCGGCCGCAACCGATGCCCGCCAGGTCCTGGTCAATGGCAATGTCACCGGCCAGGGATGGAAACTGGGCATCAATGCCAGCGCGGGCGGCAAAAACGCCGCACCCGGATACCTGGGGATGATGAAGGGCGCGACCGACAACTACGACCGCTTCAAACTGGAAGCGCCTCCGGCTGTCGGTGGGAAGAACGTCAAGCTGGCCTTCGAGCATACCGACTGGGCGAATAAGTCCGGAAGCTACAGTGTGGACATGCGTGCTGTGAGCGCCGTGGCGAAGAGCTGGGACTTCACGGTGACGTCGACTGTGGCGGATGAGCCGATCTCGCTCACCTGGCCGGCTATTGCTACCGTGCCCGGCAAACAGGATCTGGTCCTGACCGACCTGGATTCCAATGTGAAGGTCAACCTGCGGACACGGGCCAACTATACCATCGCCGCAGGGCACACCGGCGTCACACGTCACCTTCGCGTGGAGGTCAAGCCTGCCTCGCGGGTGCCGCTCGACCTGGTGAACCTGAACGCCCATATCAACCCAAGCCGCGCAGCCGGCGAACCGGCTTCGGTCAGCATCTCGTACATGGTCACCACGGATGCGACGGTTCAGATCAATATCCTCAAGAACGGACGTCCTGTCCGCATTGTGGATCAGGGTCGCAGCCGCTCCGCCGGAACCGATGAAGTCCTCTGGGATACCAAGAATAGTCAGGGCGTGAAAGTTCCTGCGGACGCCTATACTATCGAGGTGCGCGCGGAGGATGCGGATGGACACCTCGTTCGCAAGGTGACCCCGCTGTTACTGACGGGACGTCAATAACATCGCTTTCCCCTCCTCGCTGACCCCGAGCGAGGAGGGGAGGAAATGCCTGGATACCAGGCGAAATATATCAACGGAGAAAAGTTGCCGCCCGGGACATCGTCCCGCAGCGACAACTCGGAAGTAGCCCATAACCCGCCTGCCGTTCGGGCGCGGGAGCTATAAGGGAGGAAACCAAAGAGTGAAAGTCATTCGCAGGAGTCCAGTTACCCGCGCCACTGCATGGCTGTTGACACTGGCTATGATCGCTCCGGTGCTGTTCCTCGGGCGCGCCGCCAGGGCGCAGGGGGATCAGCAGGTAATTCGGGTGGTCGTCGCCGATATCGTCAACAAAACTCCGGGCATCAGCCCCCATCTGGGGGAGAATGCGACCGCCGCAGTGTATACGGAGCTTGCCAACTCCGGTCAGGGCAAATTCAACGTTGCCTCGACTTCGGAAGTGCGCAATGAAGCTATCTCACTGGGGATCAAGGTCCCCAGCAACCCGGCGGCGCCTGCCAATTTCACCGACGCCGACCTGGTCCGCATTGCCAAGAGCCTGAATGCCGATGCCGTCCTGACGGGGGAAGTCGGCGCGACGAAGCCCAGCAAGGGCAAACCCGTCGGGGTCGGCTTGCTGGTGACCCTGAAAGATGTCGCGGCGGATATTCCGATCAATGGCGGCGGCGCGATCACGCCGGCGGCCATCCGTCCCGGCGAGCCGCTGGATACGGAAGAGCAGTACAACCGCGCCATCGCGGATTCCGCTCAGGACGTCGTGCGTCAGGTCGTACAGCGCCAGGTTCCCACAGGCACCGTGCTGAACATCAATCAGGGCACCGCGATCATCAATCGCGGCATCCGCGATGGGTATAAGATCGGCGACCGCGTGATCATTCTGCGCGAAGCCGCCAACGGCTCCAAGATCAAAGAGGGCGAAGTACGTGTCGCCCGCTCCTATGCCACCGATTCGGAAGCGGACATTATCCAGAACCTCGGCGGCATTCAGCCGGAAGACCTGACCCGTGTCTACTACACGAACACATTCACCCTGCCGCTTATTACTGTACCGGGCGGGATTCATGTCGTGAGCCCGGTATCCACGCAGCACGGTCCCAACTTCAGCGCCGCCGCCATCGGAGGCACGGTGGGCGTGATCGCCCTCGGCGTCCTGCTCGCACAGGCGACGCGCGGCGGCCAGCAGTCCGTTACCGACATCACCGCGGAGGCCAGTTCGCAGGTCACGACCCCCACGGTATTGGTTCGCTGGCGCGACAATATCTTCGGCCAGGCCAACGTGCTCCAGTACAAGATCTATCGGGACCCCGACTTTCCGTTCGGCGTCACCGTCCCCAGTACGGGCACAGGCGGCACGGGCGGCGGTACGGGTACGACATCGCAGACCATTCCCGTGGATGTGGTCTCCGGTATCTTCCACTCCTACACGGATCTGCCT
>DATGIG010000333.1:0-10677 GCA_035295825.1 Chthonomonadaceae bacterium | reverse complement strand
TGGCTGGCGAGAGCGTCGGCGCAGGCGCGCCAGAATACCTCGGAAAAGAAGACCTCCGGGTTGGTGTAGGGGGTCGGCGCGATCTTGGCGCCGGGAGAGTTATCCCAGGAGCGGCAGAGGATATTACCGCAGCCGCATCCTGCCGGCGGACCCTGAATATCGTTGAGCAGCAACCCATCCAGATGCGGCGCAGCCCGTACCAGAGTCTGTACCCGTTTCAGGGCGTAGTCGAAGGCATTGCGATTGTTGACGCAGATCCAGTCCGACACAAGCGCCGGATGCCTGCCGCCCTGAGCCCGATAGTCCGGGAACGCTTGCAGCCACTCATGATGCTGCGGCGCGTGCATCCAGTCCGGGTGCGCTCTGGCGGCGGCCGGGTCGCGTCCGACCTCGATCCAACCCCAGACATCGACGCCATGTTCCCGTGCGGCTGCCGCTGTCAGGTGCAGCAGAGCGCTCCCTGCGGCCAGATCCAGCACCAGCGTCTCGGCGCGTTCGGCCATCGCGCGCAACCGGATCGTGTTGAGCGTAGCGAGGGCCGACTTACGTCCGCACCAGTTCAGTTCAGCGAGGTCACTCATCGGTGTTCTTGTTTTCCTTGGGGTGGTTCAGCACATGTTCCATGGCATGATCTACCGAATCGCGCTCCCAATAGAGCACATGCTCGATCACCTCGCGGATCGTCGTTTCGCCTTCGGCGGGGCGCCGATCCAGCGCCGCATCGGGCAGGCCGATCAGGCTGGAAATGAGCAGAGCGCGTTCGCGGTAGAGCTCCGCCAGCAGGCGCTGAGCCGGATCGCCTTGCATCACGCCGAGTTCCCACCGCTTGGTGGCAATCTGGCCCGTGTGCATCCGGTCGTGCTCGAGGTTGTGGACCAGCAGCCCACCCAGCGTGCCGCCGACCGCGCAGCCGTGATCGTCGGGGCGCTCCAGGTCGCCTATCGTCAATCCGTCGAACGCCTGCAACGTGGCGTTCTGTTGTGCCTGGAGGCGCTCGATCAGTCGGCTCACCTCCGGATTAGGCGGCGTCATCCGTGAAACTTCCTTTCCGCACCCTTCTTTCTGATATAGCGTTTCAAACCCGATCCGCGTTTCAGTATTCGTGACCAATCGCCGCAAATCCTTGGAGAACCGCTCCATTCCATCAAGCGGCCTGTCCGAAATTGAACTTCATCCTACTGACTACCAGATCGTTGGTGAAACCAGACGGGTCGTTCACGGCCCGGTAAGGCAGTTGTCGGGACCAAGAAACGCACCCAAGGTCCGCAGGAATTGTCTACCAAGCAGGCGAATCTGATAAGGTGGTTTTGCAGGCATTAAGATATAGGCTGCCTGATTCATGCGGAGTAAGGAGACCCTCTTGTTCGCCGTCCTCTGCCAACGCAACTACGCTCTGCTCTGGAACGGCCAGTTCATCTCGATGATCGGCGACTGGGTGCTGATGAGCGCACTCCCGTTTTACGTCTACGACCGCACGGGACAGGCGCTCGCTTCCAGCGGGGTCTTTATCGCGCTAATCCTCCCCAACCTGCTGTTCGGCTCGCTCGCCGGTGTCTTCGTGGATCGCTGGGATCGGCGGCGTACGATGATGGTCGCCGATCTGCTCCGGGCGGCGATCCTGCTGCCGCTGCTGCTGGTGCGTTCCAGGGGTGAGATCTGGATCGTCTTCGCGGTCGCTTTCGCGGAGGCCTCGGTGTCGCAGTTCTTCGGGCCGGCAAAGAGCGCTATCCTCCCCCATCTGGTCCGTTCCGAGGACCTCGGCGCCGCGAACACGCTGAGCACCGTGAACGAGAACCTTGCGCGGCTGCTCGGCCCCTCTCTGGGAGGCCTTCTCATTGCCACCCGCGGGCTTTCCAGCGTAGGCGCCCTCGACTCCGTCTCCTATCTCTTCTCCTGCGCGATGATCTGGCTGATCGTCGTTCCGAAGAGGCGGGAACCGGATTCGCCCTCCGCCGCTGCCGGCACAGAGCCGTTGCCGGAGCCGGTCGTCCCCCCGGCCAACGCAATGGATCGGCAGGAGCAGCCATCACTTCGACCCTCGATGACTGGCTTGCGGAGGGTTCTGAACGAGCTGCAAGCGGGGTTTGATATCGTCTTAAAGGATCGGCTCCTGACCCTGATCTTTGTCGTCTCCGGCCTTCTGATGCTCTCTCAGGGAGTTCTCAACGCGCTGCTGGTCCCCTTCGTGAAACAGGTGCTCCACGCGGGCGGGAAGCAGTTGGGATGGATCATGAGCGTGCAGGGGGTCGGCGGACTGATCGGGGGCATCCTGATCGGCAAGTGGATCCGGCTGATCTCATCGCAGCGCCTGATCTCCATCGGCGCGGTCATGGTGAGCGTTCTGCTGTTCTTCATGGTCAACGTGCCAATCCTGCCTCTGGTGCTGGTACTGGTGGGAATCGCGGGCATTCCGTCGGTCGCCTATGCGGTCAGCGAGCAGACGCTGCTGCAGCAAAACGTCGCCGATGAGTTCCGAGGCCGTGTATTTGGCACGTTCGGCACGACTCAGTCGCTGCTGATGCTGTTGGGAATGGGAGGCGGCGGGCTGCTCACCACATGGTTCAGTATCGTGTCGATCCTGAACCTGTCCTGCGCTCTCTTTCTCCTCGGCGGCCTCATTGCACTTCAGATGCCTCACCATTACCCAAGTTCGTCGGAACACAGAAAGTAGTCCCGGAAGAGCGAAAGCGGTAGTACACGTTGCGATGGTTCGGCTTTCTGGCCGCTAACCCCTCGCGGTCTGGCAGGAGAGCATGCCGATCAAGGTCGTCTCCAACTCTTCCATCGTACACTTGCCTTCGCGTAGCAGAGCGTAGTAGGCGCCATCCTGGATACAGCTTAAAAAAGCCTGCACCAGGACGGGGGTCGAGAGGTGGGGCAGGATATCGCCGTCCGCCTTGGCAGCCTCTATGAGACATTCCAGAACACTGCCAAGCATTTGCTCGCAGCCCCCGTACTCACTATGGCGCTTCAGGAGCGGCTTGATCGTCGCTTCCGCTTCGGCAAAGTCGAAGGCACGGTCCCCAAAACGCTTGTGGATAATCCAGCGCACGGTCTCCCGAAGCCGCACAATCGCGGGCAGTGCGGGATCGATGGACCGGACATAAGCAGCTACCTGATTGACCTTTTGCAGGACGACTGCCACCGCCAGTTCCTCCTTGGATTTGAAGTGCTGGTAGAGCGTGGCCTTGGAGATGCCGACATCGTTGGCGACATCGTCCATGGTCATCGCGGCATAGCCTCTCTGCGCCAGCAGTTGCAGCGTCGAATCCAGGATAGCGTCTTCTCTCAGTTTGAGTTGGCGTTCTTTAAGCGTTGGGCGTGTCATTGGGTTTTCTCGATCTGCAACGTTGCAGGGTTTGATATCACCTGTAGGGGTTTAAGGGCGCAGCAAGCAGCGCCCCTACGTTGCGCCCTATTGTAGCATATATCGCTTTTCCTTCCTGCCGACGCCCTTCCACACGGTCATCCCATTCTCTAGAAGGCGATTTGACCTATGCGAATCTCAATCAGTAATCGTTCGCGGTTGGATGCGTAGGGGCGCAAAAGGGCGCAGCAAGCAACGCCCCTACATCTGCGCCCAACACCGTTCTCAAAATGGAGTGTCAAAGGTCATCATTCGCCCGATTCGTCGGTTCAGTGCGCCCCCGCTGCCGCCGCTCCCGGCGCGGCGCGCTTCAGCAGGAAGACGCTGGGAAAGGCCACCACAAAGATCACCACGATGAGCAGGAAGGCGTCATTGACGGACATCGTGTAGGTCTGTACCTGTACGCTCCCATCCAGCAGTTTCAGGGCCGCCGCCTGCGCCGTGGTGGGGTCTGCGCCCTTGCCGATGAGCATCTGTGCCGTACCCTGCAGCCGATCCGCGAGCGCCGTGCTGCCCGAATACAGGTGGGCGATCAGATTGGTGCGGTGAAAGGCGACCATATGGCTGATATAGGTGCTGGCGATGGCGATCCCGAATGAACCGCCCAACTGGCGCGCCAGGCCGGTGAGGGCGGCGCCCTGGGGGATCTGTAACCCCTTCAATCCGGCGAGCGCAGCCGCCGCGATGGGAATAAACAGAAAGCCGAAGCTAAAGCCCCGCACAAAGAGCGCCATTCCGATATAGGCATCGGTGCTCTGAGAGCTGAGATGGCCCAGGAGCCACTGCGAATAGATGAACGTGACCATCCCGAAGATCACCAGGCCGCGCGGCTGGACCCCCCGTCCCATGACGGCCCCGCAGAAGATCATGCCGAACCCCGTGGCCGCCCCGCCCGGCAGCAGGGCGAGGCCCGTCTTGGTCGGGGTGTAGCCCAGAATGCCCTGCGAGAAGATCGGAAAGAGGTACAGCCCCGCATAGAGGCCGAAGCCCAAAATCAGGCTGAGGCCGGTCCCTGCCGCCAGACTGGAATCCTTCAGGACGCGTAAGTCCACGATGGGCGACCGGTTCCGAGGCGACAGCTCCCAGACGATGAAGGCGATCAGCGCGAGGCTGCCCAGTATCGTCAGGCGGAGGATCCAGAGGTCGCTGAACCAGTCGTTGCGGTTCCCCTCCTCCAGCACATACTGAATCGAACCCAATCCGGCCGCCAGCAGCAGGATCCCCAGATAGTCCACCCGGCCCGCTCTACTATCCCGCTGAGAACCGGGCAAGAACGTCCAGACCAGAAAGATCGCCGCGAACGCAATCGGGATGTTCACAAAGAAGATCCACGGCCACGAGTAGTTATCCACCAGCCAGCCGCCGAAGGCGGGGGCGACCGTGGGCGCGACGATGATGCCCAGGCCCCAGATGCCCGTCACCATATCCTGCTGGTTTTTGGGGAAGACCTGGAGGATGGTAGACTGCGTCAGCGAGATCAATGACGCGCCCGCCGCGCCCTGCACCAGCCGCCAGAGCACGATCTCCCCCAGGCTGTGCGACAATCCGCACAAAACGGAAGCGACCAGAAACCCGGACATGGAGGCGATCAGGTACTGCTTGGTCCCGAAACGGTGCGCCAGCCAAGCCGTCATGGGCAGCACCACGACATTCGCCAGAATGTACGCGGTGCTCACCCAGGCGATCTCATCGGTGGTGCAGTCGAGATTGCCCGCCATCGTCGGCAGCGCGACGTTGACGATGGTGGTGTCCAGGACCTCCATGATCGCAGCCAGCACCAGGCCGATCAGGATGATCCAGCGGTAGGGGATCAGCGCCTCCCCGACCGCATTCGCTGCGGTCTTCGGGAGGGCCGCCCCGGAGCGAGGAGCGTGCTCCAGTGTCTGTGTTGCCATCACTTGCCTCCATGCGCGGTATCGATGGTTGCGGTGACCGACATGCCCTGCCGCAGCAGGTCCAGATCCTGCTGGGTGGCGTACCCGGCGCCCCGATTGGAGGGGACGAAGAAGATCTTCACGGGGATGCGCTGCACCACCTTGGTGAAGTTGCCCGTGGCGTTATCCGGAGGCAGGAGCGACGTCGCCGCGCCCGTGGCGCGATTGACGCTGTTCACCTGTCCCTCGAACGTGAGGTTGGGGAAGCTATCCACCTTCAACTCCACGCTCTGGCCGGGGCGCACATGCGTGAGCTGGGTCTCCTTGAAATTCCCGCTCACCCAGACGCGATTCCCCTGGGTGATCGTCACGATGGTCTGACCGGGCGCCAGCGCCATCCCCACATTGGCCGTCTTCTTCACCACCACGCCATCGCAGGGCGCGTAAATGGCGGTGTCATCCAGGGTCACCTGCGCGTTCTTCACGGCGGCGCTGGCCTGCGCTACCTGCGCTTTATAGATGTCGATCTGTTTGCGGCGCATGGCGATCTGCTCGCGGCCCGCCTGTGCGTTCAGCAGGTCGGCCTGCGCCTGCCCGCCCTGCTGGACGTTGTTGGCGACATTGCTCTGCTGGATCCGCGTCTGCATGCCGTTGGACTTCGCCAGGTTCAGCCCCGCCAGAGCCACGTTCACCTGGTCCCGCGCCACGTCCGCCTGCTTATGGGTCGCCAGGGCCTGCTTCCTGGCCGCCTCCTGCTGCGCCTGCGCCTGTTCGACGTTGACGCGCGCCCGCTCCACCTCGGATTTCGCCTGCGCCGCCTGCTCCTGCGCCGCATGCAGTTGGGCCTGCGCGCTCTCGGCGGCGGCGTGGGCGGTCTCGTACTGCTGTTGGGTCACGGCCTCCTGCTTCACCAGTTGCGCATAGCGCACCTCATCTTTGCCGGCCCGCTCCGCATTGGCGTTGGCGGCGACCACCCCGGCCTCCGCCGCTCGGGCGGCGTTCTGGGCCGTCTGCACGGCCTGCTGAAACGACTGGACGCCGACCTCCGCCGTCTTCACCTGCGCATCCGCCTGGACCGCCTGGGCCTCCGCCTGGGCGGCCTGCGCTTTCGCCTGATCCACCTGGCGCTCCGCCTGCTCCACCTGATTGCGCACCGTATCGGAGCTGAGGGCGACCTGCTGCTGCGCCCCACTCGTTTTGGCGTTCTGGGCGGCAATCGCGGCCTGCGCATGCTGTATGGCGGCGTCCGTCGCCAGCGTGGTGTACTCCAGGCTCCGCTCCGCCTCCGGGATCTGGCTCTGCGCGGCTTCCAGCGCCGCCTGCGCCTGCTGTAGGGTCGCGTGCGGGCCGCTATCCGACAGGCGGGCGATAAGCTGGCCCTTATGGACCACGTCGCCCTCTTCCACATTGAGGCTGTCCAGGGTCCCGCTGATGATCGGACTGATATTCACCAGATCGCCGGTCACATAGGCGTCATCGGTATCCACATGCGCCTGTCCGAACTGATAGGCTCTCCAGCCCCACGCGCCTGCGGCGAACAGCAAGATGCCGAGGACCGCTACGATCATCACCCTGGCAAAGGGCCGTGCAGGCCGTTTCGGCTCCGGGGTCTCGCGCTCGTCCTGGGGCGCGAAGTCCTCCTCCACATGCGTCTGTTGGGGCTTCTCCTCCTCGCGGGGAGCGGCTTCGAGTAGTGCTGCCATGGGTAAATCTCCTTCTCTCTTTCGGTATGCACGAAAACGGGTTACTTGGTCGAGGGAACTCCAATCGCGTTCTCAAACTGAGCGCGTGCGATCAGATAGTCGTAGACGGCGTTGACCTGGCTATTCTCCGCCTGTACCAGCGCCGCCTGGGCGTCGGTGACCTCCAGATAGAGCCCCACCTGCCCCTCATAACGGGTCTGCGCCAACTGCCGGGTCGCGATGGCCTGCTGCAGCGCGGTGTTGGCGGCATCGATCTGGTGGGCTGCCGTGACCAGGTTCAGGTAAGCCTGCCGTACCTCCAACGCCACGTCCTTCTTGCGACGGTCCAGAAATGTTCTGGCATTCTCCGTCTGCAAACGGGCGGCCTGAACGCGGGCGCGGGTTGCGCCCCCATCATAGAGCGGGAACGAGATGCCCAGCGTGACCGCGCCTACCGTCTGGCGCGGGGCTTGAAACGAGGTGGTCGGGTAGTAGTTGGCGCCCACCGAGAGGGCGACGGTGGGTTCCAGACCGCTGTGCGCCAGCTTGACGCCGGTCTCCGCCACCCGGACCTGCACCTGGGCCGTCAACACTTCGGGCCGGCGCTGCGCGGCGGAAGCCAGGCTCCCGGTGACATCGATGGCCGCGAGGTCGCCCTGGGGAACCGAATAGGGCGGGGTCTGCGCCAGGGGGTTGTTTTTGGGAGCGTTCGGCCCCACATCCACGCCGACCGTGACGCCGGGCACATCCTGCGCCTGTACCGGCGCGTCCAGAGGACGACCGATCAGATCGTTGAAGGTATTGCGGGCGATATCGCGGTTGTTCTGCGCGTTGGTCAGCTCCTGTTCACCGTCGGCGACCTGGGTATTGGCTCGCAGGACATCGATCTTCTGGCCCACCTGGCCCAGGTTCAGCTTCACCGCGAGGGATTGCTGCTGCTTTGCGGTCGTCAGGGCCGCCTGCGCCACCTGTACCTGATGCTCGGCGCGCAGGAGGTTGTAGTAGACCGACTTGGCGGTGAGAATGCGCTGGTTGCGCACCGTCGTCAGCGTGAATTGGTCGGCTAAACCCTGCAGCTTCGCCTGACTGGCCGCCGCACGGATCTGCCCGGAGACATCCAGGTCCAGAGAGACCCCCGCCGACAGGACTTCGGTGTTGTCATGGAGCAGGGTGACCGGCGGGCTGCCCGCAATCGAGACCTGCGTCTTTGCATCGTACTGCGTCGCATTGGCATCCACGCGGACGCCGGGCCGCAGGCGCGCCAACTCCGCATCCACCTGCTTGCGGTCGATCTGCACGTTGCGGGTCGCGGTCTCTACCTCCGCGCTGCTGGCAAGCGCGGCCTCGATGGTCTGCGCCAGCGAATAGGTGGGGGCGGGCGTTTGCGCCATAGCGATGCGCGGTGTCAAAGCCAGCAGCGAAAGCAACGCCAGGATGCCGCCACGAAGCGGAGAGAGGCCGCCCCGTCCCACGCGCACCGGCCTGTCTGAATGAAAATAGGAAAACATGGTCAACCCCCTGTTTTGAACTCAACGATATAAAACTAAACTGTTCAGTTTTATTTTTTAACGAACAGGATGGAAATTTGGTTTCACTTCGGGGGAAAATAATTACAGCGCAAAAGACCGCACAGAGTATACTGATTTGGAAGAGGCCGTTCTCATAAAAGTGGATACCGAGCGGGAGGAATCTATGCCTGGAAAGAGCGAGGAATTCGCAAATGCTGTCGAATTTGGCAACCTCGAAAAGGTGCAGCTACTATTGGACAGAGGTGCCGATCTCCATCGCCGGATCAGATCGTGGGGGACGCCGCTTCTCCTGGCAGCGTTCAACGGCCATACCGAGATTGTAAAGTTGCTGTTGGCTCGGGGAGCAGATCCGAATGCCCTCACCAATAGAAACGAAACCCCAATCCTCAGAGCCGCCGATCAGGGGCATACTGAGATCGTCGCATGTCTCTTGGAGGCAGGAGCGAGACCCGATATCGCCACAACCTACGGGCCTACCCCGATCTCCTGTGCAGCACGCAACCGTCACCGTGAGACCCTGGATCTCCTACTCAGAGCCGGAGCAAGCATGAGCCTCATCGAGGCCACGCAAGCCTGTCATGTCGAAATGGTGCGCAAGCTCCTGACAGAGGGGGCGGATGTAAACCAACCCAACGAGCGCGGGGATACCGCCTTGATGTGGGCCGCTGCGAGAGAACACCTGGAGATCGTGGATCTGCTTCTGGAGCACGGCGCGAACATAAACGCCGGGGGCGAAACGGGTTCCTCCGCGCTTCTCTGGGCTGCACCCCATTGCAATGTGGAAGTGGTAAGGCGTCTACTCGATGCCGGCGCCGACATCAACCTCCTCGATAACCATGGGATGTCTGCGCTGGGATGGGCGCTTGCTCGAGAATGTCTGGAGGAGATGCAGTTCCTTCTCGATCATGGGGCCGATCCCAATGCCAAGCTTGGCCATGAGTCTCTGATTACCGTAGCGATTGATTGTGGCAACCGGCAGATGGTCGAGATGCTTATGCGCGCCGGTGTGAACCCGGCGGACATTCCGCAAGATCTTGAGCAACAGTTGCTAAACAAGCAGCTACTCGACGCGATTGCACGCGCAGAAGCGGCTACTGTCGTCGCTCTTATTGAGGCTGGAGCGGATCCCAACGCGATTGATAAGGAGGGAGACTCGGCTCTCGCAAACGCCGCGCACTATAGCTCGCTCCTCGTCGCTCGGGAACTGCTCGCAGCCGGGGCCGACATATCATGGCAAGGATCGCGCGGAGGCTGGACGCCCCTCGCCTTTGCCGCGCTAACGAGTGACCGCGAGATGGTAGAGATGCTGCTTGATGCGGGTGCGGACATAAATCAGGGAGGACCGATCCAGACACCCTACCAGATCGCTGCAGAGAACTATTGTGGGAATGGGAGAGAAATCATGGAACTGTTGCGGGTGCGCGGCGCCGACACTTATATCTATCCTGAAGGCATGGTTCCACGCAGTTGGCTCAAGACGCGCCTACAGGATTTCGATCCGGAGATTTTGTCGGATGGATGGTATTCCAGCCTGCCATTAGAAGAGCGGATGGTAAACGAGCGACAGGAAGTTGCGTCCGACCAGGAAGCGCAGCCTAAAAAGAAAACACGTAGAAGGTCGAACTCTGGCATTGTCTTGCAGCCCGGTGATGAGATCTGGGAGTTTGACAACGCGCATACCCCTGGTTGGCGTGCTTTCGCCGCCCGCATGGGATACTGCATCGTGCGCGATGACGTACCAATCGCGAGATGTATAACCCGTCTAAGTTGACGTCGTCCGTATAGGAGGTCTGCGAAATGGATTCATCCAAAACAGAGGTGTCGCGGCGCAGCCTGCTGGCCGGAGCCGGGTTTGCAATGGCGGGGTTGGCAGGGCAAACAGGAGCGTTAACCGACCCCAAAACGGCTTCCGCCGCCGCGCCTCGTGCGGAGGCGTTTCCCGTTACCATTGCGGTAGACGCCGCGCAGCCGGTAGGCGAGATGCGCCCCATCTGGCGCTTCTTCGGCGCGGATGAGCCCAACTACGCGACCATGCCGGACGGCAAGAAGTTGCTCCACGAATTGGGCGCGCTGGCTCCCAATCAGGTCTACTTCCGCACCCATAACCTCCTCACAACGGGCGATGGTACGCCGGCGCTGAAGTGGGGCAGCACCAACGCCTACACCGAGGACGCGCAGGGCAACCCCGTTTATGACTGGACTATCCTGGACCAGATCTTCGATAC
>DATGIG010000332.1:0-12829 GCA_035295825.1 Chthonomonadaceae bacterium | reverse complement strand
CTCCATCACGCGGTTGATGCCCTGGATGGCGTCGCGCAGCTTGTCCACTGAGGTATTGACGCTCCGTTTGAGCGCCTCCAAATCCCCGGAGAGCGGGGCGTCGATCCGGTGCGAGAAATCCCCGGCTGAGACGCCCTCCATGACGGTATTGATGTGCTTCACCGCCTCCTGCAGGCCGGCGACGGTCGTATTGATGCTCTCCTGCAGCGTGTTCAGGTCGCCGGAGAGTTCGCCTTCGACACGCTGCTGAAAATCGCCCTCCGCTACCCCCTCCATCACGGCGTTGATCCGCGAAATGGCGGCCTGCAGCGTGTCCATCAGGCTATTGAACGCCTGCACGGTCTTGCCCACTTCATCCCGGCTGTGCAGGGGAACCCGCAGGGAGAAGTCGCCCCTGGATGCGACCGCGAGCACGGTTTTGGAGAGGGCATTGAGCGGGCGGGTGATCCGCAGCATCAGGAGCCCACTGAACCCGATGGCAATCGCGATTGCGACGACAGAGAGGGCGACCATCAGCGAAAAGCTCTGGCGCACCCGCGCATTGACGGCAGCTACAGTCTCTTTCTGGTGCTCGGTTGCGCCCTGCAAGCGAATATCGCCGTTCTGGGATTGAGCGTGCGCCAGCGTTGTGACCCGCTCGATGGTCGTCTGCATCAGGGCATCGGACGTGAGCACATAGCGTTTTGCCGTGACGATTTGGTCAGCGGAGGCGTTGGCTTTCTGGAGGGCTCCGGCGATGGCGTCCACATGCTGCGTAGTCTGTGTCTGCCCGGTCGCGTTGAGGGAGGCGCGCAGCTCTTGAAGATCGGCAGTGATCCGCTTCTGAATGGTTTTCAGCGCGGCAGCCTTCGCGTCCAACTCCGTCGGCGAGACGCTCAGCATCACCAGCCGCACCTGGGAGTTGAGTTCTTTCGTGCCCATTTCGATCAGGGCCGCGCTACTGACCACCTGCCCCGTTCGGCTCTGCAGGTCCAGCGCTCGCTCCTCCGCCTGGCGGCTTTTGAGCAGTTGCAACTCCAGCGGGTCCACCACTTCACCGAGACTGGCCGATACCTTACTCAAGCTGGTCGCGATGGCGGCCTTCGCCGTATTGTAGTCGCCCTCGGCCTCCTTGGCAGCCAGCGCCGTAGCGCGTAGCGCGAGGAGGCCGGTGGTGTCCTTCGTCACCTGCTCATAGACAGTCGCCGCCGTGGTGCGGGCGTTCTGGAAGACGGGCGGATCGCTTTTGTCGGCAGGGATGTTCTGCACCGCATCGGTCGCGGCCTTGATCTTCTCCTTAAAGGGCGTCAGGCGGTATTTGCTGCGGGTCGCGTCTATCTCGGCGAGGAGGGTTTCGATCTCTTTGAACTTGAACTGCAGGTTCAGGACCTTCTTGACCGCCGTATTCATCTGAAGATTGGACTGCTGGGAGGAGCGCACGACGTTGAACGAATCCGTGGTCATCGCCGTGACCTGGCTGTGGATGCCGGAGAGGCTGGTTTCGGTCCCCTGCAGCGCCTTGCTGACGCTGTCGGCCTCCCGCTTATAGGATTGCACCGCCGACAGCTTCTCCTGCACGGCCTGCGAGACCGTCTGAAGCAGATCCTGGAACTGGGAAATATCCAGGCCACTGGCTTTGCCGTTCAGTTGGGCGACTTCGTCGTCCAGCTTACGGATCGCTTCGATATCCTGCCGTATGGTCTCGGCAGCCTGGCGGGCCTCCTCCGGCGTCTGGGCCACGCCCAGGCGCAGGAATTCGGCGGAGAGCCGCTCCACGCCCTCCTGCAGTTGCAGGGTTTTGACCTGAAGCGGCGTAGAGTTGCGCGTCAACTGATCGATGCTGGCCTGAATGGTAAAGAGGCTGTGCAGACCGATGAAGGCAATGGCTCCAATGCTCAGCGTCACTAACAGCGTATTGATTGCCAATCTCGCTTTGATGCTCACGGGGATACCTGTTCCTTAAAAACAGTGCATGAATCTTGAACAGTGCGCAAATCTTGGGGCTTTCGGGCGCCGCGAGAAGGCTATTATTTGATCGGCGTCACTTTGCCGCCCTGGATCTGGGTGAGAAAGACCGTATTGGAGGCCTGATGATCGTCCTTGCTCATCTGGAAAACCATACCACCCATATCCAAGTTGCTCATGCTCTCGAAGGCGTGAATGACCGCTTCTCGGCTGAGGTCATGCCCGGCCAGTTCCAGCGCCTTGACCAGCGCCTTGGCGCTGATCGCTCCCTCCAGGCTGACAAAGCCGAGTTTCTCGCCGGGCGCATACTTCGCCAGCAGTTCCTGGCACTCTTTGACGATGGGCACGCTGGGATCACCGGGGAACGGCACCACCTGCGAGATGACCACGCCCTCGCCGGCAGCGCCGACCGTATTGAAGAAGTCGTCGGTCCCCACGAAGGAGACTGTCCCCAGGTCGGATTTGAGGCCGTTGGCGCGGGCTTCTTTGACAAAGGCGGCTAAGGGGGCGTAGGGGCCGACCATGATGACGACATCCGGTGCGGTAGGCGCGATGGCGGCGATGCCGGCTTTCACCGCGAGGGTATTGCGCTGGAAGGTTCCTTTGCCCACGAGCGCCATGCTCCGCTTCTTCAGGGCCTTCTCGGTTCCGGAGAGCACCGCCTGGCCGAACCCATCCTCCTGGTAGAAGATGGCGAACTTCTTGGCGTTTTTCGTCTTGATAAAGTATGCGACCAGGGCCTCCGCCTCGTCATCGTAGCTGGCGCGAATGTTGATGATGTCCGGATTGACGGGCTGCCGCAGCGCCATCGAGCCGGTGAACAGCCCGACCAGCGGCACATGCGTGTCCTTGATGATGGGCAGCACGGCGTTGGAGGTGGGCGTACCGACATACCCGAACAGGCCGAAGACCTTTTGCTCTTCGATCATCTTCAGGGTCTCATCGACGGCTTTGTCCGGCTCGTAGCCATCGTCGGCCACCACCAGGCTGATCTTTCTGCCGTTGATTCCGCCCTTCGCGTTGACCTCTTTGAAGACGGCCTCCGCGCCGAGGCGCATCCCTTTGCCTAAGCCGGCGGCAGGACCGCTCTGGGCATTGACCATGCCCAGTTTGATCTCCGTATCAGTAACCCCATCGGTATTGTTGGCTCTTGCGATACTGCCAAGCAGCGTCATGCCGATGCAGAGCGCTATGAAGTAAACCCCTCTTCTCATTCTGGTCCTCCGATAAATGGGCTGTGCTGTCGTGTGAGTTATCGGAGAAAAACCCCGTAATTTTGAGGGGATAAATGAAAAGTATTTTTAATCCCAGGGGTCGAGGCCGAGAAGTTTGCGGCCCAGTGGGGTCAATTCCGCCGTGGTTCCGAACTGCTCCTCGATTTTGCGGGGATCGCCGGGGAAGGTCTGCGTGTAGGGCGGGGTATGGTCGCGCCACTGTGCGATACGGGCCTGTCGGGTCTCTTCCATCAGGCGGGAGGCGGGAAACATCGAGATATACTGCGAGAAGCGCGGCTGCTTGGAGACGTTGTGTCCGTTCCCATGCAGCAGGAGATTGTTCCAGATAATGAGGCTGCCCTGCTTCGCCGGAATAGGCACGACCCTCTTATCCGGAGGCAGGGTAGAGAGGTCGGGCACACGGGGATTGCGGTCGGGCGGCAGTGTCCGGATCCACTCCTCCAGGCCGCGATGGAAGCCGGGAACGCACTGAAACCCGCCCATGCCGGGCTCGGTATCGGAGAGGCACAGTACCCCCTGCACCCCGAACCGGATGGGCAGCTTCGAGGTGTCCACATCCCAATGGGCGAAGCCCTTATGGTCGAATTCGGGATGGTCGGGATGCTGCGGCGGCTTGAACCCGGCGCGGTCTATGGTGACGCAGAGCTGCTCCATGCCCCAGATCTCCGAATACACCTGATGCAGGCGCGGATACTGCCGGTTGTTCCAGAGCGCTTGATGCTGATAGATCTCGATCATGCCGCCGGTTTTGAGCGGCGGGCGGTACCAGTCCTCCGGATTGTTGCGGTCCATGCCCAGAAATTCAAACAGGGCGTTGATGACCGCCTCGCAGTTCTCCTTCGGAACCACGTCCAGCACGACCACATAGCCGTTCTCCTCAAAAAACGCGCGATCCTCTTCCGTCAAAATTGCCATGATCTATCCTTCATTTTCACCACAGAGGTCACAGAGGACCACAGAGGAGAATACAGAGCAATCACAAAGGGATTGGTGTCTTTCTTCGTGTGCCTTCGCGTTCTTCGTGGATTCCTCTCTGTGTACCTCTGTGACCTCTGTGGTGAGTTATTCTGTTGTCACCCGCACTGTGCGCACCTGCCAGGGGCAGAAGGTCAGGGTGACGCTGCCATTCTGATTGGATAGTTCCTGCTGAATGTCCTCCACGATGTTGGTTTCGTAGACCGCTGCGGCTGCGGGCAGACCGGCAAGGCGCACGTCCTCGAAGCGGCCTGCGCTCTCGTAGAGGCGGAGGATAAGGCCGTTGCCATCGTGGGCGTGTTTGAGGCAGGCGATCTGCACGGAGGGGGCGCCCTCCAGGCGTGGGCGGAAGTCGGGGTGCGGCGGAGCCTGTGTTGAGGGATCTGTGGTGGAGATGCGGCAGGCCAGGAGGGGCTGGTTGAACCCGGCGGCAGCCTGGACGATCCCGGCTTCGCGCCAATGGCCGGGATGAGGAAGCAGGCTATAGCGGATGGTGTGCGGGCCGACATCTGAGATGGCGTCGGGGTCGTAGCCGCTGCGGACCAGGGTGAGGCGGAGGCGGCAGCCGAGCGCATCGTAGCCGTATTTGCTGTCGTTGAGGAGGGCGATGCCGTAGTCGGGACCGCCCACATCCGCCCAGCGTAAGGCGGGAACTTCCTGCCCGTCGGTGGGGCGGCGGACGGCGGCGAAGGGCGTCTCGTACCAGGCTTCGCAGGCGTCCAGACGCGCGGTAAAGGCGGCCTTCAGGTTGGGCACGCCCACGTCGCCGTTGCCGATCTCCTGCCAATCCAGGTGCGTGGTGAAGTCGATGCGCGGGAGGTCGTGATAGAAGGCAATGTGCTGGCGGAGCGTGGACTTGCGGAGCGTGTGGGTCACTTCCAGCACGCAGCGGACGGGGCCGGTCTCGATGATCCTGGTGGTCGCGCCGCGCAGGAGGCTCCGCTCGGAGTGCACTTCGTGCATCTGCCAGGCGGTCATGCCGTGCGGGTGCTCCTCGATAAGTTGAAAGACGTTCAGGGCCAGGTCGGGGCGGGCGGTGTCCATGTAGTCGCTGGCGCGCCGCAGGCCGAAGGAGACGAGTTCGCGACCCACGCGTTTGTCGAAGAGGGAGACGATAATGCCGCAATCCCGGCGGAGATAGGCACGGAAGTGGGGCGTGTCAATTTTGTAGTAGGGCGCATTGTCGGCGACCTCGGCCAGGAAGTTGACTTCGCGGGTGTCGGTGGGCGCATAGGCCGGGACGATTTCCAGGCTGGGCGGTGCTTCGTCGGGCGGGGTGTGCGCGATGTGGTAGTGGGCTGTGCCGTAGGCGGGAACACGGGCCAGGAAGGCCAGGCCCTCCGGGGTGGGCTGGCCGGTCGTGGCGTGGCCACCGTCGGTGCGGATCACGGTTGCGATGGAGCCCTCCGGCAGGCCAGGGACGATAACCACGTCCTCCCGGTCGAAACCGAGCGGGTTGGTGACGGCGATGAGGGTCTCCTCCTTTTCCGGTGCAGGCCCGTGCTGCAGGACCTGCAATGCAGAGGAGATGACCGCCTCCGCCGTCGCCCGGACCTCCTCGAAGTCCGTTCGGTTCTTCTCGTAGGCTTCATGGATCGCGGAGCCATCGAGGATGTCGTGGAATTGATTGAACAGGACTTTGCGCCAGGCTTCGGTCAGCACGGCGTTATGGTTCTGCCCGGCGAGGGCGGCGAGGGCGTCCGCCGTACAGAGCAGGTTCTCCCCCTGGCGGTTATACCGCTTGGTGTCGGCGTGGGTGGTGTAGCAGCCCTCGAAGAGCGTGCGGGATTCGCCGCGCACTTCGGGCAGAGGGCTCTCGGAGTGGAGCAGTTCGTCGGTATAAGCGTCGAGGCGGCTGCAGAAGGCGGTGGGCAGGCCGGGCGTCTCCTGAAAGCGGCGCAGGGCGTCGAGGTTCTGGCGGGACGGCCCGCCGCCGTGGTCGCCGATGCCATGGAAGTGCAGCCCGACCTTGTGTCCGAACCGGTGGGCGCGGATGGCGGCGTTCGCCAGGTCACGGGCGTGGATCTCGCCATTATAGGAGTAGGTGGAGATCGCCAGGAGGCGCGTCCCGTCCTGGCCCTCCCACCAGTAGGCGGGCCATGGGTTCTCCTGACCGGGATTGGCGCGATGGTGGTAGTAGCGGATCGCGCCCGCCGAGGCGGCGAGTTGGGGCAGGTTGCCCGCATGGCCGAAGGTGTCGGGCGCGTGGTAAGTGGTGGGTTGCGCCTCCAGCACATCGCGAGTGTAGGTGACGCCTTCGAGGAGTTGGCGGGCGTGGGCCTCACCGGAGGCCATGTTCACGTCGCCCTCCAGCCAGGTCAGGGTGATCGGCTCCCAGCGCCCCTCCTGAATGTGCTCCAGCACGCGGGCAAAGAGCTCCGGCTCCTGCTGCCGGATCACCTCGTAGGTAGCGGGCTGGCTGTGACTGAAGGTGAGTTCGGGGTAGTCGTCCATCAGGGCGAGGACGCTCCGGAAGTCGCGCTTGATGGTCTCGACGGTATCGGGCCAGGTCCAGAGCCAGTTCATATCGATGTGACTGTGCCCGATGAGATGGACCGTCTGTTCGGCGGCTCTCTCGGAGAGCGGCGCGAGGGCCAGGGCGACCGCGTCCAGCGCTATCTGCAGTGTGGACGCGTCGGGGGCAGTGAGGGCTTCCGGGACGAGCGCAGCGGCCTGCGCGACGCTCTCATGCTCCTCGGGTGTGTCGGCCAGGGCATCGGCCAGGGCCAGTTGCGCCCAGGCGATGTCCAGCGCCTCGAACCGCGCCCGCAGCCCCGGCGTGGTCAGCTTGAACTGGACCCAGGTGGTCATCTGGTGGTTCGGGACGCGGATACGGAAGGTCAATACGCCGTTGTCGCCCGCCTGGAGCTGCGGCACAACCGTGAAGAGGGCCGGGCCTGCCGCAACCGGGACGCCCTCCTCGGCAAAGAGCGCCTGTCCGTTCCAGCAGATCTCCGTGGGATAGAGGGAGAAGAGCGTGCCCTCCAGCGCATCGCCCGTGAGAGCGATCCCCAACACCTGCTCCGGCAGGTCGAGGCGACAGGTCATCGCGATGTCCTGCCCTGGCCCGATGCGGAGGCCCTGGAAATGCCCTCCTCCGTTCAGTGTAATCTGCTCCGGGCCAGGCCCTTCGGTCTGCGTCCAGTGCGTGGTCGGAAAGGCGTTGTGTACCTGGTCCGCGGCGGCCCGCAGCCGTGCCAACGCCTGCAAGACGACACTCTGTTCCATGCGCCTCCTCTCTTACGGGGTACGCAAAAGACCCTCGTATCTGCGGCAGGAGACGCAAAAAGAGGGTCATGATATGATCGTCCGAAGTTCCGAATGCACTTAACGATGGAGCAGGCGGTGCCACATCTGTCGCAACCAGGCGCCCAGCCGCACGAGCGGAGGCGACGAGCGGGGTTGGCGGTAGGTGCTTGGGTCCGTCAGGTGTTGAAGTTCCAGCCTGCCATAGCGGCGCACGGCGAGTTCTACGGCAGCATGGACTACTTCGGGGTCTGTTTCAAAGCGTCCGTGCCAGCCGCAGACAAAACACTCGGTATTGGATACGAGATTGAGCCAGCCACACAGTTCGCAAATCTTGAGTTCGGATTCGCGAATGGCGGTCGTACGGCCCTGTCCCTGTTGACCGGTTTCTCTGGGCATAATTCTCACCCCTTGCAGGTATCGCGCTCTTTTCTTATAAAACGTAACAGAGTGGAAAAAGGTTCACGGATGTCAGCCCCATGTGCGGCTCACATCTCCCGATAGATCACTTCCGCCATCACCTCGCCCACGACCTTCAGCGAGAGCGGGCTGCATTTGTCCGGAGTATCCTGCAGGGTATGCCAGTAGACATAGCCCCTGGTCTCGTACTCTCCCAGCGGGAGCGGGTGGATCAGGTCGATCATGGGAATGCCCACCTTGTTGATCCAGATATGGTCATCTCCCACCTCTTCGGTCTCGTTGGAGCGGAACTGCCGTGTATAGCCCATTTCCTTTGCGATTCCGAACACCTTATCATTCACCGCAGCGGCGTTATCCTGAGAGTACTTTTCGCGTGGGAAGAACGCGCCTTTGCCGCCCACCATGTCCAGCAGAATGCCGTAGGTCGGCTTACCGACCTCCTTGATGTCTTTATAGTGGTCGGCAAAATACTTCGCGCCCAACTCCACGCCCTCGCCGGTGTAGTTGTTGGCGTTGAAGTCGCCATAGTCTTCCGCGTCGTCCAGCAGCAACACGACGCCCACCGTCGGCTTCTTCTCATGAAACAGGCGGGCCAGTTCCAGCAAGACCGCCACGCCGGAAGCGCCATCACACGCACCGGGGATCGGCGCTGTAGGGTTCCATCCGTTCGGGCCGTAGCGAAAGACGATGCCGCGCCGGGTCTCGTTGGAGTTCGGCCCATCGGCGATGGGGCGCGTATCCCAGTGGGACATCAACAGGACCGGGTTGGCGGAGGGCTGTTTCGTATCTGCCGGGTGGAAGATGCCGATGATATTCGACGCCGTCATATGCCGATAAGTGAACGTCTGCTCTATCGTAGTATCGGCATATTTTTTCATCTCTTCCAGGAGAAAAGCCCGGGTTTTTGCATGGGCTTCCGAACCGAGCGGGCGCGGCCCGAAATCGCACTGCTTCCGAAGCAACTCAAACGCCTTTTCCCCGTCAAAGGCCGGATGCATCGGCGCGGGCGGGGCCGTCTTCAGGCTGGCCAGGGTCACGGTCGGCGCTCCGGTCGCCATCGCCGTGGGGGGAGCGCCGGGGGCGGGTGACGCCTCCCGGCAGCCGAGGCCCAGGCCCGCTGCCAGCAGCGCCAGCCCCCATGCCGTCCCGAGGCGCAACAAAAGCGTGTTCTTCCGCTTCCGCTCGCTATTTGCCCTTGATAACAAGGCGGTCGTCCCCCTTGGTGATCGTTTTATGCGCGCTCAGATAGGCCGTCAGCGCCGTCTCGATCGTCTTCTCCGTATCCTTATCGATGTCGCTCTTGCTCCAGATTTTGAAGTAGGCCAGCCCGCCGTTCGCCAGCGGCGCGGGCATCGCGACTTTGTAGACCTTGCCCGGTTCCAGCGCATCGTCCCCGACTTTGACCGAGACGACCCGCTTGCCCGCCGCCGCCTGGGGATTGATGGTCACGGTCAGGCCGGAGAACTGCAAAAAGGCGCTGTTGGGCTTGGGATACAGATACAGTCCCTGCTCCAGGGCGCGCGTGATCTGATCGCCCTTCAGCTTGACCACCACGATATTCTCATCTTTATGCACCACGGCGTTGAGCAGGTCCTTGGTGTTGACGTTGCCCTTCGGGAGCGTGGTCGAATCGTTGAACGACGTCGCCGCAATAAAGGCTGCGTCGCTCTTGGCGGAGGAGCGCAGGGTGTCCGCCACCACGTCGGCCAGTTGGGACTCCTTGGAGTCCGCCTCTTTTGTGGAGAGTTCCACCTCGGATTTGATGATGTCGGCGAACCCGGCGGCGGCCACGCATAGCAACGCTACTATCGCGCCTGACAGACCGGCCAGGGCGACCGAACGCCGCCCCCATGGTCTCATGTGTCCCCTCTCGATCTCCGGTTGAGGCTTGTTCCTCAACTCTCGCTCTTATTTGTCTGCTGCCACTGAAGATAGGCTTCCAGGAACGGGTCGATATTGCCGTTCATGACGCCGATGACATCGCCCGTCTCATAGCCGGTGCGCAGGTCTTTTACCAGGGTATAGGGTTGGAACACATAGGAGCGGTCCTGGTTGCCCCACTCGTTGGCCTTCGATTCGCCCCGGAGGATCGCGAGGCGCTCCAGATTTTCGCGCTCTTCCCGGTCGAGCAGGCGGGCCTGCAGCACCTGCATCGCCATCGCCTTGTTCTTATGCTGCGACCGTTCGTTCTGGCAGGTGACCACGATCCCGGTGGGGATGTGCGTGATCCGCACCGCCGAATCCGTCTTGTTGACGTGCTGGCCCCCTGCCCCGCTGGAGCGGTAGAAGTCGATACGGAGGTCGTCCGGATTGATGTCTACCTTGATCTCCTCACCCACATCGGGCAGCACTTCGACCGAAGCGAACGAGGTCTGGCGGCGCTTGTTGGCATCGAACGGCGAGATCCGAACCAGGCGATGCACCCCCCGCTCTGCCTTCATGTACCCATACGCGTTCTTGCCGTGTACGATGAAAGTGGTGTTCTTCAGCCCGGCGATCTCCGCCTCGCTCTCGTCCACCACATCCACCTTATAGTTGCGCAGGATGGCCCACTTCAGGTACATCTCCCGGAGCATCTGCACCCAGTCGCAGGCGTCGGTTCCCCCCGCTCCGGCTTTGATCTCCACGATGGCGCCAGCCGCGTCGTGTTCGCCGGAGAGCAGGGTCTCCAGGGAGAGCTTGTCGAGGTCGGCGGCGATACGCTTCGCCTCCGCCTCCGCCTCCTGCTCCTCTTCCGGGTGGCTCTCCTCGGCGAGCAGTTCGCACATCACATCCAGGTCGTCCAGGCGGGCCATGAGCGCCTGGTAGGGGGCCAGAACCTCTCGGTTCTGGTTGAGCCGCTGGAGGATCTTCTGCGCCTCCGCGGCGTCTTCCCAGAAGTCGGGCTGAGCCGCCCGGGCCTCCAGTTCTACAATCTCGGATTGGCGTCTGGGCTGGTCAAAGATGACCTCCCAGCTCGACCAGCCGGGCGCGCAGGTCGCGCGCATCGCGGCGGACATCTTCGAGCAATGGTTTCTACTCCTTTAGAGCGTTCTTGTCACCATTTGGTTTCATGGGGCGACACCTCATTCTGAGGGGCTTCTCCCCTCTCGCTCTCACCTTTTAGTATACCATAGCCCAGCCCTTTCTGAGGGGGTGTTCGCAGCGGAACAAAACGGAGATTCGGGCCGCATTTCGCGCTAAATCAATTGGCATATATCAATTCTCCTTAACCGAATCTTAACATAAATTTAATCTTCGATTCCTCCAAAATGGTGTAATCTATCTTACAGGAAAAGCAGGCGCGCGCGCTTATTTCACGCCCCGTCAGAGGGCGTGCGACGCAATCGCGCGATACTGAAGGAGAATAGACATGCCGGTCACTGTAAATCTACCCGATCCGAACAATAAAAAGCCTACCCCGAGCCAGAGCAAGCCGGACCCGAAGAGCCCTTCGAAAAGCGCGTCCGCTGCGGCCGGAGGGCCGCCATCCAAAAACAAGCCATTGCAGATCGCGCTGCTTTTAGTCGTCATTGTTCTGGCGCTGGGTGTTATCGGATGGTCGCAAGGCTGGTTGTTTCCTCGCGTTGCTACTCGTCACGCAGACGCCGATAACAACCCCTTAGACGAGAACGGTAATCGGATGGGCAAGCCCGATGACAGTGAGAGCGCCCCTGCCGGCTCCAACGCGAACGCACCGAACAACGTCAAGGAACACATAACCGACTAGCCTCTCGTTGATTGCCGATGCGGCGGCAGGATAGCGCGATACCGAAGGAGAATAGACATGCCGGTCACTGTAAATCTACCCGATCCGAACAATAAAAAGCCTACCCCGAGCCAGAGCAAGTCCGATCCGAAGAGCCCTTCGAAAAGCGCGTCCGGCGAGCCCCTGTCCCAGACCAAACGACTTCAGATCGCGCTGCTCTCCGTCGTCATCGTATTGGCGCTGGGTATCATCGGGTGGTCGCAGGGCTGGTTTCACCGCGATCCTCCTCCCCCTCCTCCTCCAACCAATGCCCAGGCGAACGGTCGCGATTATGGTGTGCCCGAGGGGAGTTCGGCCAATCGCGATGACGCCGACACGAACCAGGCGGGCAATCCAGGCGACAACCAGGGCGGTGCGGCCAGTTCCAACTCGGAGAACAAACGCAAAATGCACGATACGAATTAGCCCAACTGCCTGAACAGCAGGGATTCCACCTCCCTCCGGCGAACCTTCCGTCAGCGAGTGAGCCGACAGGATCTCTGAGGGAGGCAGGCCGATGCGTATCGAATCCGTGGACTTTTTCTATCTCACCATGCCCGAAATCACCGATGAGGTGGATGGGAGCCAGGACGCCCTGCTGGTTCGGGTGCGCGCGGGCGATTGGGAGGGGTGGGGCGAGTGCGAAGCCGCCCCGCTGCCCTGCATCGCCGCCTACTGCTGCCCGCCTTCGCATGGCGTCTGCAAGCCGGTGAAGACATCGGTGGAGGGGGCGAGGCTGGACAGCCCGGACGACATCCGCCGTATCAACGCGGAGGTCCGGCGGCTGGGGCTGGATATGCTCCAGACCAACCACACCCTCTCCGGTGTGGACGTCGCGCTCTGGGATCTGCTGGGCAAGGCGAGGGAGGTCCCGGTCTACCAACTGCTCGGCGACCCGGTCGCCTATCCCAAGCTGCCCTACGCCTCCGTCCTGCTGGGCGATACGCCGGAAGAGACCTATGAGAAAGCGCGCTCCATCCGCGCGCAGGGCTTTCGCGCGGCGAAGTTCGGCTGGGGGCCGATGGGCAAGGGGACCGTTGGGGAGGATGTGGCGCAGGTCCGCGCCGCGCGGGAGGGCCTGGGGCCGGACGGCGTTCTGCTGCTGGATGCGGGTGTGGTCTGGGGCGATGACCCCTCGCCCGCGCTGGCCCGCGCCGAACACTTCCGGGAATTCGAGCTGACCTGGCTGGAGGAGCCTTTCCACTCCGAAGCCCTGGACGCCTACCGCACGCTGGCCGACATGCACCCCGAACTGCCGCTGGCCGCCGGGGAGGGAGCGAAC
>DATGIG010000331.1:0-10409 GCA_035295825.1 Chthonomonadaceae bacterium | reverse complement strand
CGTTTTCCCGTGCGGTGACGGTAAGCCGATTCAGATCCATCGTAGCCGGCAGAGGTGCTGCTTGCAGGGCAAACTTATGCCCATCGGTGGTACTTGCTTTGAAGACGCGGGGCGCGTCGAGGCCGGTATTCAGGGTCATCTCAACGGTCACTCCGGCCACCGGTTGAACGAATTGCGTCACCTCCGCTACAAATGTGTGCGCCGTATGTTGTTTGCTTTCCGGGATAACAGGAGGGGCAAAAGTGATTTCCGACGCCGAAAGTATCTGCTGCACGCGGCTTACCGGAATCGCGAAGTGGACCCCGGAATCCCGGATTCCCATATGCACGACGCCGATAACCTGCCCCTGTTCGTTCAAGAGAGGGCCGCCGGAGTTGCCGGGATTCAGCGCGGCATCCACCTGGATCTCCTGGAGTTCGCCTGCGCTTTTACGCAGTGCGGTGATTCGCCCGGTACTGACCGTAACGCTGGGATATTCCGTTGCGGTGACCGCCAGGTCCTTCCCGAACGGATAGCCGAACGCCAAGACCGCCTGTGTCTCCCCCAATCCGCCGATGCTGCCCAGGTTCAGCGCGGTAAGAGCTGGAGGATTATCCACGCGTAAAAGAGCGAGATCGGCCTCCTTATCGGTGCGAATAACATGAGCGGTCAGCACTTGCTGCGCTTTTTCTCCTGGTTGCAGCACCAGCGTCACCGTCGTGCCCGGCACACCGGCAACATGTTCATTCGTTAGAAAGAACCCCGTGCGCTCGATACAGAAGGCGGTTCCAAATTGCCTGCCTCCTGCTGCTTCTACTAGCGCTGTTGCCCGTTTCCCACGCTCTACTACCTCCGGCGGCGCATCGGCCCTTCCACAGACGCTCAGCGCCATCAACCAGAGTATCCAGGCCGCAAGCAGACGTGTTCGCAACATAAGTCCCTCCCGAAGCAGATGTCAGGCCGCTCCCCAATCCATATTGCTAATCGCGATTAGCAACGCTTTGACGATGCGATTCGACACCGGCGGACAGAATCCTGCGCTGTTTCTGCTCATTCAGGAAAGAGGATGGAGCGATGCTGGAGACCGGATTTGTGATCCCCACACCTTCAAGAAGCAACGGAGACGCGTGGATGCATGATGAGCGTGTGAAGGAACCCTACTCCGGTTCGCCAAGGTTCGGCTTTACGCCGCTCAGGGCGTGTTGGAAGAGCCGAAGAGGGCGGTGTGCAGCTCCTGAACAATGCTATCCAGCGCTTGCTGGGTGCCGGGGCTGAAGGGGGCATGGTAGGTGATTGCATCCTGCGTCGGGAAGGCTTCGGTCAACAGTTGCCCCTTGTGCCCGTAGACGGCCACAAGATGCTGGAGATTGACCGTGGTATGAGATTGGGGCAGAAAGAGGTCGCCGATGGTGGCCGGAATGGGCGGCTGCAGGGCGAACAGATCGCCAATGGCCGACAACGGATGCAGATTCGGCGCGAATAAGAGATCGCCCAGTGTGGCTTGCTGCAGTTGTAGGGTCAGCAGATTGGGGTTGATAGGGGTTTGTGCCTGTGGGCCAACGACGAGATTTCCCAACTCAGACACGGGAGGCAAGATATGTGGCAGCAGGTCTTCACTAGTGGGCAGCGGCGACGGCTGCAGCCCGGACAGGTCTCCGTGGGCGGCCTGCTGGAACTTCTGTGTGAGTGTCGCGAGGAACTGCTGCTCCTCCCCGGCGCTGTTCAGGGTCGCGGTGTTCAGCTTACCAATGATATGGGTAAGCACCTGTTTGAACATGCCAGGATCCCGCGCCAGCAGTTGCTGGAGTTCGCTGTAGAACTGCGCCGCCAGTGAGATGGAAACGATGGCTGCCTGTTCCGGGGTCTGTGCGCCGATGCCGTTCGACACGACCGCCTGTGTGATACCGGGCGTCTGTACAACAGCCGATGTCGAATAGGGCGCGTCGATTCCGCTAAAGGTAAAGCCGTTTAGCGTCACGGGAGAGATGGAGATATCTTGATTGCTCATTGTGGTCCTCCACGCTATCAGGCGAGAATGCCTTTCAAACCTGATAAGCGCATCTTCATCATCGGCCACATCCCTGAATTCTTTAGAGCGCTCCCGATAAAATGTACAGGATATTTTCGGCCTCCTCCCCACGCATCCGCCTCCGGAAGGATTGCCCTCCCGATTTCGTGCCAGATGGAGGAGGAGTTCGGCGGCAGGCGGCGAACTACCAGAAGATTCGATGCAGAGAGGAAAGAAGCTTTATGCGTATCGCGGATCTCAATCAGATCCAGGGGCGGGCGTTTCCGGCCCGGCGGCGCTCCCAGAACCTGGTCGGCGGGTTATCCCCCCTCCAGGCGGAGAACTTCTGCCTGGGCTATGTCACGCTGGAGCCGACGGGGGGGCAGGTCCCCTGGCACAACCACGAACAAGAGGAGATCTATTTCCTGCTGGAGGGCAGCGGCGAGATGTGCGTCGGGGAGGAGCGCCAAAGGCTCACTGCCGGACAGGTAGTCTACATCCCTTCGGGCGTCTATCACCAGCTCACCAACACGGGCGACACGCCCCTGCGCATGATCTACTGTTATGGCCCGGCAGGCGACGTGGCCCACTGGCGGCAGGAACTGGAGGGCACGCTCCCCCGCGCGGGTATAGAGGCGCCCCCGCTGCCGGACGGTGCGACGCCCCAATATACCATCCCTCCCCGATCAGAATAAGAATAATTGAGCGATTCTAAAAGCCTATGACCACACATACCATCGGCATCATCATGAACGGCGTCACCGGGCGCATGGGGACCCATCAGCACCTCATGCGCTCCCTGGTCGCCATCCGCAACGAGGGCGGCCTGCGCCTCAACGACCGGGAGGCGATCCTGCCGGAACCGGTCCTGGTAGGGCGCAATGCGGACAAGCTCGCGGCCCTGGCGGCGCAGGCGGGCGGCGTGCGCTGGACCACGGACCTCGACAGCGCCCTGGCGGATGCCGCCAACACCGTCTATTTCGATGCCCAACTCACCAGGCTGCGCGTCCCCGCCGTCGAAAAAGCCATTGCCGCCGGGAAGCACGTCTATTGCGAGAAGCCGACCGCTACTAACACGGAGGACGCCCTGAACCTCTACCGCCGCGCCGTAGCGGCGGGCGTCAAGCATGGGGTGGTGCAGGATAAGCTCTGGCTGCCCGGCCTGCGCAAACTGAAGCAGCTTATCGACAGCGGCTTCTTCGGGGAGATCCTCTCCGTACGGGGCGAGTTCGGCTACTGGGTCTTTACCGGCGGCGACCCGAGCGAGGGCGGCGACGGCATGCCCCCGCAGCGACCCTCCTGGAACTACCGCCAGGAGGAGGGCGGGGGCATCATCGTGGACATGCTCTGCCACTGGCGCTATGTGCTGGACAACCTCTTCGGCAACGTGCAGGCGGTCTCCTGCCTGGGCGCGACCCACGTAAAGCGGCGCTGGGACGAGGGGGGTAAACCCTATGAGAGCACCGCCGATGACGCCGCCTATGCCACCTTCCAACTGGAGAGCGGCATCATCGCCCAGTTCAACTCCAGTTGGTGCGTGCGGGTCCGCCGGGACGACCTGCTCACCCTCCAGGTGGACGGCACGAAAGGCTCCGCCGTTGCCGGGCTGCGCGACTGCGTCATTCAGCCCGCCGTCCTGACGCCCCGCCCGGTCTGGAACCCCGACATCCCCAGCCCGATCCGCTATACCGACGGCTGGACCACCGTACCGCCTAACATCGCCTTCGACAACGCGTTCAAAGCGCAGTGGGAGCTGTTCCTGCGCCATGTGGCCGCCGATGCGCCCTTCCCCTGGGACCTGCACGAGGCCGCCAAGGGGGTCCAGCTTGCCGAGTGCGGGCTCCGCTCCTGGCGGGAGCGGGCCTGGGTCGCCGTGCCGGAGCTACCGAGATGACGCAGGGGGAGCGTGCCATAAGCCTGGCGGACGTCCATGCGCGCCGACAGCCCGGACGCAGGATAGCGGGCATGGCAGCTCTGCTGCTGCCCTTTACGGAATCGGGGCAGATCGCGGAGGACGCCTATGCGATGCTGCTGCAGGAGACGGTCGCTGCCGGTCTGACCCCCGCCGTCAATATGGACACCGGCTATGTGAACCTGCTGACCGATGCGGAGAAGGCACGCGTGCTGCGCCTGGCGCAGGAGACGTTAAACGGGGCTGCGTTCGTGGCCGGAGCCTATATCGAGGGGCAGGAGGGGATAGTAACGGACCTCTATCGGCGGGAGATCGCACGCATTCGGGAGCATGGCGGCACGCCTATCCTGTTCCAGACCGCGCGGCTGCAGGGCGTCCCGGCCTCCGAGGTGATCGCGACCTATGCGGCGGCAGTCTCCGAGGTGGAGAGGGCTTATGCCTTTGAACTGGGCAAGATGTTCGCGCCCAACGGCGAGATCTGGTCGGAGGAGGTCGTGACCGGCATCCTGCAGATCCCACAGCTCCAGGGCATGAAGCACTCCAGCCTGGACCGTTTGGTCGAGTTGGAGCGATTGGCGCTGCGGGACCGCCTGCGCCCCGATTTCCGGATCTTCACCGGCAACGACCTCGGCATCGATATGGTCGAGTATGGGAGCGACTACCTGCTGGGGCTGGCAGCCTTCGCGCCCGCGAAATTTGCGGAGCGGGACCGGCTCTGGGCGGCGCAGGACCCCGCCTACCTCGCTCTGGCGGACGCGCTGCAGTACTTGGGCAATGTTGCCTTTCGCGCCCCGGTGCCCGCCTACAAGCACTCCGCCGCGATCTTCCTGCACCTGCTGGGCAAGATCCCGACCAACCGGACGCACCCCCGCTCCCCGGAACGCCCACCCTGGGAGCGCGAGATCCTCGCCGACTGCGCGGCAAGATTGGGCATGTTATAAATCTCCCCGGACGATAAAGGAAAAGAACCATGGACAGGCGCAGGTTTTTGAAAGCTGGATTGGGCGCGGCCACGCTGTTGGGAGCAGGCAGCCTGCTCGCAGAGGGGGCCGAAGGCGCTCTTGCAGGAGGCGAAGGGAAGAAGGGAGAGGTAGAGATGGCATCGCCCTGGGTGTTGTGGTATGATCGACCTGCCTCCGACTGGCTGCATGCCCAGCCCATCGGGAACGGGCGGTTGGGCGCGATGGTCTACGGCGGGACCGACAGGGAGATCCTGCAGCTTAATGAAGGCACGGTGTGGGCCGGTGGCCCGCACGACTATGCCAACCCTGACGGTCTGGCGAACCTGAAAGAGATACGGCGGTTGATCTTCGCGGGCCAGTGGGAGGACGCCCAGAACCTGGTGAACGCCCACTTCATGGGCCGCCCGATGGCCCAATCGCAGTACCAGACGGTCGGCAGCCTGGAGTTGGATTTTCCGGCAGCGAAAACGATAAGCGACTATCGCCGGCAGCTCGATCTGGACGAGGCCATCGTCACGGTCTCCTACACGGCGGATGGTGTGAAGTACACGCGGGAGGCGTTTGCCAGTGCGCCCGACCAGGTGATCGTGGTCCGAATCCGGGCAGACCACCCCGGTAAGGTCGCGTTCACCGCCTCTCTCGCCAGCCCGCAACATACGGAGGTCCATGTCCAGGGAGCGGATACCCTGGCGCTGATGGGAACGAGCGGGCGCTCCGCCGGCGCTGTGGGCGCGGTGCAGTTCCAGACCCTGCTCCGGGTCCATGCCGAGCGCGGTAAGGTGCAGGCTGCGGAGAATAAGCTGCAGGTCTCCGGCGCGGACGCCGTTACGCTCTTAATCTCCATTGGGACCGGCTACCACAACTACAAAGAGGTCGGCCCGCCGGGAGCGGCGGCGCTGCAGCATCTGGATGCCGCATCCCGCAAGTCCTATGCCACGCTCTGCGAGGCGCACATGGCCGACTATCAGCCCCGCTTCCGTCGCTTCTCGCTGGACCTGGGCGCGTCCCCCGCCTCCTCCGAAAAGCCGACGGATGCACGCATTCGCGATTTTTCGCAGGGCCAGGATCCGGCGCTGCCCGCCCTCTACTGCCAGTTCGGGCGGTACCTGCTGCTCTCCTGCTCCCGCACGGGCGGCCAGCCCGCCACCCTGCAGGGGCTCTGGAACGACAGCATGTCGCCGCCTTGGGGCTCGAAATACACCATCAACATCAATACGGAGATGAACTACTGGCCCGCCGGGCCGGCCAACCTGCTGGAGTGCTACGACCCCCTCTTCGATATGATCGCCGACCTGACGGTGACCGGCGCGCAGACGGCGAAGACCCAGTACGGTACGGGAGGCTGGGTCTGCCACCACAACACCGATGCCTGGCGCGGCACGGCCCCGGTGGATGGGACTTTCTGGGGCATGTGGCCGACCGGCGGCGCATGGCTCTGCAAAAGCCTCTGGGACTACTATGAGTACACCGGCGACAAAAAGGCGCTGGCCCGGCACTATCCCTATCTGAAGGGCGCGGCACAGTTCTTCCTGGAGACGCTGGTCGAGGAGCCGACCCACCAGTGGCTGGTCACCTGCCCCTCCATCTCCCCCGAAAACGCCCACCACCCCAACGTCAGCATCTGCGCCGGGCCGACGATGGACATGCAGATCCTCCGCGATCTGTTCGACGCCTGCGCCCAGGCAGCCGAGATCCTGAACCTGGACGCCGACTTTCGCAAGCAGGTCCAGACGGCGCGGGCGCGGCTTGCGCCCATGCAGATCGGGGTGCATGGGCAATTGCAGGAGTGGCTGGAGGACTGGGATGCGGGCGCGCCGGAGCAGCAGCACCGGCATGTGTCCCATATGTACGGCCTCTATCCCGGCGATCAGATCACCCGGCGCAAAACCCCGGATCTGTTCGCCGCCGTGCGCAAATCGCTGGAGACGCGGGGCGACGAGAGCACCGGCTGGGCGATGGCCTGGCGCATCAACCTCTGGGCGCGCCTGGAGGACGGCGACCACGCCTACAAGCTGATCACCGGGCTGCTGACACCCGCAAGGACCGCGCCCAATATGTTCGACCTGCACCCGCCCTTCCAGATAGACGGCAACTTCGGCGGCGCGGCGGGCATCCTGGAGATGCTGGTGCAGTCGCACTCCAGCGAGATCCACCTGCTGCCCGCGTTACCGTCCGCCTGGCCCTCCGGCCATGTGCGCGGCTTGCGGGCGCGGGGCGGTTTTGAGATCGAGATGGAGTGGGAGAAAGGGCAGCCGAAAAAGGTGGTGGTCCTGTCGCACCTGGGCGGCCCCTGCACCGTACGCTTCCAGGAACGGACCGGCCACTTCACCACAAAGGCGGGCCGCCGCTACCAATTTGATGGTTTCCCTAAGAGTGCCTAGAAAACCGATCTGGGAGGTTCTACCCTCACCCCCCAGCCCCTCTCCCTTCAAGGGAGAGGGGAGCAAGGGCGCAAGCGTTACTTTCTCAATGGAGGGAAGAGGGTTTTCTTAGGTGTTCAAAGGTATCACGATGCCCAAGGGTGAGAATGATGGGTGAGGCAGGATGAACCGACGACAAGTTCTATCGAAGGCATTGACGCTGGTCATGCTGACGACCGCTAGGACGCTGGTGGAAGCCGAGGAGACCGATCTCTCACTGCACGACCCCTCCACCCTTGTGAAAGAGGGCGACACCTACTGGGTGTTCGGGACCGGGCGCGGCTGTCTGTCGTTCTCCTCCACAGACCGGATCCACTGGACCCCTCGGGGCAGCGTCTTCCCCATGTCTCCGGACTGGGTCAAAGAGGTGGTCCCGGGCAATACCCGCAACAGCATCTGGGCGCCCGATGTGCGGTATATCCGTGGGAAATACTACCTTTACTACACGGTCTCGACGTTCGGCAGGAACGTTTCGGCCATCGGCCTGGCGACCAGTCCCACCCTCGATCCTCTGGCGTGGGTGGATCATGGGGTGGTGATCCGGTCGGAAGCGCAGGATAACTTTAATGCCATCGATCCCGGCGTGACGCTCGGCCCGGACGGCAGGCTCTGGCTCGTCTTCGGCTCCTTCTGGGGCGGGATCCAGATGATCGAACTGCACCCTGCAACCGGGAGACGCCTCTATCCCACCTCGCCCCTCTATACACTGGCAAAACACCCACAGGATCCCAAAAACGCCATCGAAGCCCCCTTTCTCTACTACCACGCGGGCTACTACTATCTGTTTGTCAACTGGGACTACTGCTGTCGTGGCCGACGCAGCACGTATAATATCCGGGTCGGGCGCTCCGCCCATGTCATCGGCCCCTATCGGGATAGAGACGGTGTGGAGATGCTCCGGGGCGGCGGGACCCTGCTCCTCGGCTCCGTACCCGATATGGGGTCCGGCGCCCCCTTCGATGCCAAGGTCGGTCCGGGGCACGCGGGCATCCTCTCCGACAATGGCGTGGACCGCTTCAGTTGCCACTACGAGTATGTGCGCGAGAAGGGCGGCAAGTCCATGCTCGAAATCAGGACAGTGACCTGGGACCGCGATGGCTGGCCCCAGATCGCGCCAGGGAAGTGATCCCATGATCCACACAAGGGAGACATAATGGTATTTCGCAAACTGTTCGGGAGAGGCGAAGAGACCTCAAAAGAGCGTCCGGGGAGCGTCACGATTCGCGTGGAGTTCGGCGGGAAGAGCTTTGCGTATACGTATGACGATCTGGAGATGGCGCAGGTGCGCTTCCCGCAGGTACTCGCCGACCTGAACGCACTCTACAGCCGCCAGATCGCCGACGAACAGGAGTAGGGGCAACCCCCTGTAGTTGCCCAGGAATCTGTAGGGCAGGGCGCGGCAAGCAGCGCCCCTACTGCTGCGTCCTGCGCGCCCCTACGTCACCTGACGATAAATATAGGGGCAACCCCCTGTGGTTGCCCAGGACAGGCAAGGGGACAAGCTAACCTGTCCCCGACTAGCGGATTAGAGCTTGATCTTGCCATCGTCCGGCTTTTTGGGAGCGATATCCGGAATGATCGTGATGTCCTCCGCGCGCTCGACCAGCACCGTACTTACGGCTACGGCCGGAAAGCAGAGGTAGATGGCTGAAGAGGACTTCCCGGTCACACGGATGGTGTGGCCCTGGAAATAGGTCGCCACATCCTTCACTCCCAGCTTCTTGAGTTGATTCAGAACGGTCGGGGTCAGCCGCACCTCCAGTTCGTCCCGCAATTCGGGGTGCTTCATGGCCTCCTCATGAGTAACCTGGGGCGTCGGCGCGGACAAAACCAGCGTGTTCTTCACGCCCTGGAAGGCCGTGGCGTCCACCGTGGTGTGATCCACGTAGTAGGGCACGGTCACGCGGCCGTCCTTATCTTTGGTAGCCTTGCTGAACGCCTGAAGATACGACTGCATCGTATGCTCGGGCTGCCGCGATGCGGGCTGCTGTGCGACCAGGGCCGCCAGAACGGTGAAGGTGAAGAGTAAGTTGTACAGTGCCATGCTATTCTCCTGACTGCCTTTTTCTCTTGCCCGGTTCTCCTCCGGGCAAATGCTTTCGCCCGATCCCCAGGCGAGCCAACAAACGCGTTTCGTATCCATTAGACGTACCAAGATGTCGTTGGTAACAGGTATCGGATACGTTTTCCCCCCTGGTTTGTCCACATTTCCGTCACCCCGGTATGGGATACTACCATATGCTCCTCTTATGGGAAGGATGGACCAATGATTCGCAACTATGTCTTACGTCGTGCTATCTCGTTTTCGGCATCTGTCTTATCTCTCATCACGCTCAACGCGCTGCTCCCCGGCACGGCGGGCGCGCAGACCAACATCCCTATCACCAACTTCAGTTTTGAAAATCCCCAGATCTATCCCTTCTCGGATGACGGTACGATCCCCGGTTGGTCTACCCCAGGAAGTACTCTGCTGGGGGTAGGCGTCTCCTCCATCGTCGTGCATAACACTCCCAATAAGTCTTTCAATCAGGCTGCGCCGGACGGCAATCAGATCGGCTACATCGGTTTTGGATTTCCCGCGACCGACAACCCTTATGTCGGCGTCAGCATCGCCCAGCAGACCGGGGCATCCGTGGCGGCAGGACAGAAGTATATTCTGTCGGCCTACTTCGGCAACCGGCTCGACGGTTACACCGGCAACGCCGATCTGCAGCTTTGGGAGGGCGGCACGGTTTCCGGCGGCCAGGTCACCGGCGGAACGCTCCTCTCCTCCCTCTCCATAGACGGCAACGCCATTCCGCGAGGCACTTTCGAGGACTTCTCCACAACCTACACGGCATCGGCTGCGGATTCCGGCCTGCTCAGCGTCCGGATCGTCGACGCAGGCGGCTCCGGCAGGGTGGGCAACCAAATCCTCTTTGATGATGTCCAACTGGACTCCATCGCTCCGGAAGGCTCCAGCCTGCTGTTACTGCTGGGGGGCTGCGGCGGAATCGTCGGCATGGCGGCGCTCCGACGGCGCCTCTCCCGCAACTCCGCATAACGTTCCGCACAACCGTTTGTCAGGCAAATTCCAACCTCCTGAGACTTACCGGGCCCTAAAGGACCCGTCTCGCGGGCCACTGCAA
>DATGIG010000330.1:0-8833 GCA_035295825.1 Chthonomonadaceae bacterium | reverse complement strand
CTGCTATCCAAGCCCTTCTCAAACAAGCGGGTGCAAAGAAGTAACTACCAAGAAGAGGGATCTGCTATTGCAGGCCAGCGACAGGGCGATATAGACCATGGATAGCCCCCAACCCGATCGAAAGCGCCATCCATTTCCCTGGCTGCTTAAACTACCCATAGCTGCCATCTGCCTGGCGCTTCTTATCTGGCCCTGGCCTGGCTTCTTTCGCCAGCTCCGTCAAGACAAGCTCAACAATGCCTTATTGGAGGCAGCCCACTACCGTACAGCGGCCGACGTGCAAAAAGCTTTAGACCAGGGAGCCGGTGCTAATACACGGGAACCCTATGGAGAGACCGCCTTGATGCTGGCGGCCTTCTACGGCCAAACGGATAGCGTGAAGCTGCTTCTTTCCAGAGGAGCCAAAGTCAATCTGGCGTGCGAGCAAGGAGAAACGGCCTTCAAGTGGGCGGCTCAGAATAAGCACTTTGATACTATGGCACTGCTCAGGAAGGCAGGAGAGAAACAGTAGATGCGCCGTAAGACAGCCAGGACTTTTGAGCGGCAACACGACGAGGCAGCCTGGTTTGCTCGGGTTGCAGCAGAGTTGAAAGAGAAAGGCGACGCAGGCAGAGCGGCCGATCTCTATGATTGGGCGCTGGATAGAGAGCTACGAGCCATTAACCTCCTCCTTCGGGCAGGCTCGGACGATCCCGCTATCCTGCTGCCGCTCTATCTGAACGCGGCGCGCTGGGCGGTAGGCTGTGCCAGAATCGACAAGGCACGGCATCTGGTCGAGGAGGCTCTTCGGTTGCAGCCTTCAGAGGAGCAAAGGAAAGAGCTGGAGGGGTTGATCAAGCAGACGGGCATGAAGAAGAGGTAAAAACCTATGCGCTGGATACGAGGTGGCCTGAGAGCACTCATACGTGTGGCGGTCCTGATAGTTGGATGACCTATGCCACTATGCGACCATCTCTGAGAGGACTGCGCAGGGCAGGTGTGGAACGGAATTGCGCTCACGGAAGTCCCTCAAGGAGCAGAGGCAATGGTTGACCGCGCTGCCCGCGACGCGTACGCGCAGCTGCTGCGCCACTTCGCGTCGGGGGTGATTACCAACGACGAGTACGACGACCGCTTCTTCCAAATCCATGACGACACGAGCGACCCTGCTCTGTGGTGCATCTGGGAGGCGGTCTGGCCGTGCTACTGCGACCTGCGCACATATCGTCTGCGTGGGAAGCACACGCTCTCGCCCGAGACGCGACGGGTCATTGCACGCGCCATTCATTGTGCTAATATTATAACAACTCAAAGTCCAGGGGTGGAAATATGTCTGCTCATGTCGGCCTTATTTACTTGATGATGGCTTACAGCTTTCTTGGCTCTCTGTTGGGTGTGCCGCAACAGGCCCGATGCGCGTGCCTGTTCAAGCCATTGCTCGTCCACGGAGCAGGCATCAGATCACATAGCCTTCTCGAACAGGAAGGCGGGCCAGAATTCGCCGTCTTCCTGCTTCAATACAGAGCCAAACCGCCTGCTTCGGCGTCGGACAGCCGTAGTCCTGTCGTGGCCTCAATACCTTTATCGAGTCTCGTGCCTGCTTCCCGCATCCACTTTAGCATCGGTAGAGCCAATGGCGTTCCTGCTTTGCTCGTGACCAGCGGGCGTAAAGCCCTGACCAAGCCACTGATTTTCAGTGCTTTACTGACCAATCCTGTTATCTGGAACCATAGTCAACTGAATAATATTGTCTACCAGTTGGGCCGAAACTATTATGACAAGAATGCATACGATTTCGTTGGCCTGGTGAAGGTACGTGAAAAGACCTATCTCGGCGTGCGCTGGTATTCTCCCGCTGCTTCTGGGCAGAATCAGGCGGCAGGAATCGTGCTGCTGCTACAGGTTAGAGGGCGTAAGCTGGATCTAATCCTTTCGTGGAATAGGGAATACTGGGATGCGGATACTGAGTTGTATCGCTGGAGCGGCACTCCTGTTCTAAAGCGTTCTGCAAAAGGGAACCTTCTGTTTGTGGACTGGGATGGAACCTGGAAGCTTCTTCCGAACGGAGAATGGAGGAATATTGGGATGGCGAAAAAGCGGCTGTGATGACCTGCTATGAATAACACAGGTCGTGGAGCAGTGGGAGACCGTATGAGAAGGAGACATTTTAGCCTGATTGCACTCTTACTCCTGATTCTCTTGGTCAGCGGCCTGGGATGGCCTCTTTATGCTGCACCCGCGCAGAATGGCAATGGTACGCGTGCCGATCATCCTTCCGTGCCTGTTGGTCCAATCTTCTATACAGACTCGGAGAATAACTGCCTGGTCCGTATAGACGATATGACTGGCAAAAACAAGGTGACTTACGGCACAGAGGGCAAGGGGATCGGACAGTTCTCTTATCCAGAAGGCATCTGCACGGATCGCAAGGGAAGAATCTACATCGCGGATACCCTGAATAATCGTGTGGTCCGTATCGATGACATGAAAGGCAAGAACTGGATCACGGTTAGCAAAATACCAGACAGCACGACAGTGACTGGTTATCAAGAAATCGGAGGCCCAGACAATGTCTACGTAGACTCTCACGACCGTATTTATGTTGTCGGGAACGATCGTGTCGTACGGATGGCCGATATGACGGCGAAGAAATGGGAAATCCTCGGTGGCTTCTTTTTTGCACAGGCTGTCTGCACGGATCGACAAGGGCATATCTATATCGCAGACAGGGCACATTGCCAGATCGTGCGTGTGGATGATATGAAGGGAAACCACTATAAAGTGCTCAAGACGCCTTGCGGCCCTCAAAGCATCAGCATAGACAGCCAGCAGCGCCTCTGGATTGCTGCTCTCGACAGCGATCATACGAATACCGTTACCACAATCCTTCGTGTGGATGATATAACCGGTCGTAACCGTCTGAGCGCCACGACCAATATCTATGGAGACCAGAAAACCTATCGGGTGCGCCATATCTGCCTGGGAAAGGAGGAGGGATCTATCTATATGCTGGATGAAGGGAATTCTCGTCTGGTCTATGTGAATGCCCTCACGGGAGAAGGGTGGTCTACCCTCAAAGCATGTGAGACAGGTTCAATCTTCGTTCGGTAGGTGGAAAGAGTAGCAGGCAATTCTTCGCTCGCTCCGAAGCGAATCCGTCTTGACGCATGACGGGCGGTACGGTATAATGAATATGCTCGTAGAGGGGTAAGCTGCCTTCTTTATCCCTTTTCGTGTCGGTCATGCGCTCGTAGCTCAGCGGATAGAGCGACAGGTTGCGGACCTGTAGGCCGGGGGTTCAAGTCCCTCCGAGCGCGTTGTTTTCCCTATTGAATAACTGTCTTAGGGCTAAACAAACCTTTACGCCCTCTTAGCTCAGCGGATAGAGCGATGCCGTCCTAAGGCATGTCGTCGGGGGTTCGATTCCCTCAGAGGGCGTTCCCTGCGACCTCGCTATTATAGCCATGCGGAGAGATGTCCGAGTGGTCTATGGTGCGGCTCTCGAAAAGCCGTGTGCTGCAAGGCACCGTGGGTTCGAATCCCACTCTCTCCGCTCCCTCCCTTTTCTAGCGTCCCCTCGGCGTGAAGCCGCGCAGCCGCAGGGCGTTGGTGACCACCGAAACGCTGGAGAGCACCATCGCCGCCGCAGCGACCATCGGCGAGAGCAGCCAGCCGGTCAGCGGGTAGAGCGCCCCCGCGGCGATCGGGATGCCCAGCGTGTTGTAGCCGAAGGCGAACCCCAGGTTCTGCCGGATCGTGCGCATCGTGGCGCGAGAGAGCGCGAGCGCGTCCCCCACCCCGTCCAGATCGCCGCGCATCAGGACCACGTCCGCCGCCTCCAGCGCGATGTCCGTCCCCGTCCCGATGGCGATCCCGACGTCCGCCTGCGCCAGAGCAGGCGCGTCGTTGATACCGTCGCCGGCCATCGCCACGACCTGCCCTTCCGCCTGCAGCCGCTGGACCTCTTCCGCCTTCTGCTCCGGCAGCGCCTCGGCCAGTACCCGCTCGATTCCGGCCTGCCGGGCGACCGCCTCCGCCGCGTGCCGGTTGTCCCCGGTCAGCATCGCCACCTGAACCCCCCGCGCTGTGAGCCGCGCGACGGCCTGCGCCACTCCCGGCTTGAGCGCGTCCGCCACCCCCAGCACGCCCAGCGCCTGGCCTCCGACCGCCACAAAGACTGGCGTGCGGCCCAGGCCGGAGAGCCGCTCGACCTCCTGCGCGAGAACTACCGGGACCTCGATGCCGCGCTCCCGCAGCAGAAGCCCGCTGCCGACCAGGACCGGATAGCCTTCCACCTGCCCCTTGACGCCCCGCCCGGAGATCGCCTGGAATGCGGCTGCCTCCCGGAGCGCCAGCCCACGCGCCTGCGCCCCGGCGACGATCGCTGCCGCCACCGGATGCTCGCTGGCGCGCTCCACGGAGGCGGCGGCGCGCAGTAATTCCCCCGCGTCCACGTCCGGCAGGACCGTTACGTCCGTGAGCGAGGGCTTGCCTTCCGTGATCGTGCCGGTCTTATCGAGGACGACCATGGTGACGCGGCTCAGGGTCTCCAGCGCCTCCGCGTCTTTGATGAGCACGCCGAACTGCGCGCCGCGCCCGGTGCCCACCATGACGGCGGTCGGGGTCGCCAGCCCGAGCGCGCACGGGCAGGCGATGATGAGCACGGACACGAACGCCAGCAGCGCGTGCAGCAGGCGCGGCTGCGGCCCGAACACGAGCCAGCCGAGGAAAGTCAGGACGGCAATGAGCAGCACGACCGGCACGAAATAGCCCGTGACCACGTCCGCCAGCCGCTGGATAGGCGCGCGGGAAGCCTGCGCCTGCTCCACCAACCGCACGATCTGCGCCAGAGCCGTGTCTTTGCCCACCCGCCGCGCCTCCATCGTGAAGGCGCCCCTCTGGTTGAGCGTCGCGCCGGTGACCGGATCGCCTTCACGCTTCTCCACGGGCGCGCTCTCGCCGGTCAGCATGCTCTCATCCACCCAGGAATGCCCGGACGCCACCACGCCGTCCACCGGGACCTTCTCGCCCGGCCGCACGAGGAGGCAGTCGCCCACGCGGACCTCCGCGATGGGGATGTCCTGCTCTTGCCCGTCACGCTGCACGCGGGCGGTTCTGGGCTGCAAGCCCAGGAGCGCGCGGATCGCGTCGCCGGTGGCCCGCCGCGCCCGCGCTTCCAGCAGCCGGCCCATCAAGATCAACGTGACGATGACCGCCGCGGTCTCGTAGTAGACACCGCCCAGGCCGCGCGCGGCGAACGTGTTGGGAGCGAGCGTGACGGCCAGGGAAGCGAGGTAGGCCGCCAGCGTTCCGATGGCGATGAGGGTGTTCATGTCGCTGGCGCGCTGGCGCATGGCTGCCCAGGCGCCGGTGAAGAAGCCGCTCCCCGCCCAGAACAGGACCGGTGTGGTCAGCGCACATTGGACCCAGTTCCACCAGGGCTGCTCGGCAAGACGCATGGGGAACAGGCCGAGATGCGGCCCCATGCCCATAATCAGCACCGGCACGGTCAGTGCGGCAGCCACCGTGAATCGGCGCCGCAGGTCCTGAACTTCTGACGACGGCGCGCCCGGCTCCGCCGCTTCCTCCTCGGCGTCAGGACCGACCACGCCCGCTTCCACATCGAGGAGACGGCCTTCATAGCCGGTCTGGTCCACGGCGGCGACCAGGTCTTCCGGCTCGACCTCGCCCGGCGCGTAGGTCACCGCCGCGCGCTCCGCCAGCAGGTTGACCGCCGCATCCTGCACGCCGGGCATCTCCTTCAGCGCCTTCTCCACCCGCGCCGCGCAGGCGGCGCAGTGCATCCCCTTGACGGACAGGTCGCAGCGCGCCGGCGCGGTCGTTGCGTTATGACCGTTCCTTATCACTCCTGATGGCGGATGCGCGAGCGCGCCCCGGTCCTTCTTCATCACCACCCTCACTTCCCCGGCAAGCCTATTTCGCAAACTTGTAGATAACGTCCATCAGTTCCTGGTAGGTGCGCTCCGCGCGGCTCTCGTCGTTGGCGCGCAGGGCATCCGTGACGCAGTTCTGCAGATGGTCGCGCATAATCACCTTGCCGACCCCGCGCAGCGCCTCATGGATAGACGAGATTTGCGTCAGCACGTCCACGCAATAGGTGTCCTCCTCCACCAGCCGGCGCAACCCTCGAACCTGCCCCTCGATCCGGCTCAGCCGCCGCAGCACCTCTTCCTTTTTCTCCTCCTGGACCGCCATCCTCTTCTCCTTGCCTTATAGGGCATACCCCTACCCCCTATTACGTCCAAAGATCTAACCCGGTTCCTCTATAGAAATGACGCTTACTTCCTGTCTGCCGGGCGAAGGAGGAGATTGGCTTCCTTGGGGTTGTTTGGAATCAGCAGGATCTCAGAAATATCGTCCCACAGGTGATAGCAAAGACAAGCAGAGTCGCGCTCTATGAGGACATATTTTAATAGTCTGATGGCAGCCTGTCAATATGGTTACACGCGTTAGTGGAGGAAAACGGTCCGGGAGACGCGAAAACGTAGGGCAGAGCCGATACACATTTGCAACAGAGAGGGAAGGAATATGCTCGTTTTTCTGGCGATGGCCTGGATGCTCGGCGCGCAAGCTGCGCCGGCAGAGATCCATTTTCAGATAGATGACTCGAAGAACCGGGTCGCCATCTCACCGTACATCTATGGGACCAATCAGCCGGATTGGAAGGGAACCGCCAAATACCTGACCCTGACGCGGGTCGGCGGGAACCGCCTGACCGCCTACAACTGGGAGAACAACGCCTCCAACGCCGGCAACGATTATCACTTCCAGAACGATGGTTTTATGGGCGGCGACGATATTGCCGGAGAGGCCATGCGCAAGCCGACCGCGGAGGCGTTCGCGGCCGGAGCGTCCATGATTATGACGGTCCCGATCGCCGGCTATGTGTCGGCGGACAAGAAGGGCGATGGCGATGTCCGCAAGACGCCCGACTACCTGAGCACGCGCTTCTATCGGACCCTGCCGAAAAAAGACCGTCCGTTCGCCTACCCGCCGGACACCACGGATAACGTCGTGTATGAGGACGAGTTCGTCCATTTCATGGAGCAGACATTCCCGAACGCGCACAAAGCCCCCCGGCGCACGCTCTTCTACTGCCTGGACAACGAGCCCGCCCTGTGGAGCAACACGCACGCCGAGATCCATCCTGCGCCGCTGACCTACAGCGAGCTGCTGCAGCGCTCGAAAGAGTTCGCCTCCGCCATCAAAGCGGTCGCGCCGAAGGCGCTCGTCTTCGGGCCGGCCTGCTATGGCTGGAATGGATTTCAATCCCTGCAAAACGCGCCGGATGCCCATGGCCGCAATTTTCTGGACTTCTACCTGGCCGGGATGCGGGATGCGGAGAAGAGCGCCGGCAAACGGCTGCTGGACGTGCTGGACATCCACTGGTATCCGGAGGCGCGGGGCGGCGGCAAGCGGATCACCGAAAGCGGCAGCGACCCGGCGCTGATCCAGGCGCGCCTGCAGGCGCCGCGCTCACTGTGGGACCCGGATTACAAAGAGGACTCGTGGATCACCCAGTATTCCACGCACGCGCCGATCCGCCTGATCCCCCGCCTGAAGGAGCAGATCGAAAAGCAGTATCCGGGCACGCGCCTGGCGATTACGGAGTATAACTATGGGGGCGGTGGCGATATAACAGGGGGCATCGCCCAGGCCGACGCGCTGGGCATCTTCGGCAGGGAGGGTTTGTTCGCGGCGGCGCTCTGGTCTCTGAGCCGCGACGAGCGATTTACCTATGGCGGTTTCGACATGTTCCGCAACTACGATGGGCAGGGCGGCGCCTTCGGAGATGTCTCGGTGGCGGCGCAGACGAACGACGTGGAGCGCAGCTCCGTTTACGCCAGCGAGGACGCGCATGGCCCCGCCCGCATGGTCGTGGTCGTCCTCAACAAGACCGACCAGCCGCTGCCGGCGGACCTGAGCGTGCGCAGCCGCGCCGCCTTTCACCAGATGGACATTTACCAGCTCACCGCGGCCTCACCCACGCCGCAGACCGCCGGGCATCAGGAGATCCCGCCCGGCGGGCCGATCCCCTACACCCTGCCGCCCATGTCCGTCTCTACGCTGGTGCTGCATTAGCCCCCACCCCCGGCCCCTCCCCAATTTTAGGGGAGGAGGGCTAAATATCAATGAGGACAGCGCCGTCCTCGACTTTGCAGGGATAGGTCCCCACGCAGGAGCCGGGTGTGTAGAGCACCTCGCCGGTCCGCACGTTGACCTGCCAGGCATGCCACGGGCAGGTCACCACGTCGTCTTCCAAATCGCCCTCGCCGAGAGGGCCGTAGCGGTGAGGGCACTCGTTGTCAATGCAATAGAAGGCGCCCTCGACATTGAACAGCGCCAGCTCCTTGCCTTCCGCCTCCACGATCCGGCTTCCTCCAGGCGGCACCTGCGCCGCATCGGCCACTTTCACAAACGCCATTCCTTTTCCGCGCTCCTCATAGAAATAAAGCCCTTCGGCCGCTTCGTTCCGCAGGCGGCCCTTCTAGTTATACCATGTCTCAAGCCGCAGATATCGCCAGGAAAGCGGATCCCCCTTCAAGGGCCGCTTACGGTCAGGCCGGGCCATGCGCTCATACCGCCCTCCATATGCGCCACCTGCAGGAAGCCAGCCTGGGTGGCCAGATAGTGCGCAACAGATTGGCTGCGCATTCCGTGTTCACAGAGCACGACCGTCTCCCGCTCTGGGTCCAGTTCTTCCAACTGGCCGATCAAACTATCCATCGGCAGCAGCATCGCGCCGGGGATATGGCGCTCATCCCACTCCTCCGGCGTGCGCACGTCCAGAAGCAGCAGGTCCGGGTTGGCCTGCTGCCGCGCCATCACTTCC
>DATGIG010000329.1:0-14812 GCA_035295825.1 Chthonomonadaceae bacterium | reverse complement strand
CCCTGCGGGACAGCCTGCCACACGAGGAATTCGAGGCGCTCTGGAGTGAGGGCCGCCGCCTGACGTTAGAGGAAGCCATTGCGGAGGCGCGCCTCCGCCCCCCTGCTCCCCGTTCTCCCTCCTGATGGGCGAGAAAACAGGGGACAGTCTGCATCTATTTCGACCGATGTCCCCTACACCCCGGTCCCTTGTAGACCTATCTTATACCCAGGAGGTTTCAGTCTTGCCTACCTATAACCCCGTCAGCCTCGACAGCACCATTCCGACCTTCGACAACAACGGCATCGCCTACTTCACTCTAACCGTCACGTTGCAGAATACTCCCCCGCCTGGTGGGGTATCGGTTATGCTGTACAGCAATCCGGCGGATCTCAATCTGAGCAATCCGTACACGTTCACCAGTGCGACTCAGCAGATATCGCTCTCCACCACCAGCGCAATCACGCAGCAGACCGTAGTGAAGATCACGGTCAACTCGGATGGCGTAAATATGTGCCGAGCCGTTCCCATCTACCCGCCGCCACAGACCAGCCCTTCCGGCAGCAATGTGCCGTGCTAAAAAGGATATCGTCCCTCCCACCTACCCGAAAGTACGCGACATGCTTTTGGGCGGAAAGAAGGGCCTGACTACTCGCTACCCCTAGCGCGATGTGGACGCATTACGGGTATTATGGAGGGAGCAAGAATGACACTCCGAAAGGAGGGCGATTGCTCCCTCACTATGCAACTCAAAGAACTGATAAAACCACCGAAAGCGCTGGGGTTCGATCCCGACCATCTTCAACTTGCCGAAGCCCTGCTGCAACGCGGCCTTGCCGATAACCTCTACTCCGCCGCTGTCGCCATCGTGCTGCGCCATGGCATGATCGCCGCTCAGACCGTTTTGGGACAGGCGCAGCCCGCCGCCACCCCTCCTATTCCCACCACCCTCGACACGATCTTCGATATGGCTTCCGTCAGCAAGACGGTCACCGCGATCCTGCTGCTGCAGAGCGTCGAGCGGGGGCTGCTCCAGTTAGGCCAGAGCGTAAAGTCCCTGCTTCCCGAAGCCGAGAACGCGCCCGTCGGCGCGGTCACCCTGCGCCAACTCGCCACGCACACCAGCGGCCTGCCTGCCTGGAAAGCCCTCTACCAGACGAAGGCGCCCTCCGCGCTGGCAGACATTCTCACCACACCGCTCGAAACCGAGCCCGGAACAAAGTACACCTACTCCGACCTGGGCTATATCACTCTGGGCGAAATCGTCTCCCGCGTCAATGCCAGGCCCCTGGATCAACTCGCGCACGAACGGATCTTCGCCCCGCTCGGTATGACCCGCACCGGTTACAATCCCGCCCCCGAACTCCGCAGCAATATCGCCGCGACAGGGCACTCCCGCGACCGGGAGGGGCAGACTAACGTCGGCGTCGTGCATGACGAGAACGCCCATGGACTTGGCGGCGTCGCCGGACATGCCGGGGTCTTCTCCTGCGCTCCCGATCTTGTCCGTTATGCCCTCGCGCTGGCCTACCCTGCATCCGCCGCGCACTTTATGCTACCGCCGCTGCTCAGCGTTCCGACACGCCATCTCGCACAGCGCAGCCAGATCGCCAACCCTGCCGTCGGGAGCCACTCCATCGGTTGGTTCACCCCGCCCAACGGGTATCTCCCCCGTGGCGACCTGCTGTCCGACCGTGCCTACGGCCATACCGGCTTCACCGGAACGCTGCTGCTTTTCGATCCCGAATACGACCTCTCCCTCATCCTGCTCACCAATCGCGTCATCAGCCCAAGTGATGGCAACGCCTTCCTGCGATTGCGGTGGATCTACGCAAACATCGTTGCGGGAGCGCTTGTAGGATAAACCGGGAAACCAGGCAATTCCCCTATTGACGAAATGAGGGATCTGTGCTAAGATGTTGTGGGGCAGAGAAGCCCATGCAGTGCCAGGGTGGCCGTACAACTCGTACAGAACCTATATTTACTGTACTCGTCGCTCATCGATCCATTCTCAGGATAAGGCATACCACCCGTTTAAGCAGATTGCTCCGTCCGCAGCATTTCTAACGAACGTTACTCCCCCGCTTACAGGTGACACGCCTCCGACTGGATCATTCAAGGGAGGAAATCATGACCGAAAAGGCCAAAGTGAATCGGGGATTTACCCTGATCGAATTGCTCGTCGTCATCGCTATCATCGCTATTCTTGCCGCCATTCTTTTCCCTGTCTTCGCGCAGGCGCGCGAAAAGGCCCGCCAGACTACCTGCGTCTCCAACCAGAAGCAGATCCTCCTGGGGGTCATGATGTACACACAGGATTATGATGAGATGTACCCCGTCGGAGAGCACTTCCCCGTCCATTGGGATGGGAACATCAATACGGACGACCAGGACGTAGGCATCGAAAATGAGATCGATCCCTATGTCAAGGCCGGCGATCCGTGGGGGCCGGAGCGCGCCTCCAGCATCTGGAAATGCCCGTCGGACCCGATGCGGCGTGACGACTGCGACGGCGCTCCGGGCGTCGGTACCGGTTACGACATCAGCTACGCTTTCACCAACTACGATCCAAACAACCCGAACAAGTTCGGGGTCTTCTCCTACACAGCGGGCGTCAATTCGCAGACGCTGGCGGGGGTCGGCGCTCCTGGCGACACCGTCATTATGTGGGACTGGTGGAACCCCCAGGCCTACTCCCGCTTTATCGCCGTCACCCGCACCAATATGGCGGGGCTGCTCCAGTTCCCTGTCTATCCGGGCTATATTGACATCGGCGACAACTGCGGCGACGGCTATCGCTGGCACTTCGCCATCGGAGGCCATAACGGTATGACGCCCTTCGGGTTTGCGGACGGCCATGTCAAAGCCATGAAAGCCAGCAGGCTGTGGAATGTCAACAGCAGCGGCGTATGGAACGGGTTGGCTCCCAACCTGATGCACTGGGACGCCCAATACCACGTCGATTAGAGAGGAACCATCATGCCGAAACCATCTGCCGGCGGCATGGAGCCGGGCAATGTGGGCAAACTCGTGTTCGCGGTCGTTGCGCTGATCGCTGCGGCGGGCTTTCTCTTCTGGTACATCCGTAGCAATCAGGAGCATGAGGTAGGCCATGCGGAGCAGCCGCCCGGCACCAATATCAAGCTCCAGGAGATGAAAGCGATGAAGGAAGGGAAGTCTCCCGACGGCAGCGCCGCGCCCGCTACCAGCAGCGACTCCGGATCCGCTCCCGATGCCAAAGCCCCGGGCGGCGCCAAGGATCCGATGTCCCTGGGAGATAAGTAGCACCCACGGTGCGGCATCCGAACAGGAAAGGCTTCTCTCCCGTTAAACGCCGGTCTCAGCACGTGCTGGACGCCTCGTGTCCAGCACGTGCCCTTCAGGAACCAATCCTCGCCATGCGTTCGAAACGAACTCCGCCAACCTCCGCTTCCAACCCTCGTCCCTCACCAGAACCTCTCTCGCCTCCCGCAAAGCGCCCGACTTCGGGGCGCGTGGTCGTGCTTCTCCTCGTGCTCGTCATCGCCATTGCGCTCGGAATACGCCTCTGGCATGACCATCAGCAGGCATCGGGGCCTCCCAGGGATCTCGCAGAGGCGGAGCGCCGTGCGAATGAACAGCCTGCGGATCTTCAGGCGCAACTCGACTGGGGAAGCATGCTGCTGACAGGCGGACGTGTACAGGAGGCTGCTCAGGTCTTCTCACGCGCCTCCCAGCTGGCCCCTCAGGATGCCCGTCCCTATGTCTGGCTGGGCATGGCTGCGGTAAAGCAAGGGCAGTCGGAGCAGGCGAAGTCCTACTTTGCCCAGTCGCTCCGCCTGGCGCCTGAGGATGCCGACGTCTGGCGCGCGCTGGCGGAGTTGCAGCAACACGACCATCAGGTGCGGGAAGCGCTCGCTTCCTATGAGCATGTGACGCAACTGCACTCCAACGATGCTTTCGCCTGGAGGCAGGTGGGCGCCATGGACATGGAGTTGGAACTTCGTGCGCGGGCGCAGGAAGCCCTGCAGCGGGCACTGAAACTGGAACCGGGCGATAAGCGGACGCTCTTACGGCTGGGAGCGCTGGATGTCAGCCTGGGGCAACTGCCGGAAGCGAAACCGCTCTTCGAGCAGGTCCTGGCGCAGGATCCTGCCGATCCCGAGGCGCTGCTGGGAGCCGCCGAGGTGGGATTGCAGCTCGACCCGTCCCCGGAGGGATTGCAGCGAGCGCAGCAGCAGATCGAGCAGGCGATCCGGAAGCAGCCTACCGGCAAAGCGCACCTGCTACTCGGGCGCATCGCCTTACAACAAAGAGCGCCGGACCGGGCAGTGGCCGAATTCAAACAGGTGCTTGCGATGGACAAAACGCAGAGATTGGCTTACAACTACCTATCACAAGCCTATGCGGCATTAGGTAAGGGGGACCTGGCCCGGAAAGCCGCGGCAGACTACCAGGATGCCGAAGCCCGCAGCAAGGCCAACCAGGCAACCCAAAACGGCGAAGGGGTGGGGCATTGAGGGATTGTCACGCTCCACATCGGAGGTTCACTTGTGCTTTGCTCGCTTCGCTCGCTCTCTCTGCGGGCTGCCACTCTGCGTCCCCTCCCCCTGCAGCCCCCCCACAAACCGCGCTCCCTCCTCGCGCTACGGGGTTATTTCGCGATGTGGCCGCAACAGCCGGACTGAACTTTCGCTGGGGACACTCTGACCTGGATCAGCTCACCATTCTCGACACCATCGGGCATGGCTGCGCTTTCCTGGACTATGACGGCGATGGGCGACCGGACATCCTGCTCGTCGGCAATGCGGGCGCCAGGCTCTATCATAACCAGGGCGACGGCACCTTCGCCGATGTCACTGAACACGCCCTGCCGAAACCTCCCGCCCAGGCCCATTTTCTCGGCTGCGCCGTCGCAGATTACGATGGCGATGGTCACCCGGATATCTTCCTGAGCGGCTATGGCTGTACGGCGCTCTACCATAACGAAGGCAACGGCATCTTCCGGGACGTAACGTCCGGCTCCGGGCTGGAGGCGCGCGGCCCTTACGATTGGACCACCAGCGCCGCCTGGGCCGATGTGGATGGCGATGGCCGCCTCGATCTCTATGTATGCCGCTATGTCCGGTTCACTCCGGAGAGCCGACAATTCTGCGGTTACAAGGGGTTGGATAGCGCCGGGCTGAAGATGGCTTGCGGGCCGGCCTCCTACCCTCCTCTCCAGGGTTCGCTCTATCATAATGAGGGCGGCGGCCATTTCAAAGATATTACCAGAGTAGCCGGGATGGGCGATGCGCACGGCAACGCCCTGGGATGCCTGTTCTGCGATTTTAATGGCGACGGCAAGCCCGACCTCTATATCGCCAACGATACCCGCCCTGCCGACCTCTATCTGAACCTGGGGAAGGGGCGCTTTCGCAATATCGCGGTCGAGACCGGAACCGCGTTCGGAGCGGATGGCCAGGCCATGTCCGGCATGGGCCTCGATTGGGGCGATTACGACAACGATGGCCGCTTCGACCTGCTGGTCGCCAACTATGCGGGCCAGCCGAAGAGCCTCTATCACAACGAAGGGAACCAGCTCTTCACCAACGCTACCTATCAGAGCGGGATCGGCGCGGCCTCCCTGCGCCCGCTCACGTTCGGAGCGGTCTTCCTCGATTACGACAACGATGGACTGCTCGACATCGCCTTTACCAACGGACACGTGCAGAGCCGGGTGGAGCAGGTCGAGCGTGAGAACAGTTATCGGCAGAGCGCGCAACTGTTCCGCAACGTGGGCGGCGGACGCTTTACAGACCTGAGCGCGGAGACTGGGCCGGACTTTACCCGCAAGATCGTCGGCAGAGGCATTGCGGTCGGGGATTACGATGGGGATGGGCGACTGGACCTGCTTGTGGTGGACGACGAGGGAGCGCCCCTACTGCTGCACAACGAATCCCGCACTCCGAGCCACTGGCTCTCCTTGCGTTGTCTGCGCGCACCCGGTGGCCCGGACGCGGTCGGGGCGACGATAGAGGTCCTGGCTGGCGGGAAAAAGCGGATCGGGGAGGTCCGTGCAGGCGGAAGTTACCTCTCGACCAACGCTCCGGAGATCCACTTCGGTCTGGGCAACGCCATACAGGCGGACGAGATCCGGGTCCGTTGGCCCGACGGGCGCACCGGCGTCTTTCCTGCCGTCGCAGCCGATCACTGCTATGAACTCGTGCCGAACCGTCCCACCCCGATACGCTTAAGGTAGGGTTAGGTAGGATCTTGCCAGCGGCCCATATTGCGGAATTTGAGATAGCGGGCCTGGAGCAGTTCATCCGGGGCGAGCTTCCCTAACGCAGCCAGGTGGCGGGCGATGGCCTGCTTTAAAGTCGCGGCGGTGGCTGCGGGGTCGCGGTGTGCGCCGCCCAGGGGTACCGGCAGCACTTCGTCCACCAGGCCGAACTGGAGGGCGTGGTGCGCGGTAAGCTTCAGGGCCTCGGCGGCCTCGGCGGCGCGGTTGCGGTCGTTCCAGAGGATCGCCGCGCAGCCCTCCGGGGGAATGACCGAGTAGACCGAGTGCTCCAGCATCAGGACGCGGTCGCCGACGGCGATGCCCAGCGCGCCGCCGCTGCCGCCCTCGCCGATCACGGCGACCACGATGGGAATGCGGAGCATCACCATCTCGCGCAGGCAGATGGCAATCGTCTCGCTGATGCCCTCCTCCTCCGCCATCAGGTTCGCTTCGGCGGCAGGGGTGTCCACAAAGACGATCAGCGGCTTGTTGAACTTCTGCGCCATCAACATGAGGCGCAGAGCCTTGCGGAACCCGGCGGGGCGGGCGCTGCCGAAGTTGCGCAACTGCCTCTCCTTGAGGTCGCGGCCCTTCTGATGTCCCATGACCACCACGGACTCGCCCCGGAACCGGGCGACGCCCCCCACAATGGCCGGGTCGTCGGCATTGGTACGGTCTCCGTGCAGTTCGAGGAAGTCCTCGAACATCAGGCGGATATAGTCGAGGGTATAGGGCCGGTCCTTGTGTCGTGCCATCTGTACCTCATGCCAGGGCGTCAGGCTGGCGTAGATCTGCCGCGCCTTCTCCACACGCAGCGTCTCCACCTTGGCGATCTCCGCCGCCATATCGATTCCCTTCGCCAACGCATCCTCCCTCGCCGCGGGATCGCCGGCGACACGCTTCAATTCTGCGATCAAGGCGTCCAATTCCTCCAATGGCTTCTCAAAATCAAACGGCTCATTGAGCATTCGCCCGCTCCTCCGAGAAAAACGCCAGCAACTTGGCCAACGTACTCCGCATCTCTTTCCGCGGCACGATGCGATCCACCATGCCGCAGCGATACTGGAACTCCGACGTCTGAAAGTCGTCCGGAAGTTTGACGCCCATGTTCTGGTTGCCGACCCGCAGCCCGGCGAACCCGACGGTCGCGCCCGGCTCCGCAAGGATCACATCGCCCAGCGAGGCGTAGGAGGCATAGACGCCCGCCGTCGTGGGGTGCGTCAACACGATCACATAGGGCACGCCGGCGCGGTCCAGGCGGGCTGCCGCCGCGCTGGTCTTCGCCATCTGCATCAGGGAGAGCAGGCCCTCCTGCATTCTGGCTCCGCCCGAAGCCGTGAAGATCACCACCGGCAGCCGCGCACTCTCGCCGTACTCCATCACGCGGACAATCTTCTCCCCCGCCACGCTGCCCATCGAGCCGCCCATAAACCCGAAATCCGCGATGCCCAGCGCCAGCGGCTTGCCCTCGATGCGGGCCAGCCCGGTCGAGAGGCCGTCGTTCAGGCCGGTCTTCGCCTGGTCACGGGCCAGTTTCGCACTGTAGTCCGGGAAGCCGAGCGGGTCCAGCGAAGTGACCTCCGCATGCATCTCCTCGAAGCTGCCCTCGTCCACGGTGAGCAGCAGCCGCTCCTTGACCGACAGACGATGATGATAATCGCACTTGGGACAGACGTTGAAGTTCCGTTCCACATCCCGAGCAAACGAGATTTCGTTGCAATTCGGACATTTGCTCCAGAGACCGTCGGGAACCACTGCCTGTGTCCCTCCATTGCGGCTATGCCGCCGAAACCAACTGCCTCGCGCCATAAAAGAGCGTTCCTTTATCTATGCCTGCTTGTCTGAGCAGGAAAAACGCCATCGGTCGGCGAAACGGTGGAGGCCCCTGCGGGGCGCAATCCCTCCGAAGAAGGAACCTTCGCGATGAGTCTACCCGAATGGCGTAAAGAAATAGATCGAATTGATGAGCAGGTGATTCAATTATTGAATCATCGGGCAGAGTTGGTCCAGCAGATCGGCCACGCCAAGTCTTCCACCCGCTCCCACTATTTTACCCCCGAACGCGAATATAACATATTCAAGCGCCTGCTTTCCCTGAATAAAGGTCCGCTGGACGCGACCGCCATCCGCGCCATCTATCGGGAGGTCATCTCCGCCTGCCGCGCCCTGGAGAAGCCGCTCACAGTGGCGTTCCTGGGACCGGAGGGCACCTTCAGCCACCTGGCCAGCATCGCCCGGTTCGGAACCTCCTGCCACTTTGTGCCGACGGACAGCATCGCGGAGGTCTTCTCGCAGATCGAGCGGGGCAGCGCGGACTACGGCATCGTGCCGGTGGAGAACTCCTGGGCGGGCGTGGTGCCGGAGACGCTGGACACCTTCATGAACTCGAATTTGCGGGTCGTCTCGGAGGTCTATCAGTCCATCACACACAATCTATTGACGCGCTGTGAGGCGCTGGAGGGGATCAAACGGCTCTATACGCACTTCCAGCCACTGGCGCAGTGCCGCCAGTGGCTGACCAATCATCTGCCGGGCGTGGAGAAGGTCGAGGCGTCCAGCACCTCCAGGGCGGCGGAGATGGCGGCGCAGGATGCGGAGAGCGCGGCCATCGCGACCTCGCTGGCGGCGGAGCGGACAGGCCTGCCTATCCTCTGCGAACATATCGAGGACAACCCCTCGAACCGGACCCGCTTCCTGGTGCTGGGCTACAACGAGCCGGAGCCGACCGGCAAAGACAAGACCTCCCTGATGTTCTCGGTCCACAACCGCGCCGGGGAGCTGGTCCATGCCCTCAACGCCTTCGAGAAGTACGACGTGAACCTGACCATGATCGAGTCGCGTCCCACCAAGACCGCTGCCTGGCAGTACTTGTTCTACATCGACGTCCAGGGCCACACCAAAGACATCTCGGTAACGAAAGCCATCAGCCTGCTGAAAGAGCACTCCCTGTTCGTCCGCGTCCTGGGTTCCTATCCGGAGTCGAGTTAACCTTTCCGGCGTTGAAACGCCGTTCTGATACACAAAGTCCGCCTTCGCGGACTCCATCTCCCCATCTTCCCAGCGAGGTACGCAATCTGCGGGGAAGAGCAGATTTGGATGCGCGGAGCGCGACCTCTTTTGGAGAGCGGGCAAGGATGAGGTTGCAGTCCGCGAAGGCGGACTTTGTGTATCAGAACGAGGTTTTAACCTCGTGGAAAATCACAAGGGAGTAAACTCCCTTGCGCAAAGTTGTGGGTTCTGAAGATCAACCGCACCGAACAGGTTCACCGGCCAATCCGAATAAAAAACATCGGACGTCTGGAACTGGGGGAATAACGAATCGGTGGCTCCGATCTCCGTGCTGTCATCCCCAAAGAATGTGAAACCGAACGGATCGGAGCTAATCCCCGTGAAGAAGTCATCAAAGAGTGGAACCATTGGGTCAGAACGGTCGTTGCTTACTGTCACCGTCATGTCATGTGTAAACGTCGCAAGAACACGCCTCATCGCGACTGCGAACTCATAGCGCGTTAAACCGCGCTCGCCATAGAAACGTCCATTGGGATACCCGATTAGAATGCCCTTGCTCTCCAAATCAGTAACGGCCTCGTACGCCCAATGATCCTGCTGCGGTTGCCACGCATCGAATGGGACCTGAGCCTGTGCAGGTCTGGTGAGAGATAGCAATGCGAGAGCGGTAACGAGGCAGGACAGGAACGTTTTCATGGCTATACCTCCAGGAACGGAAGCAGGCTTCAGTCGAAGACCGGCGGGCCGGATTGGGGTGAGTGGGGGCTGCGGGATTCGAACCCGCACTGGACAGATTTTCGTACCACTATAGCTTTCGCTACGCTGTGGTCTGGACTATGCCTTTGCCTTTTACTTTCGCAGTCAGGCAGGAGCCGTCTAGTCTCTACACGTTCCTCTGTAACAAGGCTTCGCTCGGCGTTGCCATTTCAGGTTTCGCCGAATTTGACTCCATTCATGCCTGGCATTTCTGTCAGGATGCTCTGTATCTCTAAAGTCTGCTGCCTCTGCCGTTGGGCTAAGCCCCCTGATCTGCCATATTATATCGTTTGCAAGGTGTTACGTCAAGGCTGGACTTTGATCTTTACAGATGGCATGATATGCCACCTGCCGAAATCGAAGCCAATTGCCCCTCGGAATGAGATGCTGCCTCTCTCAGGTAGATACCCATTCTTACAGTTTTTCATCCGGACCCCCATCTTAATACCCTATCTTTCGCACGTGCGAAAGATAGGGTATAATGAAAACATGAACGAGAAAGTTGGATTGGCGCTCTTACGCACGGAGTTTCCGAACATCACCGGGCTTGCTATCGAGGATTGGCACGCCGGGTGTGAGGCTGGATCTGCGGATGTCCGGTTTCTGGCAGGAGGGATCTGGTTCGCCGTTGCGTTCAAGGCGGCGGCGAACACAGAGCAGATTAGTTCCGCTCTCCGCAAATGGTCGGTCACACCCGAACGACAGGCCGTGCCACTTCTCGTCGTGCCCTATATGGGAGAGGCAGGGCGCGCGTTATGTCGCAGCGCACGCATCGTGTGGGTCGACCTTTCGGGCAATGCGGAAATCACGACAGGGCCAATCCATATCCGAATTTTGGGCGAACCCAATCGCTACAAGCGTTCCGGACGTCCGGAATCGCTCTTTGCCCCCAGGAGCGCGAGGGCCGCGCGCGTCTTCTTGATGGACGTACAGCGGACATGGCTGCAGACCGAACTTGCCAGGGCGACGGGGCTGAGCGCCGGTTATCTCAGTCGCCTGTTACCCAGGTACGAGGAAGCAGGTTTCCTTGAGTGCGACCATGAGGGCAGAAGCTTGCGCTATCGCGTCACGAACCCGAATGCGCTGCTCGATGCCTGGTACGCAGACTACGATTTCAACCATCATACGATCCTGCGAGGGCATGTAGCAGCCCGTGGCGGACCGGAATTGCTCCGGGAACTGTCGGCAACTCTGACCAGCCGTGGAGTTGAGCATGCCGCGACCGGCCTCGCGGGCGCATGGATGTGGGAGCCTTTCGCGGCGTTTCGCACGGTAACGCTCTATTTATCGGCCTGGCCCAGCCAAGATCTGTTGGCGGCGTTGGGTTTCCATGAAGGGGCGCGCGGAAGCAACACCTGGCTCGTTGTACCGGATGATGCCGGGGTATTCACCGGCGTGCAAGAGCGCGACGGCATTCGTTGCGCAAGCCCCGTCCAGGTCTATCTGGACCTGAAGGGCCAACCCGAGCGTGCCGAAGAGGCGAGGGTTGAACTCAGACGCGTACATCTTGCCTGGTCAGGCACCGAACAGGAGATCAAGCCGTAATGGACGAGCGTAAGACGATTCTGGACTACTCGCCTGAGACCTATGAACGTGTCCGCCAGGCGCTGCTGCATGTTGCCACTGTACTGGGCGACTGGATGGAGCAGGTGACCTTGATCGGTGGCGTGGTACCTTCTCTGCTCGTTCCTCCGAATGCACTACCCGAAGGCGTGGACCCCACCCCGGTACTGCGGATCTGGATCTTGGACTGCAACTCTCTGTACTCACCAATGAGGGGTACGCTACCATTTCGGAACTGTTGCGGCAGGCAGGCTATAGCCCTGTGGCGAAAGAGGAAGACCGGATCCGGCGTCAGACCTGGCGCACAAATCCTGTGCTGGGGCCAATCGTGACGATTGATTTCCTGATCGCTCGCAGTCCCGAACAGCCGCCAACGACGCGCGTCCAGAACCTTGAGGCCGATTTCGCCGCCCTGATCGCCGATGGGCTGCAACTCGTGGAGCGGGACAGGCGCAAGATACCGATCTCCGGCCAGACGTTGCGCGGCGAGCGCGCAGAACGCTCAATATGGGTATGCGGTCCAGCCTCCTTTGTTGTGCTGAAGGCGCGTGCGATCCACCTTCGCGAGAAACCCAAGGATGCCTTCGACCTGTACTACGTTTTGATGAACATAGCGGGCGGCATCGCTATCGTAGCGGACGCGCTACGTCCGATGCTGGACGACAAAGATGCCGTGGAGGCTATGGAGTTCCTACAGAAAGCCTACCTGACAATAGATAGCATCGGTCCCTCTCGTGCTGCGTTCTTCCTGTATGGAGAGCGGGGACCTGAAACACAAGAGGACTATGATAATCTCGCAGCCTCCGCGCACGCTTATGTCAACCGCCTACTGAAAGCACTCCAATAGTCCCATTCGAGCGGCTGCCACCGCATTATTCAACCGTATCCTGGAGCCAAGAAATTATGCCGACCTTTCCGACCACTCACGACAAACTGAGGGCAACGACACGTGAGCAGGTGATTGCTCATGCCTTAACCGCTAGAACCCCCACTGAGATCGCTGCCGCAAAAACAGTGCTTTCAGACTGGCTGGACAAACATCCCGATGATACTTCCACGGAAGATTTGTTTGAAGTGCTTGCGCTACGATCAAGCGATGAATAAACTCGCGCTATCTTTATCCTATTCAAACGTCCGTTTGAGAACCATACGCTCCTTTCCCCTTTTCCCCTCCTTGTATTGATCTTTTGCCCCATCATCGGGTAATCTTGACTAACACAAACGGTCATTTCAGAACATTACACGAGGCTAAGATCAGCAATGAACATCTACCTACGGCAAATGTATCCAATTCCCCATCCCGAACACTATAAATTACACCTAGCCTGCTACAACGGGACTTTCCAACCTTTAGATGTGTTCGTCCGCGATAGGGAAGATTGGGATGGATGGAACAGATGGAGAGGGAGTCGCGATGACTTCAACCGACCCTATATTTTTTCCCTGATCGACTTCTATCCGCAAAGAAATACATGGTTGTTTGGAGGAGCGTATCGCATACTTTCACGGCAGCCGGTCAATCGCTCTCGGAGCTATGAAATCGAGTTGCTTGAGGAAAGTCAGCCATTTATCGGTCGCTTAAAGGTTGCATTGGAGCGCCCTGGTCGCGCAAGGGCAGTGAACTTCGAGAATCATTACAATAGCCTGGTTGTCGCTGAAGTATTGCCTGGACCTTACACGGGTGAACCATTTCGTGGTTACGATGAGATTGATATCGCATTTTCGATGTTGGAGAACATTGTAACAAATCAGCATCCGGATTGGAAGACTGCTCTGGAGAACGCAAAGGGAGTGTACCTGATTACAGATACAAGTAATGGAAAACGATATGTTGGGTCGGCATATAGCGAGAACGGGATTTGGTCGCGCTGGACCTGCTATATCGGAACTGGACATGGCAACACCGATGAGCTGACACAGCTTATCACTCAGTATGGGATAGAGTACGCACGTCAACACTTCAGATTCGCCCTACTCGAACATATAACCGTGAAAACCGATGACAAATCCATCATCCAAAGAGAACAGTATTGGAAGAAGGTGCTTCTATCACGTGGCGACTACGGATACAACAGGAACTAAGCTGAGCGACCTTCCGATGGTTACATAAATACCCAAACCGCCGTTATGTTCGGTGGCTACTGGTAAATGTAGAGATCCATGCCTGATCCCGCTCCGACGTGATCGCCGCCTCTATGACTTCCTGGACCCTGGCCCCCTCCGCGAAGTCAGGAGAGATCTCCTGATCGTTGAGGATGGCATCTATAAACAGCCGGTCGCCGACCGAGAGGTAGGTAAAGACCGAGAAGGGGTTGCTCCGGTCGGCTGCGCCCCAAAAACGGGCCGGGACAGGCAACCCTCGAAACCGGGACTTGCCGTCGCGGATGCCCCGAATTTTGAGGTTGTTCAAGGAGATACCGACCTCCAGCGTGCCCTTTTCGCCATGCAGCGTGATCTGGTGCTGGATGCCCCGCTCCCCCACATGCCCCACGGTGCTGACCTGAATCACCCCCTGCGCGCCCCCGGCAAAGCGCACCGATAGCAGGGCGGCATCCCAGGCCGCCTCGACCGGCTGCGCGTCGGCGTCGCGACGCGCCACATAGCGTCCCAATTGGGCGCTGACGCCGACTATCGGCCCGACATACCAGTGCGCCAGGTCAATCGCATGCGAACCCAGATCTCCCAGTGCGCCCAGGCCACGCTGGGGATCGAAGCGCCAGCCGAGCCCGCCGGAGCGCCCATAGCCGATGAAGTGCTGGATGGTGCAGTGGTAGCATCGCCCGATGTAGCCCGCGTCGAGCAGCGCCTTCACATAGCGATGCACCGGCAGGCCGCGCAGCGTAAAGAACACCATCGTCTTCACGCCTTTTGCTGCTGCCTTGTCAGCCATCTCGCGCGCCTGGTCGGCCTTGAGTGCCAGGGGTTTTTCACACAGAACGTGCAGGCCCGCTTCGAGCGCCGCCATCGTGATGGGATAGTGGAGGTCGTCGGGCGTGGAGACCACCAGCGCGTCCAGGCCGCCGGAGGCGATCATCTCGCGATAATCGCTGTAGACCGCCGGGATGGCATACTTCCGGGCCATCGCCTCGGCCCGCTCCCGGTTGCGGCCACAGATCCCGGTGATTCGCGCCCCCGGATGGCTGCGGAGGTTGGGCAGGTGCATCTCGTCCGCCCACCAGCTCGTTCCCACAATCCCGACGCGCACGTGGTTCATCAGATTCTCCCTGATTGCGCCCCTTGAGGGGCCATACTTCCTTCCGG
>DATGIG010000328.1:0-5158 GCA_035295825.1 Chthonomonadaceae bacterium | reverse complement strand
CGACTTGCGGTCGATCGCCAGACGTTCCGGCGGAGACTGGAATAAGCTCACCCCGAACGAACAAGCGAAGTTCCTGGAAAGAGCCCGCGGGGATGTTGGCGGCGCCAAGATGGTTCTGTCCCTTATGGCAGGACAGCCTGGCATGTCTGCACCGGGTAGTGCCTCACAGCGCCATACGCCGTAACACTTTCGCCCATGGGCCCGAGATAGCCACACTCGACTACCAAGGACGGTTCGATAGAAACAGGGGAAGGGTCGGCCCGGTACATTCCGGACCGGCCCTCGCCTATCTGAAGGAGGAAAGCAGCAATTCTATCGGTGACGTTGCTATTTTGCACAGCCATGCTCACTTTAACCGGACAGCCCGATGTCTCGGATAACTCGGCCGGCAGGAGCCTCCGACCGCCGGTTCTCCTCCCCGATGGAAGCGAATTCAGGACCTGGGAGATGCCGGTCCGGTTCTCAAAGACGTACTATGTGGACGCCAGGTCTCCGATTGCATCGGATCGGAATCCCGGCACGCGCGCACGTCCGTTCGCCACGATCGACCATGCCGCCCAGATACTTCAGCCCGGCGAGCGCGTCGTCGTGGCTTCCGGGGTCTACCGGGAGCGAATCCGCCCGGCACACGGTGGCACTGGACCTTCGCTGATGATCAGTTATGAAGCGGCGCCGGGCGCAACCGTCGTTCTCAAGGGGTCGCGGGTCTTCCATGGGTTGTGGACATTCGAAGGTGGATTGTGGAAGGCGCCGCTCAATTCCACGTCTTTTCAGGAGTACAATCCATTTGCCATCGACAACGTAACCTCTCGCCAGTTCGACACGATGTACTGGGCCAGGGAATTGCGAGGTATGCCTCCATACAACTTACCTCGGGGTCTCGTCTTTCAGGACGGCAGGCTGCTGGCTCAACGGGCTCGACTTTCGGATCTGGACGACCGGCCGGGTTCGTACTGGGTGGATCGCAAGCACCAGGTCTTGTATGTGCATCTCCTTGGTGACGCCCGACCGGAGCGAACCGTCATTGAGATCACAACACAGGAGACTGTTTTCGCGCCGGAGAAAATAGGACTCGGCTATATACGTGTGAAAGGCTTTACCGTGGAGCAGGCGGCCGGGCCCTTTCCCTGGGAGCAGGTGGGCGCCATCTCCACGACGCGTGGACACCACTGGATCATCGAAGATAACACCGTCCGGTGGGTCAACGGTGTGGGCATCGACGTCGGTATTAATCACCCTGGCTTCACGCAGCCCGAGCAGGTGGGATACCATATCGTGCGCCGCAATACCGTCACAGACTGTGGCATCTGCGGGATCTGCGGGTTCGGGCCTGATGGCGGTCGGACATTCGGCCTGCTTATCGAGGACAACATCCTTCTGCGCAACGCTTTCTATGATGTGGAGCGGCTCTACGAGACTGGTGGTATCAAGACGCACAATAACATCGGCTGCCTGATTAGTCATAACCTCGTCGTGGACACTATCCATGGACCAGGCATCTGGCTCGACTGGGACAACCGAAACAGTCGTTGCTGCCGGAACGTAGTCGTCAACTCTCACACGCAGTTTGGCGGTATATTCGTGGAAGCATCCAACGTTCCGAATCTGTTCGACCATAACATCATCTGGGGGACGAAAGGCGCTGGCTTCTATGAGCACGACTGTTGCCGCCAGGTCTTCGTCCACAACTTCGTCGCGAGGAGCACAGGGCCTGCCTTTTTCTTGCGCGGTAAGCAGTCCGACCGGCTAATCGACGGAAAGCCTATCGTGGTCGGATTTCATGCAGTCGAAGGTAACATCCTTTTCCAGAACGGCCTGCCCGATGACATTCGTGGAGAGCCATCTCAGATTGAAGGCAACCTGACCGAGGGCATCTCGGCGAAACTATCGCTCGCTTCGTGGGACCTGACATGGTCGGTGAAAGGGAAAGTGGCGCCAGTTCCGCGGCTGGCCGCTATCACTCGCGACTTCGAAGGCAGGCTACGCCGTGGAGATCTTACTGCTCCCGGACCATTCGCCACGTTGCCCACCAAACCTACACCAATGCGCCTGTTCGTGCCAGAACATTGAAACCTGACCGGATCCGAAAGCTACCGGCGGCATTTGGGAATACAACGCTCTGGTAGCAGGCACATAGGAGCAGGAAGTGGAGCGCGCCCTGCGAAAATAGAGTAACTATGTGATTTGAACATATGACTATGAGGGGAAACATGAACATCCTTACGCCAGAGCAGAGAGCACAGTTTGCTCAGGACGGCTTTTTTATCATGGAAGGCATTTTCAGAGCGGAGGAGATGGAGGCGCTGGAGGCGGCCATCGACCGGCATACCCTGGAGCATAACGACCGGCTGCGCGAGGGCGAGCGGGGCGGCATCTCCCGCGCGGACGAGATCCAGTTCACCGCTTTCCTGGCCGAGCACGACGACGCCATCCGCGCCTTTGCGACCCAGGAAAAGATGGCGGCTATCGCCGTCGCGCTGCTGGGACCGGACGTGCGCCTTTATTGGAATCAAGCCGTGTACAAGTACCCGGAGACTCCGCGCCCGTTCCCCTGGCACCAGGATAACGGCTATACGCCGGTCGAGCCGGAGCAGTACCTGACCTGCTGGCTGGCGCTCACCGACGCCACCCTCGAAAATGGCTGCATCTGGGTGCTGCCCGGCAGCCACAAAAACGGCACGCTCCCCCATACGGACAGCCCCCTGGGCCGCGTCGGCTACGACGGCCCCGATCCCGGCGTGCCGGTCCCCGTCCGCAAAGGCAGCATGGCGGTCTTCTCCTCGCTGCTGCTGCACAAGAGCGGGCCGAACCTTACCGCTTCGGAGATCCGCAAGGCGTACATCCTGCAGTACTGCCAGGCCGACACGCGCGACGCCATGACCGGAAAGCCTTTCGACGACCGGATTCGGGTCACCCAAAACGGCGTCAAGGTGTGACCTTCTGGAGATGGAGCTTTTCGGATGCCTGCGATCACCGTAGACGGGGAAGGGACTTTCGAGGTGGAAGCCGGAAAGAAGCTGGTCCTCTGCCTGGAAGACGCCGGCATAGACATCCTGCACCGCTGCGGCGGCAACGCCCGCTGCACGACCTGCCGGGTCGAAATCCTTGCCGGCCAGGTCCCGCCCATGAGTGAGAAAGAGCAGACGGCGCTGCAAAAAGAGCCCGGCCTGCTCGACGTTTACCGGCTCTCCTGCCAGATTCGAGTCGAGAACGACCTGACCGTGCGCGTGGGCAAGCGCGCACACCTGGAAGGTCTACGGCCCGGCCCGCGCCCCGCTCCGTGACCGCTCTCACTTTTTTATTTTATCAGCTTTATCCGCTCCGATGTTGGAGAGGGCGTCCGCACGCTTGTTCTGCTCCCGCCGCACGTGGATGACGCAGGCGGAATCGAACTGAGAGAGCAGGCGGCGGGCATGCTGGAAGAGGGGCAGCAGGTGCGCCGCTTTGACCGCATAGCGCCCGTTCAACTGATGGGCCATCAGCTCGCTGTCGGTATAGACGGCGATGCGATCGCAGCCCAGAGCGCGCGCTTCCTCCAGCGCGCGGATCATGGCCGTGTACTCCGCGACGTTGTTGGTCGTGCGCCCCAGCGGCTCGCCGATCTCTTTGACCACGCTGCCGGTGGCATCCACGATCACCACCCCGATACCGGCGGGGCCGGGATTGCCCCGCGCCGCGCCGTCCACGTGCGCCGTCCATTTTTCCACGCTGGCACTGCCCTCCCTCTCATGGCTCCCCTCTCCTTGCGAACAAGAGGGGTCGGGGGTAAGGTCTCTGCCTCTCCCCTGTTCCCTGTTCCCTTATTCCGAGCGGGCATCGAAGAGAATGCGCCCGCAGTTATCACAGAATTCGAGCGTGGCGCCGGCACGGACGCGCTGCACCAGTTGCGAAGGCAGCCCCATCTTGCAGCCGCCGCAGGCGTTGTTGTCTTCGAGGGGCGCGATGGCGACGCCGCCTTTGGCGGCGCGCAGGCTCTCGTAGCGGCGGAGCAGATCAGGCGCTACGGCGTCCAGGGCTTGCTTACGCTGGGCTGCCAGCTCGCGCGCCTGGGCCTGCATCTGCTCGGCTTTCTGCTTGTAGCCGGCGCGCACGGCCCGCAGAGTTTCTTCCGCGCCGGCCAGCGTCTGGCGGGTCTCCGCCTCCCGGGCGCGCGTGCCTTCGAGGGCATCCATCAAGGTCAGGATCTTCTCGTCCAGCTTTCCCCGCTGCCGTCCGAGCATCTCGACTTCTTCCTGCATCGCCTGCAGCTCTTTAGGCACGCGGATCGAGCCGCCATAGAGTTTCTTCTCGAAATCGGCGCGTTTGGCCTCCACCGTTTTCTGTTCCAGCTCGGCGTCCCGCAGGGCCGTCGTGGTCTCGTGCAGGTCGGTATCGGACTCATCGTGCGCGGCCTTCGCCTCGCGATACATCTGCTCCTCGGCGCGACCGGGGTCGAGCGCCGCGTACTGCTTTTTTAGGGCGTCCAGCGCGCTGTCCAGTTGCTGGAGGGTATAGAGCGCGGCCAGTTTCTCTTTCATGGGCACCGCCTTCCTGTTCCTCGTCGCCTTTTGACGCTCTTCTATTCTACCTGACTCTGCTATCCCCCTTCCCGGCTCCGTTCGCTCCGCGCGCCGGGAACTAATCCGGCGCGGGCGCGTCCTCCTAATGGGTATAGTACTTCCGGAGCAAGCAGAAAATCTCAGGAGGGAACCCGCAATGCCGGCGCCGCCCAACCGGCTGGCCCATGAGACCAGCCCCTACCTGCTGCAGCACGCCCACAACCCGGTGGACTGGTATCCCTGGGGCGAGGAGGCGTTCCGCAAGGCGCAAGCAGAGGAGAAGCCGATCCTGCTGTCGGTGGGCTATTCGGCCTGCCATTGGTGCCATGTCATGGAGCGCGAAAGCTTCGAGAACGAGTCCATCGCCGCCCTGATGAACGTGCATTTTGTCAATATCAAGGTGGACCGCGAAGAGCGCCCGGACGTGGACGCGATCTACATGAACGCCGTGCAGGCGCTCACGCAGCAGGGCGGCTGGCCCATGACCGTCTTTCTGACCCCGGATGGGCGGCCGTTCTACGGCGGCACCTACTTTCCGCCCGAGGACCGCTACGGCCATCCCGGCTTTCGCCGTGTTCTGGAGGCGGTCGCCCAGACGTGGCAGACCCGCCGCGCGGAGC
>DATGIG010000327.1:0-20154 GCA_035295825.1 Chthonomonadaceae bacterium | reverse complement strand
GGGGGGTTGGCTGGCGCAGCCGCCGGCAAGCGCCAGCAGCAGCATCGGGAGCAGCAAAACGAGGGGCCGGGAGTGTCGAAACGGTCGCATGGCGAATCTCCTTCATCCGGGATAGGGTCGGCGCGCGAACCGAACGGCGCGGCAATGGCATCGGGGGCATTTGCGCGAGAGACGGCCTTTCGGGTACAACGGTAGCATGACAACAGGTGACACTATTATAGCCGACACGGACATAAACCCGCAAGCCTCTCCGCAACCGAAGCGCCTGCCCGGACTGCGCCTGGCGCTGCTGTCGAGCGTGCTGCTCTGGCTGGCCAATCCGGGCCACTCCCTCTGGCTGCTGGCCTGGGTCGGCCTGACGCCGCTGCTGCTGAGCGTGACGCGGGCGACGCGCTTCCGGCAGGCGTTCTGGCGGGGCTATGTGTTCGGCTGCATCTACCTGGGCGCGGTCTGGTACTGGATCTGGCTGACCGTCAACTCCTGGTCCCAATCCGACATCGGGGTGCTGGCGTGGGCGCTGCTGACCCTGATCCTCGCGCTCTACTACGGGGTCTGGGGAGGACTGGCCTGGTGGCTCTCGCGGCGCACGACTGGCCTGTGGCGCATGGTCGCCCTCGCCGCCTCGTGGGTCCTCTTGGAGTGGGTGCGCACGCTGGGGTCGTGCGCGATGCCCTGGGCGCAGCTCAGCTACACGCAGTATCATGTACTGCCCATCCTGCAGATCTCCGAACTGACCGGGGCATATGGCGTGACGTTTCTGATCGTGCTGGTCAACGCGGCGCTGATGGGCTGGTGGGAACGGAGGGGGGAGGGATTTTCACCACCCGCTACGCTAGAGGACACAGAGAACACAGAGGGAACACAGAGGAAAAACCAAGGGAGAAGCGCTTGTTTGCCGCTCTGGGTGGCCGGGGTAAGTGTGGCGGCGGTGTTCGGATATGGGCTGATACGTATGACGATGCCGGAGGGTGGGACGCCGCTGACGGTCGCGGCGATGCAGGGCAATTTCTCCGCAAATGTGCATCCTGATCCGCTTCAGACCTTACAGGTAGTCTCCGATCTGACCCGAAAAGCGGCGCAGCAGAACCCGACGCCGATGCTGTATGTATGGGGCGAGTCTACCGCGAAGGATGTATTGCACTATCCGCCGTCCCACATCGCTTTTTTGGATATGGCGCGACAGTATCATGCGGCGGTTACGGTGGGGACGGTGCTGAAGGATTGGGAGAAGGTGGATGGCAAGGATACGCTGATCGAAACCAACTCCGCCGTGCTGTTTCCGCAGGATGGCTCCCCTCCGCAGTTGTACGATAAGACCCAGATGGTGCCCTTTGGGGAGTTCATACCGTTGAGGTCGCTGCTGGGTTCGATCATGGAGAAGCAGTTCGATTTTCCCAGCAATGACCTGGTGTTCGGCGGCCATGCGACCCCGCAGACCTATACCGATCCCGGCGCGGGCCGGGTCTCGCTCGGCCCTTTTATCTGCTATGAATCCATGTTTCCGCAGATGGCTCGCGCCATGACCCGCCAGGGCGCCAACCTGCTGGTAACGCAGAGCAACGACGATTGGTTCCAGAGCAACGACGCCATGGAGCAGCACCTCTCCGCCGTCGTGCTGCGGGCTATCGAGAACCGGCGCGACATCGCGCGTTCGACCACGACCGGCGTCTCCTGCCTGCTGGACTCGAAGGGGCAAGTCCTACAGCGTGCGCCCACACATACTCCCGCCTTCGTCGTCGCAACACTGCATCTCCTGGATGGGCAGACGCTCTATGTCCGGCTCGGGGACTGGTTTGTGGCGCTCTGCCTTGCACTGGTTCTTGGCGCTCTTTGGAAATCTCGACATGGGAAGTAGATAATCGCGAAGATGGGATAGCAGAAGGCAGACGATGCCACGAGGGTGTAGTATTCCATCGCGTCCTGATGGCAATTTTATATTCATGCTCCATATTGCGAAGGGAGGGCATTCGGATGGCCTATGCCGATTTTACCTTGAGCGGACTGACGCGGCAGTTCAATCTGACACGCGATGAAGACACGATCCTTTTTGCGAATGTCCCTCCGGCGCAGTTGGATCCTCTCTTTCTCTCCCGATTGCACGAGGATACCGACCTGGCCCTCAAAGTATCCACGGAGAAAGCCCGATCCGAGTTTATCATTGCCCCTGTTCTGACCGAATTGCGCCGACTGGTTCAGCGCCGTATTGGCCTCTTTTCCGGCGTGGAATTTACCGTGGACCAGGCGCAGGGACTGGCAGGCACCTGCGACTATATTATCACACGCTCCACGGAACAGATGTTTGTCGAGGCTCCGGTGCTGATGCTGGTCGAGGCCAAAAACGAGGATATGAAGCGGGGTTACGCCCAATGCATTGCAGAGATGATTGCCGCCCAAACGTTCAACGTGCGGGAAGGCAAAGAAATAGACAGAGTGTATGGCGTGGTGACAACCGGGAACCTATGGCGGTTTTTGCAGTTGCAGGGCATGCACGTCAACATTGATGGGCGTGAATACCACATTGACAATGTCGCTGAAATCATCGGGATTCTCTTGCAGGTGGTCATGTCGTAAGAATGTACGGTGGAGATATTAAGATCCGATGATTGTCTAAAATCCAGGGTTCAGAGATTTGGGAAGAGGCGCCGGGAGAGTTCGGTCTGGAGCAGGTTGTCGGGGTCGCAGGCGTGTTTGAGTTCGGCGAAGCGGCGGAGGGTCTCCGCGCCGAGATAGGCGGCGGCGGTTTTGGCGTCCAGGGTGCTGTCCTTGGCGAAGTAGAAGCGGCCCCCGTATTCCAGAGTGATCGTATTGAGCCGGGCGGTGAGTTGCCAGAGGCGTTCGCGGTTGCGGGCGGTGACGGGGAAGTCGAGGGCGAGGGAGTAGCCGTCCACGGCGTGGGTCATCAGGAAGGCGTCGCGCCGATGCCGCTTAAAGACGCCCAGATAGGGCACGGTCCCCGCCTTATGGCAGGTCTCAAGCTGCTCTGTGAAGCAGCGCTCGGCGGTTTCGGCGGGCACAAAGCTCTGATACTGGATCAGGCCGCCGGGCTTATAGACGTATTTCCAGTTGGGCACATAGTCGAGCAGGAAGGCGAACCCGGCGTGCGATTGCCGCACCGTCTTGTGGTTGCCGAGGGTGTTGCTCATGGTGAACTTGGCCCAGTTGATGAGGCGCATGCCCAGGTTGTGGGAGAAAGGCTTCATAAAGCGCCACATCAGTGACTTGGGGATGATGCCGAAAAGGGAGTCCGGCAGCTCCTGGTTCTCGACGCGCAGCGTCTGCGCCGGGTTCGGATCGTCCTCCGCATGCAGATAGTTCGCCTGATGCACCAATCCCCTGCCGAGCCCTTTGCCCCGCGCGAAGCAGTCGATCCACCCCACCAGGTAGTCCGCCTGCTCCATACGCTCCTCGAACACCCGGATGATGTCGGCGAAGTTCTGGGTGGCGATGGCATAGACCGAGAGCAGCCCGCTCTCGACATGCTTCATCTGAAGCGTGATCCGCACAAAACAGCCCAGCATTCCGAAACCGCCGATGGCCGCAAAGAAGAGGTCGGAGTTCTGCTCCCGACTGCAGGTCACCACGTCGCCTTTTGGCAGCAGCAGGTCGAACTCCAACACATGGTCGCCGATGGGTCCCATCTTGAAGTTGTTCTTGCCGTGGAAGTTCATGCCCAGCGCGCCGCCCAGCGTCACAAACATGGTGCCCGACACCACCGGCGGCCACCAGCCGTCGCCGATGGTGTACTGCCACAACTGGCGCAGGGTGACGCCCGGCTCGACCGTGATGACGCCGGTCTTAGGATCCCACTCCAGGATGCGGTTCATGCGGGTGAGGTCGAGGGTGATGTTCTCGCGGGCGAGGGAGGCGTCGCCGTAGCTGCGGCCCGCGCCGCGTAGCCCCACTTTGAGGCAGTGTTCGCGGGCAATCGCGAAGACCTCCCGCACATCCTCCCGCACGCTGGGGCGGAACACCCAGGCCAGCGCATCGGCGTTCATGCCCCACGATTCCACGCGCTCCAGGCGCGTGTAGGGCATGGGCGGCGGCAGGTCCGGGAGGGCGGACCCTGATTCTAAGCGGTCGGGTTTTGGAGCGAGTTGTACCAATTCAGAAATTCATCTTCTTGAAAATAAACGACGGGATGTTTCGGACGATAAACATAATGACGCGCCACGCGCCGGGCACATAAGCCACGTTCTTGCGACTGCGGGCTGCGCTCAGGATCAGGGTCGCGGCCTTCTCCGCCGGAATGAGCAGGGGCAGCGACTTGCCGGAACCCCGCGTCATGGGCGTATCTACCGGGCCAGGCTTGATGGTGACCACCGACACTCCGAACCGCCCGATGCGATTGCGCACCGATTCCAGATACGCATTCAGCGCGGCTTTCGTTGCCCCATAGACCGGCATTCCGCGCCGGCCCCGGTCTCCGGCGACCGAGGAGATCCCGACGATTGTGCCCGTACCGGCCCGCTCGAACCGCTGCGCCGCCTCGTTCAGCCAGGCAATCGCCCCCAGCAGGTTCACTTCGACCATCAGGCGGTCCTTGTCGAAGGCGTACTCATCGGGTTCGACGGGAGGCATGACCCCGGAGGCATAGATCACCAGGTCGAGGCCGCCCAGGTCGCGGCAGATCTGCTGAAAGAGGGCGGGGATACATTCGGCCTCGCGGACATCGTGCGGATAGCAGTGCGCGGTCCCGCCCGCCGCCCGGATCTCTCCGGCGAGGCGCTCCAATTCCTCCTTGCGGCGCGCGACCAGAGCCACCTGGCAGCCCTGCTGCGCCAGTTGCCGCGCCAACGCCTCGCCCATGCCGGAGGACGCCCCGATGATGAGAGCCTGCTTCCAGGATGCACCCATAATAAGAATCTTTCTGCCTGCGCTGTAACCTGTTCGGAAAAGACAACGTATTGGGAGGTGTAATCCCTACGGGAACCCAGCCTGATTGTACCCCAAAAGAGCAAGGACAGAGAAACACTCACCCTTGACTCTGCGCCGACACCCCGGTACAATCGAAAGCAGGGTTCTCATCCGGAGCGCAGAACCGGCAGCCCTGCTGCCCGCTCCCTTGCAATTTTCTTTTTTTATCGCTTCTGCCGGTGGTGTGGAACCATCGGCAGGCAGGAGGACTTCCTGTGTCGCAATCCATCGCTTCTCTCCAGGCAACACGCCTCGCACGCCCGCGCTCGGGCGGCTTCACGCTGATCGAGCTGCTGGTGGTGATCGCCATTATCTCGGTGCTGGCAGCGATCCTGTTTCCGGTCTTCGCCAAAACGCGGGCCAAGGCGCGGGAGATCGCCTGCGTCTCCAATCTGCGTCAGGTCGGACTGAGCATCTCGATGTATGCCCAGGATTACGATGGCGTGTACCCCTACGCGCTCGATCCCGCCGACAAGTTCACTCCGCAGATATGGAACGCATTCCCTGCCTTCCAGGCGGATTTTCCCAATATGCTCATGATCCATCAGGCGCTCCAGCCCTATGTCAAGTCCAAGGAGCTGTTCCACTGCCCCGGCGATACAGGCTTCGACCGCGAGGACTTCACCGGCCTGGAGATCGATCCGACCGGAACGCCTCGCAATGCCAACCCGACCAGTTTCCAGAAGTTCGGCACCAGCTACTACTACCGGACCGAGATCGCCCTGCGCCACGCAGGCGACGCCACCTTCCAATTTCCTTCCGCAGTCAATGTCATCTTCGACGGCGCGGGCAAGTGGCACGGCAGCGCGTTCCCGATTGTCTGTCGCTACAACGTCGTGTTCGCCGATGGGCACACCAAAAGCCAGAGCTACGATCAGCTCCAGGAGGAGTGGGGACAGCCGCTCTAACTCCCCCTTAAGTTAGGCCGCCTGACAATGGAAGTGTTTTTCAGAAGCAGTTTTGAGATCTGTGCAACCGAACGATCTCCTCTTTTGAGATACACCGAAGCGAGCGAGCTTAGATAGTGTCCAACTAAATATCGCCGCCTCACAATCCTATAATTATTACCATGGACGCACCCGCGACGATGGATGAGATACAGGAACAGGCGCTCTTTTTTGCCCGGTCTCGCGCACTCTTCGCGGTACTGGATGGCGAGGGACGTCTGCTCCTTCTCAATGCGGCGTGGGAACGGCTCGTCGGCGTTCCGCCGAGCACGCTCCATGGCCGCTCTTTCCTGCATCTGCTCCACCCCGATGATCGAGACGCCGCTGCAGAGGCCGTGCGCGCCCTGGCGGACGGCGCGGGATCGCTCACTCTGGACAATCGGCTCGAAACGCCACACGGCGGCCGATTGCGCTGGCAGTTCACCAAGCTCGAAAACCCCACCCGGATTCATGCCATCGTTCAGGAGATCACCGAAAAAGAGGCAGATGCCGCCGGACTGTGCCACACCGAACCGGCAACGGCGGAACAGGCGCTGCATGAGGAGATCCTGGAACACGAGCGGACGGAGCGGAAACTGGCGGAACAGCGCTCCTTCCTGCGCAACGTCATCGATACCGCGCCGCTCCTGATCTTCGTAAAAGACCGGCAGGGGCGCTATACCCTGAGCAATCAGTACCACGCCGAGCTTCTCGGCACGACTGTGGAGGAGATACTGAACCGGAAGACCGGCGCATTCTCCGTCCTTGCTCCCAACACCGCCCAGCATCAGGAGGACGACCGCGCCGTGATGGACGGGCTGGAGCGACGCTACTATCCGGACCGCCTGATCGTGGACGCGCGCGGAAACCACCGCTGGTTCGACATGATCAAGCAGCCTATCGTCGCGGCGGACGGAAAATCCTACTATCTGCTGGGGATCGGCGCCGACATCACCGAACGCAAGCGGCATCAGGAGGAGTTGCAGCAGACCCAGATGCAGTTGTTGCATGCGTCCCGGCTGGCTTCGCTCGGCACGCTGGCCACCGGAGTGGCGCACGAGCTGAACCAGCCTTTGGCCGTGATTCGCGGGATGGCCCAGCAACTGCTGCAAGAGCCGGGACTGCCGGAGGGCTGCTTTGACGACCTGAGGCTGATCGAAGACCAGACCCGGCGCATGGCCAAGATCATCAATCACCTGCGGACGTTCGCCAGAGCCCCCAGCCAGACCGTCGAACAGGCGAATATCAACCAGGTCGCACAAAACTGTCTCGTCCTGATCGGGGAGCAGTTGAAGGCGCACGGCGTTACGGTCGATTTGGCGCTGTGCGCCGAACCGGCGGTGGTCTGCGCCGACTCGAATGAGTTGGAACAGGTGGTGCTGAACCTGGTCATCAACGCTCGCGATGCGCTCGAAGGGCATCCCGACGCCCGGATCACCCTCCGGTCGCGCCAAACGGAGGGGCAGGTCGCGCTGGAGGTCTGCGACAACGGGCCGGGCGTTCCCCAGGCGCTCGTGAGCCGTATCTTCGACCCGTTCTTTACCACGAAAGAGGCCGGGAAAGGCACGGGGCTGGGCCTCTCCATCAGCCACAATATCCTTACCCGCTACGGCGGAACCCTCGAATACCGCACCGAAAACGGCGCGGTCTTTACGCTGCTTCTGCCGCCCGCGCCCGCAACCCCCTAATGTCCCCCGCCCCACGCTATATCCAGCCCCATATCAAACCCGGCAGATCCTTGTTGTCTCTCCTCGCTCCGTTCGGAGCAGAGGAGCCGAGGATAAGGTTTTGTCAGACCCTCTCAAGATAAACTGCGAGGCCATTCAAAACCATGGCTTTGAGGAAATCGAACTGCCTACTCATCTCATTTGACAAAGCGCGGTGGCTATGGTAGAATATTGAGCAAATCGGGCAGCTTAGCTCAGTTGGTTAGAGCATACGGTTCATACCCGTAGTGTCCTCAGTTCGAATCTGAGAGCTGCTATTTTCCCCATTTGATGAGGGTATGAGTACAACACTCATACCTTTATCTTTTCGCGTTAGAGGTGGTGTCCTAACCTGTCACGATCCCCTCATTTTTACACTCAAGCAGTCTAGCAGAAAACCGGAAGATGCGAGGAGACTAGTATTTTGTCCACTGTGACATAAATGGACGTGAACCTATCTGTTGGAATGGCCTTTCTATCGAGTAGCACAAGCGGAGAGCCGAGAAACATGAACGGGGAAGGTGTCAGAAGCTTCTGTAAAGACTGGTCAAGGCGGTAGTTATGCCTTGCTGGAGGCGCTTTAAGAAAGGAAGAGTGACAACATGAGTATCAAACCTGGTATGTATTATATGGTGATACGTGCTTCGATGTCCGACATCTGCGCCGATCTAGGTGTTCTTGAACGCGACGCTATTTCTATTCAATGCTCAGTCTGCAAGAGAACAAATATCAGGTTTGAAGTGAGACCGTCCAATCCTAATCACACAATACTTCAGTCGGAATCGTGCGTTTGTCCGCATGGTGATATTGTGCGTCAATTTGGCCTTGACAAGTACTCATTTAAGAAAGAGAAAGAGCCGCGCTAGGGCAAATGCCAATCTTCAGTAGGATCGCCATCCCATACTTCGGGAACCTCAAGCTGGTGTTGTCTCATATACTCGCGCTGGAATACAAGGTGGTTTAGTATCGCCTGCATTTCGTTGTTCGTCCACATGCGAGGACGTTCCCTTAACTGCTGTGATATACTCCGTAGCACACGGTCAGGGAGTTGTTCTGTTTGAAGTTCGACTTCTTCCATTTGAATTCATCCGCCTCAAGCCTTGAAAAAGTGGTATAGTATAGCACAATAGTGGACGAATTCACAAGCAACTCCATGCACTGAAACACCCTGCCACAGCCCGTGTACGCCACGGAGGAGCGAGAAAGTCGCGAAGGTGATAAATGGCCATGTGGAGGGAAAAGGCGTGTAGGAGAAAGGAGGAGTCAGGGAACCGGCGGTGAATGAAAGAATAGGAGGAAGCCAAGTATGAGGCCGCGCATTCGTGCTGTTTCCAAGCCAATAAAAATTTTAGCTGGTGGCATGGCGTTGGCTGGAATTTTGGGCTGGATCGCCTGGCAGATCTTCCAGCAGGTGGAAGAAGTGAATAAAGAGGCAGACTGTACCGTTTTATCTTCCAGCGCTGGGTCAGGCTCGAATGACGATGTGGAGGAACGACTGAAAGGCGGAACGGATCCTAACTGTAATCATGGTCAACCCCTGCGGGATGCCAGACAAGGAGGCCATGAAGACACCGTTGACCTTCTCAAGCGCTATGGCGCGAAGGAATAGCCCATGAAGAAGCGTCGCGCGCTCCTCACCCTCCTGGCTCTGCTGCTCGTTGTCGGCATACCCACTCTGCTGATGCTTCGTGAGTACCGGCAGGAACGGCTAAACCGGGACTTGATCGCCGCCATCCAAGTCGAGGATACTGGGGAGGCTCTGGCTGCTCTCAAAGCTGGAGCCGATCCCAATAGCCGGGAAGCCAGTATCCGGGTACCGCCTTCCATTGCAGAACACTGTCAACAACTCATTGGCAAAATCCTCCACCGCTCTGTCGGATGGAATCCTATTGGGGGCCGCGAACCCTCGGATGCGGGTCGGACCGCTCTGATGTTCTATCTTGGAACCAACACCGAGTATGACGTTAACTTCGTCAAAGCGCTTTTAGATGCGGGAGCAGACCCCAACGCTACACTCGACGAAACAGGGCTTTCCCCTCTCATCTGGACTGTGATTCGTAACGATTACCGGACGACGCGCCTCTTGCTGGAACGCGGGGCCAACATTAATCACAGAGACTGCGAGGGAGAGACGCCTCTGGATTGGTCGGTAGAAAATGGAGAGAATAAAATTTCTCCCATGCTGCGCCAAGCCGGAGCCAAAACCGGCAAGGAACTCGACGCCGAAGCGAAACACTGATCCCTCCCCTCCCTCTTTGAATGTCCTTTCCTGCCTCTACGTGACACATTAGAAGGCCGGCGCTCACCTTGAGCCGTCGGCCTTCTTGTTTTCCTGTACTCTCAGCCTATCAGTCGTTGTGGAAGAAGTCATTTCCGCTGACTTCTCGGAATGCCTCCAGCGTGAGCGCCAGGCGACGGTGCGTCTCGCTGAAACCTCTCCCCGTTCCTCCCTCCTGAATGTCGGCGGCTTCGTCGCGGAGGGCGTCGAGCGCCTTAGCACACGCCACGTGAGCGCGTCCGGTCTCCGTCACCTGGAACGGAATGGGTTCCTCCTCTGCCGCTTCGTAGCAGCGTTGGCATACGCCGTCTGTCTTCTCCCAGCATTGAAGCGGTTTCCCACAGTGCAGGCAGCAGGAGAAGGTCGCTTCAGCTTCCTGGTTCAGATCCTCGAAAAGTACGATCTTCATGGTTTCAGTTTCCTCTTATCACTCCTAACCTCGGAGTATGGAAGGGGAAGGGATTTCGGCCCTTCCCTGTAGATAGCGATAGTAACGATTAGACCGTCAAGCGATCCAATCGGCGTCATAACGATAGATCATGCCGGTGCGTGCCATCTGCACCCGCATGGCGGCGGCGGTCTGGATGGCGTCCACGATCAAGGGCAGACTATCCTCCAGCAGTTCCCTGCTGCTGCTCTCTGCTCTTACAGTGCAGAGAGCGTCTACAGCAAGCCACAGATCCCCGTCAGGAATGATCTTCAGAGGAAGGAGGGGTTTGTCGTTCATGCCGTTTTCCCCTCCTTCAGAAGCCGCATGACGGTCACACAAGAGGCTTTGTGTTCGCTCTTGAAGAGAACGGTTCCGGCAGCATCGAGTACAACCCATTGCTTCATCGGGAAACTATGGGATGATCTGGCAAAGAAGATGCACATGAACAAGACATCCGTTTTGGTTACTGCCTTGCGGGATCTGGCGAAGAAAGAAGGAGTACCGGAGACCGAAGAGGAGGAGACAGAGGAGAAATGACGACACAGGTAGAGAGAGACGCTTTTGCTTTCGCGGAGGCTATCAGGCAGCAATCAAGCCGCATTGCAAGTATGGCGACGGCAGGCAGGAACAAAGAGGCAGCATTAGCCGCTCTCGAATTGTGCGGACAGGCAGCACAACAGAAGCGGCGCCTGCTGGGTGAACCGGAGCCGGTAGAGACCGCTACCGATGACCCCGACGATGCCGACTACGATCTATCGGAATTGAACCGATTGACGCAGCCCCCCGATGCCGGGTAACATTCCCTCCGTTGGAGGGGTACGAGGCTTCGTACAAAATCGCCCATGTTGACGCATGCGCGGGCCGACTTCATAGGGGTATAGCGCCCTATATCCGGGGGTGGGATGAATGCGCGGGCGGGCCGAAACTTCCATGCGGAGGAGGCGTCTGTTGTACAGGGGTGAAGGGTAAAGCCGTGGAGGAATAGACCATGAACAAGACGAAGCCGCCGAAGCAACTGGTGAGCAAGGGGCAGTATGTTCGCGTGATGGGACAGAAAATAGGGCGGTATACCCTTGCGGCGGGCGTGGGCGGAATCGGAGCAATCCTGTTCCTCGTGATGGTGTGTATCTGGTTGGTTCCTGGGGACGGAACTCCTGTACCCCCAATCGTTCAAATATTTAGCTTCCTTGTGTTCCTTTGCATTCCTGTTGGCTTATTCTGATTATCTATGAGGATAATCGCAGAGGCAAAGGCCATCCCATCGGTGGAACCCATCACCGACCACAACGCGCACCTTTTGCCTCTTATGGAGACGTTGGTACGCGGTTCCGATCTTCCGCCGACAGAACAGCAGAACGAACTGCTCCGGGCCGTCCAGCAAGGCCAGGAGACGCCAACGGAGCAACTGTTAAGAGCCTCGCAAACGAACGGACAGGACTGATAGCATGAAGCGGTTCTCTATGCGTGTATCGAAACCCGTAAGGATCGTCGTATGGCTTTGCGTTCTTGGCATTATTACTCTATTCGTTGTCGCCGCCGTTCAGGCGATCCAATTCAACGAACGCATGATGACAATGATGAGTGGCGATGATGCGAAGCAATGAGCGGTCAGGGAGTTCTCCGATTACTTGACGGAGAAGGGGAAGCCGATGCGAAGACTGCGTTTGTCCAAGCCGATCAAGGTTCTTCTCTGGACGATCCTAATGCTGCTAGGGGCTGCAATAGCAGCATACCTTTATTGGTTTGAATTTGTTCGGGGCGACCAATTGTGAATAGTAGCATGCCTATACGGGAGTGGAGAGAAGCCGATGCGAAAACTGCGTCTGTCCAGGCCGATCAAGGTTTTCTTATGGGTTCTCCTGTGGGTTCTCTTCGCTCTCGTGCTGGGTATTGGATGGATGCTTCTTGTCCGTTTCATGGGCAGAGACAACTATTAAGCCGATTCACTATGAAAATCGGTAGAGAATGCGTACAAGCAGGCATAAGAGGGAACCGCTCCCTCTCTCTTTCTCCATCGTACCGCTGACGGTACGCGCATCAGGTATGGATTCAATACCCTCCCCGAAATATTCGCGCCCGCACGTGTGTGTGCGTATGCGAGCGCATTATGGGCTATCTTGCGAATTCCGCTATTATTTGCAAAAATTTGCCTCTGCTTGCATAATATGCTAGTCTTCCTTTCTGCAATGCAAGCAATCCCACCCCATCATTCGCCGCCTGCTCCCCAACTCCTCCTTTTCTCCTACACGCTTTCCCTTCCACCCCCACGGCCTTTCTCGCTTCTCCGTGGCGTACACGGGCTGTAGCGGGGTGTTTAAGTGGACAGAGAGGCTGTGAATTTTAACGGGGTAGACAGGAGTTTCCTCGTCTGATACTATTGTGCCAATTCGTAGGCGAACATTGCGGAGGACACCATGAAGAGGATCATTCTTCTGATAAGCAGCCTGGCAGTCGGCTTCGTCTTCTCCTGCCTGTTGGTCAGGATTGCCTCGCTGGAGCGTGAGAACGCACGGCAACGGGAGCAGATCGCGGTTATGCGGGAGACAGTGACATGGGCGCGAGAGGCGTTCGGCATCATGGAAGGCAAACTCAATCAGGAGGGTTGTTGATGCTGAAGCAATACTGGATAAGCGGTCTCGTTGTGGCTCTCCTTGGGCAGTTTTGTGTCACAGAGGCAGAAACCACTTCTTGCCCAGGTTCTCCGAAAAAACAAGCCGTCGTATCGGTGTATCAGATTGCATTATCAAACGTAGCAGGGCTTCCCGACCAACCCATCCAAGATCTTGGCGCTGCTTTGAACAACCACCCCAACACGCACACCTTCAAAATAACATGGGATTTTGTCGTGGGGAGTACCGCGCTGTCGAGTGCTCTGCGCTATGATCGGCCCAGCCACAAGCTCTACTATTATCTCTTCGGCTGGGCAATGACCCACGATGTACGGCAGTATGTCGTGTATAGCGGTGTCACCGATGCCACCCTCCACAAACTGGGAAAACAAATTAGCCCCATCAGCTTAGCCGTCCACTCTGCTCTTCCTCTGCTTCTCCCTCGATATGGCTGTAAGGAACACCAACTGCGTTGGCCAGGCGATCCGTAGTCTGAGCAGGGAGTTTTCGAGAACACTGGGTTCTGGAAACGATTGCACACCGGACCGCCATATAAGAAGGGTCCAACAGCGCTACATTGGGCGGCTGGCGATGGAAGAGCGGATCAGGCCAAACCGATCCGGATGAGTTATTACGACCAGGGGATTGAGCGTTGTGTGCTCCTTTTATGCCACTTCGGCCTGCGGTGTTTGCCCAGCCGGCAAAATATACTCTGCAGAAAATAGGGCTAAAAGACCAAAGTTAGGAAGGAGAAACCATCGCCCTGTGCCTGCGGAGGACGCATTCGGATAGGCGCAGCGCTGCAAAGGATCATACACCGTGGAAGTCAAGGAGCCGGAAACGCTGTGGACGGAAGCTGTCGCGTACCATGTAGCAGGGAAACTGGGCGAGGCGGAGAGGCTGTATCAGAGGGTGCTGGCAACGGATAGCGCCCATGCCAATGCGCTGGATATGCTGGGAGTGCTTCAATTTCAGCAGGGGCAGGGGCAGGCCGCGCTGGAGTGGATCGACCAGGCTATCGTCCTCGATGACAGGTCGCCGGTGTACCACGGACATCGCGGGTTGGTTCTGGCGTCGATGGGTGAGTTCCAAGAGGCGATTACCGCGTATCAGTGCGCGCTCGCGCTGGACCCCACGCGGGCGGAGACGCTGAACAACCTGGGCAGCGCGCTGTGGGCTGGGGGCGACCTCTCCGGCGCGGTCCTGGCGTACCGGCAGGCGTTGACGGTGGACCCGGACCAGGCGGAGAGCGCGGCGAACCTGGGATGGGCGCTGTTGAATACAGGGGCGCTCGAAGAGGCCATCGAGGTTCTGGAGCGCGCCCTGCGCCTCCATCCAAGCAATCCCACCTTAATCGAGCATCTCTCGGTGGCGCAGAACAACCAGGGCGCAGGCTTGCTGCGCGGGAACGAGACGGAGCAAGCGCTCTCCTGTTTCCGCAAGGCGCTGGCGCTGAGGCCAGACTTTTTTGAAGCGCACTTCAATGCGGGCAAGGCGCTGGCACAAGGGGCTCGCTACGATGAGGCGATCCCCTCCTATCGCCGCGCCCTCGAACTGGAGCCCGCAAACGCCGAAGTACACAACGACCTGGGCGTCGCCCTCTGCGCGCGGGGGCAGATGCTGGAGGCCCTCGTGCACTATCGCGAGGCGCTGCGTTTCCACCCGGAATATGTGCAGGCGTGGAACAACCTGGGCAATGCGCTCCGCATCCAGGGGCTTCTATCGGAGAGCGTGGAGTGCTATCGCGAGGCGCTCCGGCTGGAGCCGGGAGACGCGGAAGTCTGGAACAATCTCGGGAGCGCGCGGATCGTTCAGGGGGATCCGGAGGCGGCCATCGAGGCGCTCGAAAAGGCGCTCACGCTGCGGCCCGATCTCAGCGAGGCGCACAACAACCTCGGCAACGTCTACAAAGACCTGGGCGATCTGGACGCCGCCCTCCGGTGCTACGCGCAGGCCGTCGTCGTCTCTCCGGCGAACCAGGACGCCCGCAGCAACTGGCTCTATACCCTGTATTTCCACCCCAACTATGCGCTCTCGGAGATCTACCGACGCCATGCGGATTGGTACGCGCAGCAGGCGGAAGGGTTATGTCCCGAGAACCCGACCTGGGGCAATGACCGCTCTCCGGGGCGGAAACTGCGTGTCGGTTACGTCGGCCCCTTCTTCCGCGAGCACTGTCAGGCGCTCTTTCTGGTCCCCCTCCTGGAGCATCACGATCACGATCAGGTCGAGGTGTTCGTCTACAGCGATGTCGCAACGCCCGATGCCGTTACGGTCCGGCTGCAGGCGCGCTGCGATACCTGGCGTAACATCGCGGGGATGGCAGACGCGGCTGCAGCAGAACGGATCCGGGAGGATCGGATCGATATTCTGGTGGACCTCGCCCTCCATATGGCGGGCAACCGGATGCAGGTGTTCGCCCGCAAGCCCGCCCCGGTCCAGGTGACGTGGCTGGGCTATCCGGGCACGACCGGGCTGGAGACGATGGACTACCGGCTGACAGACCCCTATCTCGATCCCCTGACGGCGGACAACGATGTGTGGTATGCGGAGCAGTCGGTACGGCTGCCCCACACCTTCTGGTGTTACGACCCGCTCACCTCCGCCATTCCGACCAACGCCCTTCCGGCGGAGCGCAATGGATATGTGACGTTCGGCTGTCTGAGCAACTTCTGCAAGATCAACGCAGGCACCCTCCGATTGTGGGCCGGCGCGCTGAACGCCGTCCCACAGTCCCGCCTATTGCTGCTGGCGCCCGAAGGGCGGGCGCGCCGCTGGGTGCTCGATACGCTGCAACAACAGGGGGTGGATGCCTCACGCATCGAATTCGTGGATAGGCAGCCCCGGTCCCAATACCTGGAACTCTACCACCGCATTGACGTCGGGCTGGAAACCGTACCCTACAACGGGCACACGACCACCCTGGACTCCTTGTGGATGGGGGTTCCGGTCCTCACGCGGGTAGGCGACGCCCCGGTGGGCCGGGCGGGCTGGAGCCAACTGAGCAACCTCGGCCTGCAGGAGCTGGCGGCGGAGACCGACTCGCAGTACGCCCAACTGGCGGCACGCGTCTGCTCCGACCTGCCTGCGCTCTCCCGCCTGCGCGCGGAGCTGCGCGACCGGATGCTGCAGTCGCCGTTGGGAGATGGAGCCAGGTTCGCCCGCGACATCGAGGCGGCATACCGGCAGATGTGGGAGACCTACTGTACCGCCGAATGATGCGTATGCCACGCGAGCATACGGTGGGTGCGGAGGAGCAGGGCAGGATCGCTCTCGGTGGCGAGCAGCGTCTGGGCCGCCGTGACGGCACGAGGGTCGGGACGCTGCCCGACCAGGTACTGCACGGCGCAGCGGCGCACATGGAGGCTCCGGTCGTGGAGGGCCGCTTCCAGCAACGCGCCGACAATATCCGCCTGTAACGGGCAGACTTTGCAGTTCTGGCAGGCGAGGGCGTGCATGGCGCAGCGGCGCACTGCCTCCAGGGGGTCGTGGCGCAATGCGTGGCGGAGCGGCTCGGCGCAGCGATCATCCCCATGATGATCCAGCAGTAGGGCGCTGATCGCCCGGATTTTGCCGTTGGCGTGCGCCAATCCTACAACCAGCGCAGCCAGCGCCTGGCTGCCGCGCCGGTTCAGGGTGTCGAACGCGGCCTCCGCCGTCCGCCGGTGCGGGGCCGCCAACAGTTCTACCAGTTGCAGGGAAGTCATCGCCTCCATTCCCTGCTGCTCCGCAACATCGCGTACTTCTCGGGCCGCCTGCTCGCGCTGCAGCCGCTGCTGTCGTGTCAATCGCATGGTTTCGCTCCCTCCGAGAGTTCCTGTCCCATTCCAATGCGGGAAGCCCTGCGCCGCTACGATTTCGCCTTCAGCTCCTCCAGCCGCTGCACGATCTCCGCCAGGATGAGATCCTGGTGCGCAAGATGCTCCATCATGACGCGGATCTCCTCCTCCGCCTTCAGGTTGCACTCGTAGTCGGACTGCGCCGTGATACGGTCCTTCTCCGACTGACGGTTCTGGCTCATCATGACGATAGGCCCCGTATAGGCGGCCTGGAAACTGAGCGCCAGATTGAGCAGAATGAAGGGATAGGGATCGAACGCGGCATCCTTCCAGTGCGCAACCAGATAGATATTCGCCCCGATCCAGATGGCAAGCAGTATGGACTGCGTGATGATGAAGGGCCAGCCGCCGACAACCGAGGCGACCTTGTCGGCAATGCGCTGCCCCAGGCTGCGCGTCTCGTCGGAGACCTTGTTGACATCGCGGATGGGCGGGTGGTCATGTTTGAAGAGAGCTGCCGGGCCTAGCTTCACCGGCCTGGTGGGAGTGGTATCGCTCACAGGTGGTTGGCCTCCTTAAAAGTCTCCATGTCGCCAACGCATGAAGACAGGCATGTCTATATTATAGCTAAAACAGAGTAAATTGGCGGCTGATGTTCAAAAAGAAGCCATCGAAGCGTTTGGTATCGTTGGAAAAGAGGATCGCCGGGTTTACCACCGTCTTCTGATCCGGCAAGATATAGACGAAGCCGAAGCTGGCCGCGTTGCCGGCGCCCTGGATCCAGTCCGCCTGAAAGACCGAACTGTCGTTCAACTGGATGTCCGTACCGACGAAGGGCTCCAGAACGCCGCCGCCGGTCAGCATCAGGCCGGCATGGATGCGGCGGCCCAGCAGCTTGCGGTTGCGGCGGTGGTGCGCCTGAAAGCGGACGCGCTGCTGTTCGACGTAGTTGAGGGTCTTGGAGAAGGTGAGGTAGTAGGTCGGGGCCAGGTGGTTGGCGATATTGAGGATGCCGAAAGCGGCATTGGGCCGCACCACATCCTCATCCAGGAAAGAGAGCTTGCCATTGAGGGCGACCGTCCGCTGATCGAGATCCGGGCCGGGCAGCAGATCGCAGCCTGCCTCGACCCGGTTGGCCAGGGCGAACTGGCTCTGATAGATCAGGTCGGGGGTATTGTAGAAGAGCGGGCCATGGAGCAGCCCCGTGTTGCCGTTCTGCATCTGTCCCACCCAACTGCGCATCGGCACGAGGTCCGTGGTCGGGATCGTATTCAGGCCCGTCGGCGCTCCCAGGGCGGGAGTTGCCGCAAGCAGGCAGAGAAGGCAGGAGACCATCCTGTGTATCCGCAAAGGTCGCTCCTTTCAGGTTAAGGGGGAGTTATCCACGGCAGGGCCGGAGCCGTCGTTCGGCAGTTGGAAGTAGTCGAGTTGGCGCAGCAGTTCATCGCCATGGCGACGCAGCTCCGCAACCTGCGCCTCCGGCAGGGCATCCTGCTGCAGGGCCTGCCGGATGGCGTCGGCTTCCTGCCGAACGCGCGCCAGACGCTCCACATAGGTATCCACCAGGCGGTCCGCCGCCTGCGCCATCTCCTGGAACTCGTCCCGGCGGCGAAAGCGGATCTCATGGTTGAGGTTGCCGTCGGCCATCTCGTTCAGCAGGCGCTGCAGGCGGTGCATCGGCCCGGCGATCCGGTGCGCATCCACCACCGACCAGATACCGAAGAGGAGCACCGCGACAAAGGTCACGATGCCGGCGATCTTCACGCCGTTCGTGAGCAACTCCTTTGTCTCCTTGATGGAGAAGTGGGCGGAATAGAGGTTGTCTCCGATCTCCCGATTGCTCAAAAAGTAGAGGAGGCCGATGGCCACCAGCGCCGCGATCAGGGCGAAGAGGGTGTCGTCCAGTACCAGGCGCAGGCGCAGGCCCTGATGGATGAAGTGGCTCCGGGCGCGTCTGCGATTGTGCGATGGGGGGGAACCGGGCGATTGAGAATTGGTCATAGTTGGGGTTTCCTACAGGTCGTCGTGGCAACTGAGACACAGGCCGCCCCTGCGGTTGTCCTTTCGGAGCAGCACGCCGAAGCGGTCCTGCTGCTTGTGTCCGATGTGGCAGGTGACACAGGTGATATTGCCCTCCGCGGAGAGCGGAAGATCCGGTGCTTTCTTTTTGGTATTGGGGATGCCGATGGGATGCGTTACCGGGCCGTCGTAGTGGCAGCGCAGGCACTCGGTATCCACCCCGACCTTGATGGCATGCGTCTCTACCGGGGTGGCGTGCGCCAGGGCCGCCTGGGACCGGGTGTGGCACGTTTCGCACTTCTGGTTGGTAGTGTGGACGTCCGAGATCGCATGGGCGCCATAGTGGCAATTATTGCACAGCCCTTTCTGGTCGCGCGCCAGAAAGGCGTCCGAACGATGCCGAAAGCTGTGGGTATGGCAGGACCCGCAGGTGATGTTCCCCTGTGCATCCAGTACGACGCGTCCTTGAGCCGCCCAGGTCTGTTTTACCCGCTCCGGATGCGGCACCGTACATCCTGTTTTATGGCAACTGTTGCAGTACGTGACTTCATCGGCGCCGGGCGGCGCAGCGATCCTCCCGGAGGCATGCGGGTCCGGCTTTTTCTCCGGCTCCTGCGCCGCTGCCAATAACAGCAGGATGGTCAGGCAGGCGGCGACGATAACAGCAGGGAGTGTCCCTCGTATGGGAAGACGCATTCTCGCTCCTTCAGGGCCGGAAAATCCGGAACGCTTCCAACAAGATCGTTCGCTATCGTGTATTTCGTTATTTAGCGTATTCTATCCCTCGATAGGTTCCCCCTGGCGGTGCAACTCTCCTTCTGAATCACGGCTGACACGGATGAAAGGATTGCACGGAAAACCCATTTACAGTAGACCACCCATCCGTGCAATCCGATTAATCCGTGATTCAGACATCAAGCAGCATGAACCGGCTCGACCGGCTCGGAAGTCGGTTGCGGGAGGGGCTTCGCTGCCAGCACATAGAGTACCGGCAGAACGAACAGCGTCAGGGCGGTCGCGCTGATCAGGCCGCCGATGATAACGATGGCGAGGGGTTTCTGGGTGTCCGAGCCGATGCCCGTCGAGATGGCTGCGGGCGCCAGGCCGATACTCGCCAGAATGGCGGTCATCAGCACGGGGCGCAGACGCGTTACCGCCCCCTCGATGACCGCCTCGCGCAGCTCCGTGCCCCGAGCACGAAGTTGGTCGAAGAAAGAGACCATGATGACCCCGTTCTGCACGGCGACGCCGAACAGCGCGATGAAACCGACGGCGGCGGCGACGCTCAGGTGGAAGTGGGTGAGGTAGAGCGCAAAGATGCCGCCGATCAGCGCCAGAGGGACGTTGAGCATGACGATAGCGGCGCGGGATGCGGAGTTGAACAGGGTGAACAGCACCAGGTAGATGAGCAGGAGGGTGATGGGCAGGATGACCATAAGCCGCGCGCCCACCCGCTGCATGCTCTCGAACTCGCCGCCCCAGACCGTGTAGTA
>DATGIG010000326.1:0-8782 GCA_035295825.1 Chthonomonadaceae bacterium | reverse complement strand
CCTCCGGCGAAGGCGCGCAGCCCGCCCTCCGGCAGGCCCTGCATCTTCTTTTCCCAGGTGGTCCCGGCGTCGTTCGAGCGCCAGAGGCCCTTATCCGTCGCGGCGAAGCAGATGCGCTGCGACGCGGGACTGGTTTGATCGAAGTGGAAGGCGAGCGGCTCGCCCTGCGGGCCATCGCAGTGGGTCCAGGTCTTCCCGCCGTCTTGCGAGCGGAAGGGTCCGTTGCCTGTGCCGGCGAGCAGGAAGCGCGGGTTTTCGGGATCGATGGCGATTTCGCCGCGCAGGTCGGCGGGGAGGTTGCCGAGCGGCTGCCAGTGGTCGCCGCCATCATGGCTGATCTTCAGGCCGGTCCCTCCGTCGGCGGCATAGAGGGTATTGGGGTCGGTCGGGTGGAAGGCCGGGCGGCAGCGGGTGCTGGAGCGCAGTTGCGATTGGTGGATCATCCGCCAGTGCAATCCGCCATCCGTGGAGAGATAGGCGGCGCTCATGTCGCAGTTGACCATCATGCGCCGGGGGTCCGCCGGGCTGATTGCGGGCGTAAACATCGCGCCCCCGCCGGACAGGCCAATCGGCTCCCACGCCGTCGCCGCGTGCCCGGTGGACTGCCCCCAGGTCATCCGGCCTAATCCCAGCAACAGCACGGCCATCACGAAAAAAATAATTCCACGCTTCATCTACCCACTCCTTCTAACAGTGCGCCTATTTGCGCCCGAACACCTCCCGGATGGCTTCCAGGTACCTGGTCCCATGCACCGTGTCCGGCTCGATGTAGCTCCCCTCCGTCCACTCGTTCCAGGAGTTGATGGTCAGCACGCGCGGACCCTCCTTCTGTGCCAACAGCCGGCGCTTTGCGATCTCCAGCGCCTCCCGAAACCGCTCCGGCGTGTTTCCGGCGATGGTATTCGTGAACGGGTAGCCGGTGTTGCCGAACGGGTCGTCCTGGTTGGCGCGGGGGCTGGAATCCCAGCCCATGGAGACGTTGGGGAAGTAGGGCAGGCCATACAGGGTGGCGGCGTGGTCCCAGTAGGCGTTGTAAGCGTCTCGCACGGTATTGTAGTCGGTCTGCTGTGCGTTCAGGGGAACATGGTGGATCCAGACGTAGGAGGTGACGGAGTCGAAGCCCAGGTCGCGGATCAGCTTCGCCAGGTCGGTCGGGGTGGCCTCGCCCGGCAGGATCGGCTGTCCCCAGGCGACCGCGTTGAGGTAGATGCCCGGCAGCCCGCTCGCCTTTGCCTTCGCGCGGAAGCGGTCGAGCGCCGCCCGTGTCGCGGCCACGGAGCCGAAGTTCTCCACCAGCTTCGACAACTCGTAGAATGAGAAGTAGGGCTTTCCCTCTACCCGCCAGTACGAGGGCTGATGAAAATAGTCCTTGATCACATGGTCGGTGATCTTCTCGAAGCTCTCCGGCGTCACCTTGCCGGGATACAGCAGCTTGTACGGCGTCCCCTTATGATAAGGATGGATGTCGATCCAGTCGTGGTTGGCCCACATCAGCGCGAACTTGACCCGCTTGCGGTTGGGCGCGTGCAGGTAACCTTTGTCCAGGCAGGCGTTCAGGAACGGCCCATCGTCGTAGTAGTACCAGTCGAAGAGAAGGGCATCCACGCCGTTGTCGGCGGCGGCATCGATCTTCTGCGCCATCACCTTCGGGTCCGATTCGTCGCTGTATCCCCAGAGCGGGACCTTGGGCTGCTCATGCCCCGGAAAGCGCGGTTTCGCCGCCTTCACCAGATCCCACTCCGACCACCCCGCGCCCTTGAGGAGGGTATTGCGTGTATCGCCCGGATGGTAGTTGGGAAAGTAGTAGACCGCCACTTCGGGCCGCGCTTCCGTCGGCTTCTGCGCCCCGGCAGCGACCGCGAGGCAGAGGAGCAGTACGACGGCGAAAAGGAGATGCGTGAGAGACATATCGGCTTCCTTTACCTCTCTCCCGAACCCCTCCATATGAAGAGGAGGGGAGAAGGGAATTAGCGCAGCAGTTTCGTCAGCACAGGGCGTAGCGCCTCCGCGTAGCGCATCATACCCAGATCGTTCGGGTGGGAGCCATCCGTCGCGCCTTCGGAATCCAGGCCCAACAGGCGGTCGCCCTTCAGGTAGGAGAGGTCTTTCACTCCGGCGGCTTGCAGCCGATGGTAGGCGGCGGAAAGTTCCGCCCGCCGCTCCGCGTGGGCCTTCTGAAGGCCAGGGACGAGGGGCGCCTGGGTGAAGGTGCGGTCCTCGACCAACAGAATGGGAGTTGCAGGGCGGGCGGTGCGCAGAGTCTTTACCAGCGGCTCCGTGCGCTCCTTTACCATGGCGGCGTCCATGTTCGGCAGGCAATCTATGATATAGACCGATGGGTCCAGCTCCGCCAAAAGGTCCACCACGCCGGGGTCCATCCGACCGCTGCCTGAAAAGCCCAGGTTGATGACCGGCTGCTCCAGCATCCGGCCCAGGATCGCCGTGTAGGCGATGCCTGGCCGCGACGCGCACGCGCCCTGGCAGATGGAAGTCCCGTAGAAGACGAGCGGTTTGCGCTTGTCCGGCGGGATCGGCTCGAACTTCGCGCCCGCCTCCACGCCGACCTGCAGGGCATTCACCCCGTTGTAGAGCGGCAGGTAGCCCACAAACTCCTTCAGCCCCGGCGTCAATCCGCCGATCACCTCGCCCTCCACATGCTGCGCCGTGGGCATGACCTGATGCGCCCACTGCCACTTACCGTGCGGGTCGCGCGCATAGAGGTCGAACCCGCTGACGCCGGTGGGCGGCATGTGCGGCATGCCGAGACTGGCGCTATACAGCTCCATCCGGAGGTGGACCGATGGGGAATCCGTGCGGAAGCGGACGCAGAGGCCCGCCGAATGGCGTCCCAATCCCCACACATCGTCCGGCACTTTGCCCTTGGCCCGCGCCGGGAGCCGGTCGTAGTAGCGCTCGGTATCGGTCCAGCCCTTGCCCTCCACGCCCCACTCCTCCGGATCGTGCCACTGGAGATCGGCGGCATGGGCATCCGCCGCGGCCAACAGACCGGTGGAGAGTACCACAACGGACTGCAGCAGCGCGCGACGCGCCAGCCCACGGCCTTTTCGCACAGGTGGATCCTGCATCGGGTTCGTTCCTCTCATAAGAACAAATTGAGGTCCGGTTAAATTCTCCCTCATCTTAACGGTATCTTAATTTTTGTTGGGTATTATTCCTCTCGTCCTGATTTCGGGGGTTCATTTTGGGAGGAACCGTTATGCTGCCTATCCATCGCCGTAAGGCCGTCATGGCCCTGATCCTGCTCGCCCTGATCGTTGCGCCGGTCGCGCTCATTGCCTCCAAGACCGCGCGGACGGCGGACGAGAAGCCCGGCCCGCTGGGCGCGGGAGGCGCGGCCCGATTGGCCAATGGCTGGAAGATCACGCCTGCCGGAACCCACCATGAGGATCTGGGGGACCTGCTGCTGGGCGGGGTCCTTAGCCCGGACGGGAAGTGGCTGGCGTTTGTCAATGGCGGCGCGGCGGCGCATCAGGTGCATCTTGCGGATACGTCCACCGGCAAGGTCGTCGCCTCCGTGCCGGTCGAGCGGGCGCAGAGCAGCGGAGGGGTTACCTTCTCGCCCGATGGTGCAAAGCTGTTTGTGTCGGGTGGCAATGCCGGACGGATCTATGTCTTTGCCGTAGGGGAGGGCGGAACCCTGACAAAGGGCGCCCCGCTCCTGATCCCAGACCTCAAGACCGCGCTTGATCCCAGGCCGGACCCCGGCGCGGATGCGGGCCGGGACCCCGCGCGCCAGGATGCCACCGAAGAGAGAGCCTACCTCGGCGGCCTGGCGCTCTCGCCGGATGGCGCGACGCTCTATGTCGCCAACCTGGCCGGGGATTCCCTCTTCCGGCTCGATACGGCGACGGGCGCGGTGCAGCAGGAGCGCAGACTGGCGCACTACGACCGTCCCGGCGCGGTCGCCGCCTCGACGGACGGCGCGACGCTCTATGTCGCGCTCTGGGGGCATGGGGCGGTCCTGGCGCTGGATGCGAAGACCCTGGAGACGCGCTCCACGCTGACCGCGGGCAGCCACCCCAACACGCTGCTGCTCACCAAAGAGGGGGCGCGCCTGTTTGTGGCCTGCGGCAACGACGATTCGGTCTATGCGTTCGATACGGCGACCGGCATGATGCGCGAGAAGATCAATATGCGCCTGACGCCGCGCGCTCCCGCTGGGGCGACGCCCTCGGCGCTGGCCCTCTCGCCCGATCAGAAGACGCTCTATGTCGCCAATGCCGACAACAACGACGTCGCGGTGGTGGATGTGAGCGTGCCGGGCGGCAGCCGGGTGGAGGGCTTTATCCCGACCACCTGGTATCCGACCCTGGTAGCCGCCAGCACGGACGGCAAGCGCCTGTTCATCGGCTGCGGCAAGGGCTGGGGAACCGGGCCGAACGACAAGCAGCGCCCCATCGATCCGGTCGCGCCCGCCGGGACGCCCTATATCGTGGCGCTGCTCAAGGGCGTGCTCTCCACCGTGGATGTGCCCGATTCCAGCCAGTTGGCGGCCTACACGCAGCAGGTCTATGCCAACAGCCCCTATTCGGACGCGCTGCTGGACACTCCGGCGCACGCTCCAAGACCGGGCAGCAATCCCATCCCCTCACGCCCCGGCGCGCCCTCGCCCATCAAGCATGTGCTCTACATCATCAAGGAGAACCGCACCTACGATCAGGTGCTGGGCGATCTGAAGGACACGAGCGGCAAGCGCCTCGGCAACGGCGATCCGGAACTCTGCCTGTTCGGCGAGGACGTAACGCCGAACCACCACGCCCTGGCGCGGGAGTTCGTCACCCTCGATAACCTCTACTGCAACGGCGAGGTGAGCGTGGACGGCCACCACTGGAGCAACGCGGCATATGTCCCGGACTCCATGCAGCGGACCTGGCCCTCCGAATACGGGGGCAAGGGCGGCACGCCTATCCGCTACGGCGATTTCGGCGACCCCCTCGCGGACACACCCGGCGGGCGTATCTGGGATCTCTGCGAACGGGCGGGGCTGCCCTACCGCACCTACTACTACCATGTGGACAAGCGGCGCAGCGACGCCTGGAGCAAGGCGCGGGCAGAGCGCGTGCGGGACTATCTCGCGGTGGACATCTTCCTGAAGGACCTGAACGGCTGGGAGCAATCCGGTGAGATGCCCCGGTTTATGGTGATGGCCCTCTCAGAGGACCACACAACCGGCACGCGCCCCGGCACGTTCACGCCGAAAGCGGCCGTCGCCAGCAATGACCTGGGAATAGGCAAACTCGTGGAGGGGTGTAGCAAGAGCAAGTTCTGGAAGGAGATGGCGATCTTTATCATCGAGGACGACGCCCAGAACGGCCCCGACCATGTGGACGCACACCGCACGGTGGCGCTGGTCGCCTCGCCCTATACGCGCCGCCATGCCGTGGACAGCACCTTCTACACCACCTGCTCCCTGCTGCGCACCATGGAGCTGATTTTGGGCCTGCCGCCCATGAGCCAGTACGATGCCGCCGCCACGCCGCTCTATGCCGCGTTCACCTCCCGTCCCGATGTCACGTCCTATACGGCCCGCCCGGCGCAGATCGACCTGAACGCCAAAAACACCCGCGCCTCCGTCGGAGCCTCCACCTCCCTGACACTGGATCTCTCCGAGCCGGACCACCTCACCCTCCAGGACGAAGACGCACTGAACCGCCTGCTCTGGCACAGCATCAAGGGCAAACGGACCCCCTATCCCGGCATCACCCGCAGTCCGCTCTTCAGCCCTCAGGGCCGCCCATCATCCGCCGACCCCACCGCCCACGATGCTGACGACGACTTTATGCTCAAGGCTTCAAACGATGTTAGATAGGGCCATGCCTCACAAACGGTCCAGCACGTGGATGCCGAGCAGGGAGAGACCCAGCCGGATGGTTCGGGCGGTCAGGTCGCAGAGCGCCAGACGGGAACCCCGTAGTTCCGGCTCCGCGACAAGCACCGGACACTGCTCATAAAACTGATTGAACTTCTGGCTGAGTTCGAACAGGTACTGGCAGAGCCGATGCGGGAGATACTCCGCGAGTACGTCCTGAAGCGTCGTATCCAGATGGAGTAGATGCTTGGCAAGGACCGTCTCCGCGTCGTGCCGAAGGGAGATGCCGACGGAGACAGGCAGACCGGCCTTCGCCTGCGCACTCCCTTTGCGATAGATCCCCTGGATTCGGGCGTATGCGTACAGCATGTAAGGCGCGGTGTTGCCCTGTAGCGCCAGCATCTGATCGAAGCGAAAGATGTAGTTGCTCAGCCGGTGCTGGCTGAGGTCGGCGTACTTCACGGCGGCGATCCCGACCGTCCTCGCGACCTGCGCCTTGAACGCCTCCGTCTCTTCACGCCCGTCTGCGGCAAGCCGCGTCTCCAGGGCCTCGCGTGCCCGTAGGACCGCCTCCTCCAGCAGATCCATCAGCCGGACGGTGTCGCCGGAACGCGTACGCAGCCGTTTCCCATCCTCTCCCAACACCAACCCGAAGGGCATGTGGACTACAGAGATACCAGGGGACAGCCAGCCTGCGAGTCGCGCTACGGCGAATATCTGCGTAAAGTGATCGGCTTGTCCCAGATCCGTGACATAGATCAGCCAGTCGGCACGGTCCTGTTCTACCCGGTATCGCAGGGCGGCGAGATCGGTGGTTGCGTAGTTGTAGCCGCCATCACGCTTCCGAATAATCAGCGGCAGGGCGTCGCCCGTCTTGCTGGTGAATCCCTCCACAAAGACGCACTGCGATCCGGCGCTCTCCTGCAGCAATCCCCGCGCCTCCAGAGAGGTCACCACATCGGGCAGCAGCGGGTTATAGAACGACTCGCCCCGCTCCACAAGCGGCACCTCCAGGAGATCGTAAATCTGCTGAAAGGCATGGCGGGACTGCTCGCAGAGGAGGCGCCAGGCTTGAAGGCTGTCCTCCGCACCCGCCTGCAGTCGAACGACCTCTCGGCGCGCCCGCTCCTTGAACGCCTCGTCCTCATCGAACCGCTGCTTCGACCGGCGATACAACCAGACCAGATCCTCCATATCCACGGTCTCAGCCCCCGTCAGCATCTCCGGCGCCTCTTCGCGGAGGAAGGCGATGAGCATTCCGAATTGTGTTCCCCAGTCGCCGACATGGTTCAGCCGCAGCACATCGTGCCCCAGGAAATCGAGGATACGGGCGATACAATCGCCCAGGATTGTGGAGCGTAGATGGCCGACATGCATCTCTTTGGCGATATTGGGGCTGGAAAAATCAATGACGACCCGGCCCGGCGTCTCCACACGCTTGAGTCCCAGCCGTGGATCGGCATAGACTGCATTGAGGAGAGAGGCGACATAGTCCCGTTTTAGAGTGACATTGATGAACCCAGGCCCGCCAATCGTCGGCGGGTCGCAGAGGTCGGCGAGATCCAGATGGGCCACAATACGTTCGGCGATGGCTCGTGGCGTGGCCTTGAGCGTCCGCGCCAGGTGGAGCGGAACGTTGAACTGGTAGTCGCCGAATTGCGGACTGCTGGCCGGAATCAGCAAGGGGTCCATGTCGTTCAGATCATACGCGGCAGCGATGGCCTGGCGACAGCGCGTTTCGAGTAGGGTACGTGTGGAGTTCATAGAGGCATATTATACCAAAACTCTGCTCCCGCGCGCTGCTCGAAAACCTGGAGGCGTACAAGGCGAGCCACCTTCATTACGTCTCGTACGCGCCGCCGCCGCGGTTATGGCCCGGCCCTTGTGGCGACCGTTGCCGGATCGGCGATCCTGCTAGGCAAATTCCGGTTTGACTGGCCGCCGATGGTCTACACCGGACTGCTCATGATGTTTATGGCCGTTATCTGGAATGTCTGGCCCGAAAAGAGAATGTGAAACTACGGTTATATCGCTTCAGCGCGGATCTCCTCGTCCAGTTCGGCCTCCACCTGGGCGAAAAATTCATCGCCGTCAGTCAGTCTGCCCACACGCGCCGACTCCACTCCTGCAGAAATCTTCTTTCTGACTTCCGCTCTTATCTGATCGCGCTCCTCCATGAGACGCAGGGCAGCACACACGACTTCGCTCGCAGAGTTGTAACGTCCGGTCCGAACTTTGCTTTGAACAAGATCTTCGAGTTCTGGGGTTAGACTGACGTTCATGGCTCTTCCTTTCTGCATCAAAGATGACCGGGTTTCTTATCCTAATAGCACCTACAGCTCCCCCATCAGTCCACAAGATTGCCTGCCCCTGGCCCTTATCACGCTATCCGAATAAAATATAAATATGTATCAGACGGATTGTTCTAGTTGTTGTTGAAGAATACTTGCCAGTGGAATCCCTGCCTCTACCAATTGGTCAACTAGGACAGAATATCTTTGTAATATCCCATGCTCGTTATGTAGCAAATCTTGCTTGTTCTCCCAGATTCTTAACAGTAATCTAGCTGTTCGCTCTGCGTTATCATGATCCCTCCAAAACCGCACAAGATCGCCAGAAGACGGTATACAAATGCTCAACCAGGTAAGTGCAGGTTCGGGAACGAGCGTCCATCCAGGACCATTTAAGAGAGCAATCAGATTGGAGTAGGCATCAGGATGATTTCCTACTACCCTTACCCACCTATCAATTATGTTTTCAAAGAGAGCAGCATGAGGCCAAATATCCTTATACCAGCAGGATCCGTGTCGAGTGAAGACAATCATAGATATAACGTCATGTGTATCCCTGTCAATATATTGCCACTTGCAAATTCCGCTCGAAAGCGCGCACTCGTTCCACTCGAAAGTGCGCAGTGATTCCGCTTGAAAAAGCGCACCCATTCCATTCCAA
>DATGIG010000325.1:0-2014 GCA_035295825.1 Chthonomonadaceae bacterium | reverse complement strand
CGCCTATCTTGCAAGGAGGGTTCACCAACACATCTGCAAATTCCTTGCTTAAGAGTGCACATTCGGCCCCGATGCGAGGAATAAAAATTGGGCGGAATGAGGAGGCATGCCTTTTACGATTTGGCTCAATTCGTGTGACCCGAGTATTTTACCGGTCCACATATCGAAGATCGTTTCCTGTCCCGACAGGTTGAAGTAGGAAGTTTGTGGCTGTTCGCTCCAGTTAAAAAGAAAAACCAGAGTGCCATGCTTCGTCCGGCTGACACCGTATGTCAGGGTGTCGTCACCGAACTGCGCTGCATGGCCGGAGGGAGGCAGTAACTTGCGCAGTATGCCCCGTCTCTCGGGCGAAAGCCTGGTCAGATCGTCGCCGGAGAGGAGCATCCCGCCGGTGGCACAGAGCGCCGTCGCATGAAACCGAAATGCCTCTTCGGTGAGGTCGCCCGTCAGAAGGAGGCAGTCGGGATCGTTCCACCAGAGCTTCCCGTTCTGCCAGTTGCGGGAGAGGTTCTCGCGGGCCGTATGCGCAAAGGCGTTCCAATCGCGACTGATGTCGTTGGAGCTGCGCGAGCCGTGGATCAGCCCGAAGGAGGGCCAGATCGGGTGGTTGCAGCCGAGGATAAAACTCTTCCCCGCTCCGCGCAGGACTGCCTGCATTCCGCGTCGGTAGGCTTCGACGCGGGTCGCCTTCGGATCATGGAAGCGCCCGCCGTGCATCGCCCCCCAGAAGTTGGCGTCCAGCTTGAAATAGGTGCAACCCCACTCCTGATGCATCGTCCGAAAGACCTGTTCCAGGTGGCGCTGAACCTCCGGATGTGTGCCATCCAGGGCGTACCAGGGGCCATTTCGCCACCCGCCGAACGTCACCTTATCGGAAGGCAGCGGCGCTCCCTGCACGTCCTGAATAAACCAATCCGGATGCTCATGGAACAGGTGCGAGTTCGCCTCCGCGATAAAGGGCGCGACCCAGATAGCAGGCTCGAACCCACGCTCTTTGATGCGCTTCAATACGCCGCGAATATCGCCTCCGAAGGCGGCTCCCGTCTCCAGCCAGTCGCCCATCGCCCGCTGGTACCCGTCGTCAATCTGAATATACTTCAGGCCGGGCAACTCCCGCGCGCTCACCTCCAGGTTGTCCAGTACCTGTTGGTCCGTAACGCCGGGACCGAAGCAGTACCAGGAGCACCAGCCGGTCGGCGGGGAGGGAAAGCGGAGCGGCGGGTGGTTATGGCAGATCCGCTCCGCCAGGCCCTCCAGGAGCGCCACACGACCGGTTCCGTACTGAAACAGCAGCTCCTCAAGATCCCAACTCTCCCCCGGCCCCAGTTCCAGTCCCTCCGTATCCAGCACGGCATCCAGGTGATCGGAATAGACATCGAAGCGCCCGCTGAAACGGTGGCAGGACGTGAACGCCGAGAGGATCAGCCCTCCGTCGTCCTCCAGCAACAACAGGCCATACACGGTGGTAGCGCCCTTCGGCTGCGGGAGCTTGTAGTGCCCGACGTCGGTATAGCCGCCCAGCGCTTCCGGCTTGAAAAGGGTTCCTCCGGTCTGGCTGAGCATCTGAAAACCCTCCCCGTAGAAGCGCGCGTTCTGGGGAAATGCATGCGGCAGAGCAAAAAGGACTACCGACTTCACATGCACTGGCCTGTCACCCGTGTTACGGAGTTGGGAGCGGCAGCGCGGCCCCTTCCAGGTGCGCGTCAATTCCACCGTTTGCGGTGCGATGCTTCCATCGGCAAGGATCGCCCAGCCCGGCGACGTTTGTGGTGACAAGAGTGCCTCCTGTGTTGGCGGAGTAGTATTGGCCCCCTGAAGCATCAGTCCGGATAGAGCGGTGAGCAGGGTACGCCGGGTCAGCATGATCTTGGCCTTCTACTCCGGTCGCACCTGGATCAGGACTGCCCCATGCGGACCGACCACGATATCGAACCCCTCCGGATGGATCCCCAGGTTCTTCTGCTGCCAGAGGTCGTGTACCTGTTGCCGGCCCTTCAGCCCCAGGTCGGCCCAG
>DATGIG010000324.1:0-7167 GCA_035295825.1 Chthonomonadaceae bacterium | reverse complement strand
CGCCAGAGCAGCCAGCCGTCGTTTACCTCCGGATAGCCGATGGTCTGCGCGATAAAGAAGGCCGTGGGTGTGTTCAGAGGCTGGGCCAGCCCGGCGGCGATCCAGTAGATCCGCCCCTGCGGGCCGTACTCGCGGCTGGGGTTGAAGATCAGCGTCGGACGCCGGTTGCCCGCCCAGGTGACCTTCTCACCGCCCACAAACACGCAGGACACCTCCTTGAAGCCGCCCTCCTTCTCCCATGAGAGCCGCCGCAACTGCCACCGATAGGGCTGGTTGCCCAACGCCCCAGCGGTTCCGAGCAGGAGCTGATCGTGAATCGTATCCACGGCGGGGCCGGGTGGAATGGCGCTCTTCACGCCTAAATCCACGACCGGGCCGAGGCTCTTGCCGCGTACCGTGCGGTAGACGATGCTCTTATCCGGCCCGTTGTAGAGGAAGAGGTGTACCGTGCCCTTCCAGTCGACCGCGCTGGCATAGGCGCCCTTGCTGTCCGGGATAAGCTGCGGCTCGCTCAGCGCTTCGGGGCTGCCGAAGCGGTACATCACGCCCTCCGCCGTGGGATAGAAGACATAGAAGTTCTGGCCGTCGCTGACCGCATATGGATCGTAGGTCACCTTCGGCGCGATGGTTACTGGCGCGCTCCAGGCGTGCTTGCCCAGGTAGGTCTGTATTACCAGCGTCTCGCTCTCGGGGCGGGGGGCCTTGGGGTCGAGCGGGCCGCGGCTGGCGGTCACCATATACAGCTTGCCCCGATGCTCGGCCAGAGACGCCTGGTAGTCCGTCATCAGTTCGTAGGGGCCATCGTAGTTGAAGGTCTGCTTGCCGCTCGGCTGCAGGCGCTCCCCGCCGCCCACGCTATAACCGAAGGTGATATTGGCCCGGACAGTCCGGTCGGAGAAGACGCCGGTCCAGCCCCAGTCCACATAGGTGGCGTCCTTGCCCGCCGACTTCAAGTGGAGGCGATAGGGCGGCCCGGCGAGAAATTGGAGTTTCTCGATGGGGAAGGGCACTTTGCCCGGCAGGTGCGTCTCGTTCAGCACCAGGCTCGCCAGTTCTCCCGTGCTGAAGTGGACCTTCTTGCGATCCCCCTCGAAGCTGTAGCTATAACTGTAGTTCATCAGGCTGGTGTAGGTCGGCGACCAGACGGACCACTTTCCGGAGTGAGAGAGCCCCAACTGGTGGCCGAACTCGTGGCTCCAGGAGCGCATGCCGGTAGATCCCGCGTCGGCGAGCTGGCCCGACTGCCCACCGCCTCCCATGCCGCCGATCAGCATCCAGTGGAAGAGGCCGATCTTATCGGGCGGGAAAGTCTCTCCGGCGAGCTGCCCCCAGCTCTTCCCCTCGCTCCCTTTCCGGGGTACCGGAGGGCTCTGGGTGATCCAGTGCAGGGCGAAACCCTTCGTTCCATCCAGGTTGGTGTAGGGCAGCGCGGCAAAGAAGGGCACCACCTCCTCGCGCATGTACTTCTCCATCTGGTCTATCGGCACATCGTCGTAGGGAATGTTCATCACCAGGATGTCTTTATGGAGCGGAGACATTCCCATGCCCGGCAGATCCACGCCTGCGAAGCCGTGTGCCTTCCAGCCATCCAGCAGGCCGTCGTGGCTGGTGGATCGGTCCAGCGGATCGCTGCCGATTTTGGCCTCCTCCTCGTTGGTGAGGCCGTCGCAATCCCAGTCCGGATCGCTTTTGAGGTAGGAGATGTAGAGGTCGCAGTCCGCTTCGGTGCTGCCGAAGTAGTCCGGCCCCTCATGCTGGATCACCACATCTGTGCGGTTGTGCCCGACGACATCGGCCATAAGGGCGATCACCGGCTTGGTGAACTTCTCCCAGCCGGCGATGGCTATCGTTCGTTTGAAATCCGGGGCAAGAAACACCTGGCCGTCCACCAGCACATCCGCCTTCCCGTCGCCGTTCATATCGCCTACCGCCAGCGCTTCCTCGCCCCTGGGCGCGCGCAAGGTCGCAAACCGAACCGCCGTGTCGCCCAGGCGAAAGAGGGCGACCAGGCTGCCGGTGCGGACGGCCAGCGCGACCTTCCCGTTTCCCTCCATATCGCCCACCGCCGCATCGGCGACCGGCGCTCCCAAATCGTAGGTTTTGAGCGCCATGCCATCGGCGTCGAAGACCTGCACCCGGCCTGTCGCATCCACTACCAGCAGATCATCCCGATTGGCGGAAGCGACCTTTCCCGCAAGGAGCCAGACCTTGCCGCTCAGGCCCGCCACCGTTCCGAGCGGCGTGGTCGTGGGAAACGCGCCGCTCCCGGTATTGAGCGCCTTCAGCAGGCCGCCCTCTTTGCCCAGTACCGCCAGGTCGAGCGCCTTGCCGCCGAAGTGTCCCAGACACATCGCCCGGATCTCCTGCGGCAGGTTGGAGAGCAGGCGCTGACCTCGGAGCGGCTTCCAGCCCTTTCCATTGAGGGATACGTCTATGCTCTTGTCCTGCGGCGAAGCATAGAGGAAGTCCGCATAGCCATCCCCATTGATGTCGCCGATCAGCGGGATCCTCGGCGCGGCGACCCAGCCACCGGAGAGCCAGTTGTACGGCTTGCAGAACCCGATGTCGTCCACTTGTGTCGGTGTGGACTTGGCTTGCTGGCTCAGCAGCGCCAAAACGGCTAATAATGGCAAAATCCACACGGGACGGAATACTTTGATACGCATCTCTTATTTAGGACGGGCAATCTTATTGACGCCCATCGCTCTCCTGATAAATGAATGTCGGGCAGGCAGGCCGTGAACGACCTGCCTGATGGGCCTTCGGCCAACCGCCCTGCGGGCGGAAAACGCATTCCCGGTTGCAGACCGGTTGGCCGGAGGCCCTCCAGACGGGTACTTCAGGGCCCGGTTTCTATATTCGACATTCGACTGACAGGGAGCAATATCCTGCCGCTGAGGTAGAGAGACGCGGGCTATGGCGAAGGAACTGAAGTATTTTGAAAGTATCACTGATTAGTTTTCATGTATCTATCCGTCCTGGTTTATAGAACGGCTCGCAGTAAGGGACGAACCGTCGAGGAAGAAGAGGAGGCGCGGGTGCGCAAGGCCGACGAGGAACTGGTATGGCAGGCGATTGCCGGAGAGACAGAAGCCTTCACGGCTCTGGTGGATCGCTATCGGTGTCTGGCGTATGGTGTGGCACTGCACTATCTACACCATGTGGAGGATGCAAAGGACATCGCTCAGGAGGCATTTATTCAAGCCTACCTCCATCTGCCGGAACTGCGTGATGGCGCTTGTTTCTCCTCCTGGCTGCGACGACTGACGCTGAACCTGTGCGCCGATTTTCTGCGGCGACGCGGTATGCGCCTGCTTTCGCTGGAGGGGCTGCCGGAGACGACAGAGAACCGACGCCAGATGGGGCAATCCCTGCCCATGCGTCCCTATACGGAGATGCCGGTGGAGCGGGTAACGGACCGGCTTATGGTCCGGCAAGCCCTGGCGCGCCTCTCGGAGAAGACGCGCCTGACGGTGACGCTCTGCTATCTGGGGGGCTATTCTCACGCAGAGATCGCCCGGTTCCTGGAGATCCCTGTCAATACCGTTCGCAGCCGCCTGCAGATTGCCAAGCGCCAATTACGTGAGGAGATGACCATGTTAAACGATGCTTTGAGTGCGGACAAACCCGATATGCAGTTTACGCGAAAGGTGGTGGAGGAGGCGCTGCGGCGCGGCCAGGAGGCGATGGCCGCCTATCGAAAAGGCGAGGCGTTCGCCCATTACAATGAAGCATTGGCCGCCCTGGAGAACTGGACGCCGGATCGGGAGCAACGCCAGTTCCGAATGGATGCCCTCTGGAGCAGAGGCGTCATCACGGAACAGATGCAACGCGGCCACGTGGATGCCCTGGTGGATTTGGAAAACGCGCTTGCCATCGCGGTCGAACTGGGGGATAAGCGCAGCCAGGCAGACAAACGGTGTGCCTTGGCAGACGCCTACTACAACTCCAACAACCAGGCGCTTGCGCCGAAGTATGTAGAGAACTACCGGCAGGCTCTGGCGCTCTATGAGGAAGTTGGAGATGGGGCGCGGCAGGGCGACTGCCTGATGGCGCTAGGGATGGGGACGCTTTGGGGCGATGTGCCCGAAGGTCGAAAAACCATCGAGGAGGCGCTGGCGCGCTTCGAGGCAGCCTCCGCGTATGCGCGCAGTGCGCAGGCGTGCGCCGTCCTGGATCTTCTGAAGGAAGTGGGTGAGGCACGCTTTCCCCGACTGAACGGCTTTATGGCCGGTTCCGACATATTGGGGATTCAAGGCGGAGCAATCCGTCACCGCTCCAACAGCGTGGTCGTCAGCTATTCCTGGAAGGACGGGCCGGAAGGGGAGGGCGAGCTACCGCTGAAAGTGCAGGACGTCTTCGCTCAACTCGCCCGAATGGGGACGTTTCTCCCTGAGAACGTTGCAGTAGGGGCGCGCTGGGCGAGCAGCGTGGAATCGGCCTCGCTGCAGCCGCTTACCGTCCTCACTACCATACAGAGCTTCTCCGAACGGGTCGTGGTTCCTGCCGGGGAATTTACCTCCTGCCTGTTGACGGAGCAGGTTACCACGGAGAGCGACCAACCCGATGACGCGCCGGAAGCACGGAAGCAGGTCAATCAGCGCGAATATTGTGGTGTGCGGTGCGCCTGGTATGCTCCCGGTGTGGGGCTGATTCAACTGCAGGTACGTCGTGACGATGGCGTGGAAGCTCTGATCCAATTGCAGCACTATGAAGTTACGATGGAGAGTGCAGGATACCTGCCGATAGCCGTTGGGAACACCTGGGCTTACGGGTGGGCCAACACGCCCCCCGGATATATCGCCAAGGAGGTTTATCGTATAACCGCATTTACCGGAGAGGCCGCCTACCTGGAACACTATGGCTTTGTGGATCAGCCGGCGTTACCGGAGCCGTAACGCTTCCCGCCCGCCCCGGATTTCTTTACTGTATCCGATAGCGGACTGCGCCGGGGATCGTATTGACATCGAAATCGGCGCGTCCGCTATCGGGGATGTTGGGCCGAACTACCGATACCTGACCGAGCGAATGGCCCTCCGCATCCAGCGCCTCCACCTGGAGTTTGCCACGTCCGATCAGCCGCCCGCTCTGCAACTGGACGTGAAACGGATGATCTCGGGGGAATGGCGTGAGCAGCCAGACCCGGTCGCGCTCCCTCTCCAGCAGGAAGCTGCCGTTGGTGCGGATGCCACAATCCTGGAAACCGACCTCGTGGTGGAGCGGGTTGGCGTGGGCCGCCCGCTCCGCCCGTTTGCCCAGATCCTGCGGCGTAAACGGAGGCGCGGGCTGGAAGCGCACCGTCCGCCCGTTGTCCGAAACGGTCAGCGTGCCGAGCGCATAACGGCGATGGCCGTCGTCTCTGCCGGTCAGGGCGAGGCGGTCTCCTCCCATGGGAGCGTAGATGCCCGTTACCAGCGCGTAATCGCCATCCTTGACTTCCGGGGGCAGGGTGATTTCCACCGGCGCGCTCCGTGTGACGCGCCCCACCGGCCAGCGGTCCGGCGGTGCGGAGAGGCCGCTCGGGGTCTGAAAGACGATCCCCTCGCCCTCCGTACTGCCCTGGCCGGTGACATGGATGAAAGGAGTGTAGCCTGCCGGGATCTCCTCGTGCACATCCCAGGTGTAGGTGATCCGGAAGCGCCGATCTCCGAGTTGCGCAAAGCCCTCCGCTCCCGGCAGTACCAGCCTGGGCGCGGGCGGAAGCACAAAGGTGGAGCGGGCGTTGACAAAGAACGAACCTGGCGTCTCCACCGAATCCGCCACTACCGAGCCGCCCTCCGTGGTGGAGCGGAGCAGCGTCCCGGCGCGAAAGTCTTTGCCCTCCGCCAGCCAGCCGTACTGCGGCAGGACGAAAGCCCCTCCACTCCCCTTTACCGTCCAGTTCTCCGCGCGCCCGTTGGCCCAGATGGTCAGGCCGTTGTCGTAGCGGATCTCGACCCGGTCGAAGGCGCTTCCGGCACGCAGCGCCGCCTCGGTCTCCAGAAGCGCGCCGTCCTGCTCATACCGGATCGAGACTACCTGCGCCGTGGCATAACGCGAGGTCAGCGGCCACATGAGGTTATGTTCCTGCCAGAGGAAGGGGAGATTGCGCACCAGGGGCGCGGCAATAAAGCCCGCATGGCCGTAGGCGACCTCCTGCATCCGGTACTGATCCAGCGTCTGCATGGTGGGGATGTTGGACTGCCACTCCCCCTCATAGCCGCTCGATAGCCAGCGCTCCAGGTAGCCCATGCCGTGGTTGAACTGGAGCGGATGGATGTTCCACAGATCGAAGTCCACAAAGAGCGGCGCGGTCTGCCCGCCGTTCGAGGGTACGCCCACGCCGAACTGGGCCTCCACGCCGTCCAGCAGGCCGCTCCAGTACCAGTGGTTGGCGCCCTCGCCCAGCACCGGCCCCTGGTGGGTCTCACGAAACAGCTTCCAGAGGTCCCGATGGGTGTTCCAGACCGTGGCGAACTCTCCCGCGCCGGGCTGGTCGGCGCGAAAGTCCACGTGGAACCAGGGCGGTACGGCGGAGTGGACATCCAGGTAGCTGGCATTGGTGTGGTAGCGGGCGTGGACGTCCGGAGTGAACTTGCGCGCGTATTTCAGGATCGCGTTCGGGGCCACCGCATACGACTGGATCAGGTTCTTCCAGGCAGGGACGAGCATTCCCTCCGGATCGCGCGCCACATCCGCCTCGTTGTAGGAGGGGGCATTGGGGTAGAAGTCCACATAGTTCTCATGGAGAGCGAAGAACTCGCCCAGCCCGACGGCCGTGTGCGCCCAGGTCTGCATTCCCGCGTCACCGCCCAGCCCCGCCTGCGCGGGCAGCACATCGGGCAGCTTGTTGTCATAGCCCCCGTTCTGCCAGTCGTGGCAGATCGTGAGCAGGTGCGTGATGCGGTAACTCGCCAGCTCCTGAAGCCAGGCAGCCTGATCGGCAAAGGGGCCGCCCCAGACATCCAGCACCACCTTATCCGCCAGGCGGTCGCGATAAGGGGAAGGGGGATTGGGCGGGGTCGGCAGGACGCCCCGAAGGGTGGGCGCGAGAGTATAGTAGACGGTCTCCCGAACTGCATTCCGTTTGCCGTTGGTGAGGGGCAGGTAGCGCGCTACTCCATCGTTCAGGGAGCTGGCGTGGGAGAGCGTATAGTCGGGGATCACGTTCGCGAAGAGGCCCGACTG
>DATGIG010000323.1:0-13581 GCA_035295825.1 Chthonomonadaceae bacterium | reverse complement strand
CCAGGGATTTCCGAGAGCCTCAACAGGCAGCCGTACACAGGCAGGACTGAAAACACTGGAAACAGCCCTGTCTTCCGGCCGCTCGCTGCGTGCGCTCTCGGGAATGTCACGCGCCCTGCTCGCTCTGCTATCTTGCGCCGTTGTCGGATTGGCGGTGCCTTCCATACAAGCACAAGAGACACCAAAATCCGAACAAGCAGCTCTCGCATCCGGAAAAGCGCAAACGGACACAACTTCCACCGGCAATGCCGTGAGCGACAAAGCCATGGATGCTCCGACGCTGTCTGACTCGACAGAATTCGTTTCGCCCTCCGCCTCTGCGACGCCGATGGCACCTGCATCTGCTGGCGTCGCCAAAAGCAGTGCCTCCCACGTGCCCGGCCACTGGCCCTATACGCTCACGCTACCCAGCCTGGTCTCGCCCCGGTCTGCCTCTCTGGCGCGCGGCGCCCTCTGCCAGGCCGCGCCCCCCGCGCCCGCTGAGCCCACGACGCGGGCGCTGCCGTCTCCCATTGATAATCCGCCGTTCCCCATGACGGACTGGACCGTCAATAACGGCACTCCTATCGGAGAGAGCTGGGACGTCGCTCCCGGAGCCCTGCAGCACCTCCTCTTCGGCAAGAAGCTCGATAACACCCACTGGCGCATTACCGGCTGGTTGGATACGGCCTATGTGGCGAGCTCTTCCAGGAACTCCAACCTGCCTACCACCTATGCCCTGGTGCCCAACCACCCGGAGATAGACCAGTTGGTGATTGAGGTTCAGAAGATGCCCGATACCGTCCAGAAGCGCTATATAGACTGGGGTTTCATGTCGGCGCACCTGGCGGGCATCGACTATCGCTTCACCTCGGCCAAGGGCTGGCTGGACGATCAGTTGCTCAGCCACAACAACCTCTACGGCTACGACCCGGTGCTGCAGTACGGTCTGATCTACTTCCCCAAGATCGCCGATGGCTCCGTGCTCCAGTTTGGACGGTATATCTCGCCCATCGACATCGAGGCGCAATTGACCAACTCGAACTACCTGTTCAGCCACTCGTTGATGTTCGGCGTGGACCCCTACACCTATACGGGCGTCAACCTGCAGGTGCGGGTCAACAAGCACTTCATGTACGACATAGGCGTCCACTCCGGCAACGAAAACGCGTTCTGGAGCGGGGCAGGTAACTTCAACGGCGAGTTCCTGGCGGGCTGGAACTCCGACGATAACAAGGACGCCCTCTGGGGCGGCCTCGACTCCATCGGCGACGGCAGAACCCGCAAGGAACACGACAACGAGCAGATTGTCAATTTTACCTGGGGACACAAGTTTAACGACCGCTGGCACATGCAGACGCAGATCTATTATATGTGGCAGTACGACGCACTCAAAGGCGGCACGGCCATCAATGGCCCCGTCTACCCCTATGGCGGCGGCGGCGGCCCCGGCGCGGTCATTCCCGGCAAAGCCAACGCCTATGGATATGTCAACTATATCGAGTACAAGGTCAACAAGCGCGACTACATCTCCTTCCGAGACGGCTACCTTGGCGACGGCACAGGCTGGCGCACCGGCTTCAACAACCGGTACATGGACTTCACACTGGGTTATAGCCACCTGTTCAGCGCCAACTACTGGTTCCGTCCGGAGATCCGCTGGGATCATGCCTTCGACAACCCGGCGTTCGATAACGGACTGCGGAAGGACCAGTACACCGCAACGGCAGACTTGGTCATACGCTTCTGAGCCGGAGGAAAGCCTTCTCTCTGTGAAATGAATCGGAACAGCCTGGGCGAGGAGTGTGGTTGCACTCCTCGCCCAGGATCAGAGACTAGGGAAAGACACCATGATAACCGCACTGCTTACCGATAACGAACCGCAGAACCGACTGCATCTGCGCCGTCTGTTGGAAGCCGCTCAGGTGCACGTGCTGGGCGAGGCGGAGAACGCCGCTGCTGCCCTACAACTTGCCAAGGAGCTGCGTCCCGATCTGATCTTTGTTGATATTCAGAAGCCCGGTCTTACCGAAATGCAGACCGCCAGCGCCCTGAATCGCCTGGAGAAGGTGCCGCTGCTCATCTTCGTTACCGGCGGTTCGGAGCATGCCGTCGCCGCCTTCGAGCACGATGCCCTCGACTATCTGCTCAAGCCCATTGCCCCGGACCGGCTGGCCAAGACCCTGCGGCGTGCCGACGCGCGCCTTACCCATGCTCACCGGCGGCAGCAGGATCGAAAACGCGATCTCCTGCCCGCCCAAGATGCGCCGTTGCGCCGGCTGCCGATCCGCAAGGACTATGCGGTCCACCTGGTGCGCGTGGAAGAGATCCACTGCGCGCTGGCGCGAGAAAAACATGTCTATGTACGCACTCCGAACGGCGAACACCGCACCTGTTACACCCTTGCCCAACTGGAGAAGCTCTTGCCCGAGGTGTTTTGCCGTATCCACGAATCCTGCCTGGTCAACTTAAATCTCGTCGAGGAGATGATCTTCCTCGGCAACCACACCTATGCCGTGCGCATCTCGGGAGGGATGCAATTGCCGGTCGGGCGTAGCCGCTATGCGGAACTGCAAAGACGCCTGAACCTGGACACGCTTGTGTCCCCGTAAACATTCTTTTCATCCCTATCCGCGGCGCACACTCTCAGCAACGCCGCCGATGACAACCCACGACCCGAGGAGATAGATCCCATGAAGCGCCTGCTGTTTACGGTGGCGGTGTTGGCCACCGCCTTCGCAACCATCACGACGGTCGGTCCGGCTCGTGCCGATACGGAAACGATCATCCTTCAAGCGCAAGGCCACCCTTATCTGGTGGATTTTCAGTCGCTCTGCAACAAGCGCGGCGACCTGCGCTGCAGTTGTACGCACGACGGACTAAATAAAGCGTTCACCCTCTGGCTACGCCAGGAGCATCCTTCCGCCTACTCGGCGTCCGTACAGCAACTGCTCGCCAAACGAAATGCTCCAAGCGCTGAAAAAGCGTGCCGTCCCTGACGGCATACTCTCCGTTCGGCATTCGACCCTGCGCCGATAGTTCAATTCTACTGGAAATATGCGCCGCCACAGGCGGCGCATATCGACCCATCCTTCCTTGGGTAGATACACTGTGAACCGAACAAGCAAAGGGACAATCGAAGAGGCTGTTGCCAACGCTGTTAAACAATTCCACCGCGAGCAGCACGGTCGTGGTCCCACAGAAGTGCGCACGCACTTGATGGGCAATATCCTGCTGGTGTGTTGCACCGGTATCTTTACGCCGACAGAGCTCCGGCTTACCACCTCAGCGGCTGGACAACGCCTGATCAAGAGCGCCCGGCACGAGTGGCACAATATCGTACACGCCGATATCGAGACCATTATCTCCCGCATAGTGGGCAACAAAGTCCTCCGCAGCTATTACGATCTAAATGTCGATGCCAACGAGCAGTTAGAAGTGTATATGCTGGAGCGATGCGGCGAATCACCTACGCAGGGAGCGCCACACCATCCATAACTCTGGCGTCGGGCAACCCTCCCGGCCGCTTCTCCATAAGGAAGCCGATCTCTCATGAAATCCTATCGGACACAGTGCTGGTGTGTCGGAAACGCCTATTGCTTACTCTTTCTCTTCCTGGGGGCGGGAGCAAGTACCGGGCAAACTTCCGCTCCTCACAAAGCGCTCAAAGGGAGTGGCGGCATTGCCATTCCCTTCACTTATGATCCTGTACTGCAACCCTTCCTGGTAATCCAAATAGGCATCAACGGAGAAGCCCCCCTCCCTTTTCTGGTAGACACCGGGCTCAACCTGCCCATGCTTATTGATGCTCAGGCTGCCGGCAAATTGAAACTCCATCCCAGCAAAGAGAGGCTTACGCCTACTCCCGGCACGGTTTCCTATGCACGGACCGATCTGAAACGCGTCGAACTCCCTGCCGCTGATGCGCACAGTAGCCTGCAGGCTTCCCTGGATACAGCCTACGTAGGAGACCTCCGGCTCCCACTGGAGCGCGCGTTTGGCCAACACCTCGCCGGAGCGGTCGGCATGCCTCTGTTCGCAAATACAACCGTACGGTTCGACTTTGCCGCCCGCAGAATGACCTTCTATCTGGACCCTGCTCCACCCCATCAGCGCTCCGGAGCGACTTCCCTGCCGCTCCGAACAGAGAATGGTCTCTGCTATGTGCCGCTTCTGCCCGATGAAGGGCTCGCCGCCGACCTTCTGCTCGACACGGGCCGTAATTTTACCAGCCTCCCCGCGACGCTCACCGTATGGCTGGAGCCGTCAGGTTCGAACGCCGCCAGCGCCAACACGGCTGGCGGCGCTTATCTCACCGACAAAATGCTGCTCCCCATGCTGCCGCTCGGCGACTTCAAAGAGCCGGACGTCGTGATTTACAGCGAGCCTTCTACGGGCATCGCCGCCCTCGGCATGAACCTCCTCTCGCGCTTTCTCGTGACAATAGACTTTCGCAACGGCGTCCTATTCCTGGAACACCCATCGGACTACGAGACGCGGATCCGGGTGGATGGAAAGAGCGGGATCACCCTGCTACAGCGAGACACCCACTTCTATATCGATGCGATAGAGAATGGGTCGGCGGCGGAGCAAGCAGGGGTTCGTTCCGGGGATCGGTTGATCCAGGTGGATGGCTATCCTTTGGATACGCTCCCCAAGCAGGCAGCACAGCACCTTCTGGATGGGTTCGCCGAGACCCAGGCGCATCTTACCCTGGAACGCACGGGTGCAGCGCCGTTCCAGGTCCACTTTGCTCGGGCGCGCGACTTCCTGCCTCCCGCCCCGCCGCACTATGGGCTGGTCGCCGAGCGGGAGCCTGAGGGAGATCTTAAGATCACGGCGGTACTGAAGGGACTTCCTGCCGAACAGGCGGGACTGCTTGAGGGGGATGCGATCATCGAGATCAATGGGGAGCCTACCGCCAAGCTCACACCCCGGCGGATCAAGGCGGCCATCAACAAGCCACAACTTACCCTTACTATCCGTCGGAGAGGCGCGGACAAACCGCTTATCTTCCACTTAAAAGCCGGGCCGTAAACGGCCCGGCTATTGGAGTGTGGACGGCCCGTCCGACTGTTACACGGGAACGATGGTCACCTTGATCTTGGGCGCTTCGCTCGTCTGCGGGATCTTGACGGTGAGGCCATTCGCATCGAAGTCGGTGTAGGGCTGGCCGTCTACCGTTACCGCACCGATCTTGATGCTGCCGGGCGGCAGTATATCCGGCGAGACGTGCAGGATATTGTCCTTGAAGCCGCCGGGCTTCGGCTTGAAGTGGAAGTCCATCGGCTGCTTGGTAATGAGAAGGTTGGTGTAGACGGCGGCGAGATAGGCCAGTTCGGTGGAGTGGTAAGCTCCCATCGAGTGGCTGCCTTTGAGCCGCTCATTGCCGAGCAGGTAGGGCAGGCCGTTGGCCAGCACATTGAAGTAGACCGCGCCGGAATCCGTGTCGAGGCACCAGGTATTATAGAACGCCGTGGATTCGCGGGCCAGCTTCAGATACTCCGGCTTCTTCAGCGAACCGTTCAGGATGAGGTAAGCCAGGATGCCCTGCTCCTGCTGCCACCAGGCCTTGCGGTCGTGCCACACCAGGCGGTGGTGCGTCTCGCCCGGCTGCAACAGCCGCTCCATCACATCGTACCAGCCGCCGCGCTGCTTGTCCATCCCCACTTCCGGCATGATCGCCGCGATCTTCTCGGCGGTCTCCCGATAGGATTCTTTGCCGTTGAGGTGGTAGCCGCGCATCAAGTTCCAGGCGATTTTGAGGTTGTGGCCCACGACGGCGCGGTCGAACTGCCAGCCCCAGTTCTTGTCCGCCGTCCAGTCCTCAAAGAAGCGCTCCTGCACAAAGGGGCTGCCGTCTTTCGCCGGGAAGTGCTCGACGATGGTGTCGAAGGTCGCGGCGAGGAAGTCCGCATACTTCTGCTCGCCCGTCGCCAGGTAGAGGTTCACCAGATAGGCCGGGGCGTGGTCGCCGACCGAGTTCCAGTTCTTTTTGGCACGGTTCTGGCCCAGGCTGGGATCCTTGGGATCGAAGTTCACGGGATCGAGGTGGGAGAAGTAGCTGCCGTGCGGCCCCTTGTCCAGATAGTGATTGTCGAAGAGGCGGATAGTCTTCTCGGCGTCGTCCAGGATCTGCGGGTCGCCGGTGATGCGATAGGTCTGGATGGGGCCGGCCAGGGCGTAGATCTGCTCGTAGGTGGGCAGCGCGCCGTAGTCGTCGCCGAACTGGGAGGACAGGAACTCGGTGACGCTGCCGTCCTCCTCGATATCTACGGCATGGAGCCAGTAGACGATGCCCTCGCGGTCGGTCTTGCGCATCACATCGCGCAGATACTGCGTGCCCTTCTCCGCCGCCTGCAGGTACCTCTCGTCGCCGGTCATCAGGTAGGCGGAGGCGAAGCCGTAGACGGTACGCGAGATGGTGTCCGTCTCCTGCCGGGTGTCGTCGATGAGGGTGTGCTCAGTGGAGAAACCGAAGACCGTGCGGACGCGCCGGACCGTATCGCTGCGGCGGACATCGCCGCCCTTGTCGCCATTGAGGAACAGGCGCGTGCGGTACAGCTTGTAGTCCACCGGGCCGCCCTCGAACTGGGCGTTGATGTAAAAATCGCCGATGGAGGCCACCTGCTTGATCCACCAGTCCTGCTCCTCGAAGCAGTAGTGCGTGGTGGAGTTGCCGGGCAGCACGATATGCTTGGCCTCGAACTTGGTGTTGCCGCCCTCGGGATAGAAGATGCCGTAAGCGTAGAGGAAGCGACCGGGCGTGAAGACCTGCTCATACGAGCCGCCCGCATCCGTCCAGCCGCCGCTCAGGTTGTGGGTCCGCTCGGCGTAGGAGGCCTGCGTCACCTTCGCGTCAAACTCGCGGCCATCGGAGGTTTTCAGTTTGACAATACTCGTCGCCGTGTCATAGGAGGACACATAGCCGGCAATCAAGTCGGAAAACGTGAAATCGATGCTGTTCATCCGTGGTTGTCCCTTCGCTCAATCTTTGGAAATGAGTATCACGACGCTGCGGCCTTTCAGCCGATAGTTGCCCACAATCTCCGTGTCTTCCTGGCCCGCTTCCACGATGTCCTGCGGAGAAGGCAGCGCCGTATCCACGACGCGCATCCATCGGCGTCCCTGGATCGGAAGGACCTCGAAAGTAAGCTCATCCCAGAACATATTCATCATGACATACAGGTCGGCTTCGTCGCCCTCGCCGCCCATGGTGAATGCCAGCGCTCGCGCTTCGGGATCGTACCAACCGGGGTTGTAAACCTGGGTGCCGTGCCAGGCGATGTCACTGAGGCTGCGGGCGTTGCGTTCGCCGGTGAAGAAACGGGCGCGGCGCAGGATCGGGTGCTCCTTGCGAAAGGCGATGATATGCTTCCAGAACCGGAACATATCCTGGTTCTTCTCCACCAGGTTCCAATCGAACCAGCTCAGTTCATTGTCCTGGCAGTAGGCGTTGTTGTTCCCGTACTGGGTGCGCAGCACCTCGTCCCCGTAGAGGAACATGGGCACGCCCTGTGCGACCATCAGGATGGAGGCGAAGTTCTTGATCTGCTGCTTGCGGAGCGCCATGACCCACGGGTTGTCGGTCTCCCCCTCCGCCCCACAGTTCCAGCTCAGGTTCTCATCGATGCCATCCCGGTTGTTCTCGCCGTTGGCCTCATTGTGCTTCCCGTTGTAGGCGACCAGGTCGTAGAGGGTGAAGCCGTCGTGGCAGGCGATAAAGTTGACGCTGTTGACGGGAGACTGCCCGCTCCCCTGAAAGATATCCGCGCTCCCGGCGAGGACCGTGGCGACGCCGCCGATCAGGTTGATCTGATGATCCCCGCAGGGGGTCCCGCCGGCATCTCCACGCACAAAGCGGCGGATGCGATCCCGGAACAGCCCGTTCCACTCGCCCCAGCGGTAGCCGGGGAAGAAGCCGATCTCATTGAGGCCCGCCGCATCCCAGCACTCGGCAATGACCTTGGTGTCCGCCAGCGTCTCGGAGAGTTCGATATTCCAGATGACAGGCGGATGGAGCATCGGAGTGCCGTCTTTCTCATCGCGGGTCAGGATGACGGCCTCATCGAAGCGGAAGCCATCTACATGCATCTCCCGTACCCAGAACTCCAGGCTGTCCACGATGAACTTCTCTACGATGGGATGGTTGGCTTTAACGGTGTTGCCGCAGCCACTCCAGTCCATGTAGTACTGCCGGTCATCCCGTACCAGATGGTAGTAGACGGAGTTATCCATCCCCTTGAAGTTGATCGTCGGCCCCTGGTGATTGCCCTCGCTGGTATGGTTGTAGACCACATCCAGGATCACCTCGATCCCCGCGCAATGCAGCGCCTTCACCATGTCCCGGAACTCGTTGACATGCTGCCCCTCATGCGGGGAGACGCAGTAGGCGCTGTGGGGAGCGAAGAAGCCGATGGTACTGTAGCCCCAGTAGTTGTAGAGCGGCTTCCCATCCGAAGGGCTCAGGCGCAGCACCTCTTTCTGATCGAAGTCATGGACGGGCAGGAGCTCGATGGCGGTGATGCCCAACTCCTGCAGGTAGCCGATCTTCTCGATAAGGCCGGTATAGGTGCCCGGATTATTGACCCCCGCGGTGGGTGACTTGGTGAAGCCGCCGACATGCATCTCATAGATGATGGTGTCGTTCATGGTACGGTTGAGCGGCTGATCGCCCTCCCAATCATAGTCGCGCATGTCGATGACGACGCTACGCATCGAGGTCGCCAGGTTGTCGTCCGGACCGCAAGCCTTGCCACGATCCCAGAGGGCGTCGGTGTTGCCTCGGGCGTAGGGGTCGATGATGACCTTATGGTAGCTGAAGCGGTCTCCGTAGTTGTGCACTTCCTGCGGTCCGGAGACGCGGTAGGCGTAGTGGGCGCCGGGCTTGAGCCCTTCGACATAGACGTGCCAGAAGTGAAAGGTCTTGTTCTCGGCGGAGTTGAGGGGGATCACCTGGAAGGGTTCCAGGTCGTCGTGCTCATCGAAGAGGAGCAGTTCGACGTAGGTGGCGCGTTCGGAGAAGATGGAGAAGTTGACGCCATGGTCGTCCGGAGTGGCTCCCTGAGGGTGTTGTCTGCCCGGTCGGGTCCGATGCCTGCCGGTATCGGGGTGGTTCCGCGCCTCGGCGGCCATCGTCGCGCTATCCGCGGGGGCCTTGCGCGCTTTTGTGCGCTTCCCCTCCTTTTGCGGCTCATCCGGCGGAGGGGTCGAGACCCGATCATCCAGCATCGGCTCGCTGTTGTTGGCGGTGTCTATCGCTACGCCTTCGATCTCTCTCTTTTTGCGGGTGGTTTTCCCAGCAACCATAACATCACTCCCTCACACAGGGCCTCGAACGCCCTGAAATTACGCCTTCCAATCAATCCGGCAGAGCGGGCGGGTTCTCCTGATCCACATATCCCTGGCTGATCTCGACGATGTTCCCCTCCGGATCGGCGACCCAGACGGTCCGCCAGCCAGGGATAAAGGCGTCGAAATCCAACGGGCCCAGGGTGATTTTGGCGTCCTGGCCCATCTCTTGCAACTTCGCGTCCACGCTGTCCACCTGGAAGGCGATATGCCGCCAGGAGGGGGTGTAGTGGGGTCCATCTCCTGTCGAGACGGGCGAAGGCGCCTCTCCCTCTGCGCGGAAGATCTCCAGGTAGACCGTCCCGCATTTGATGAAGACGATCTGCTGCTCGCCGAGCGGGATCACCCGCGCGCGCGTGAACCCAAAGTACTTGGTATAAAACCGCTCGACCGCCAGCGGGTCTTTGCAGTTGATGGCGACATGGGAAAAGTTCAGAGAAGACATAACGCTCCCTCGTGTGGAAAACAAGAGCCGGGTGTTTACCCGGCGATCTTGTCGATGATGGTGCGGGCGAAGAGGTGGCAGTGGTCGCCCGTCCGGGCTGTCACCAGGTCATCGTCCACAACGACGTCCTCGTCGGTATAGACCGCACCCATATTGATGGCATCGCCATGCAGGTTATTATGGCAGACCAGTTTGCGCCCGCGCACCAACTCCGGCTTGGGAGCGCAGAGCCACAACCCATGGCAGATAATGCCCTTCACGATGCTCTTTTCGGCGAAGGCCCGCGCCAGGAAATCCACCGCAGGAGGCAGCTTGCGGATGTCCTCGGTATAGCGCAGGCGGTCGGAGACGATGGCGGAGGGGACGATGATGGCGGAGTAACTCTTCAAGGCAGCGTCGTCTATGCCCTCGAAGCTTTCGAGCTGCCAGGGGTCGAACTTGATCTTGTACTCATGCCCCAGAAAGCTCATATTCTCCTTCGGCTGACCCCAGAGCCGCGTCAGCCAGTGGACCTCCGCGCCCTCCTCCGCAAAGCGATGGATGTAGTAGAAAATCTCCTTCTCATACCAGTCGCCTTCGATAAAGATGCCGATCTTCTTGCCTTGAAGCTTCATGTTCTCTCCGATCAGTTCAAGCCATAGGTCTGTTTGAGCCAGTCCGCGCAGCGTTCGGCGATCATCACGATCCCGGAGTGGCAGTTGCCGGACGGGACCTGGGGAAAGACGCTGGCATCGGCGATGCGCAGGCCCTCTACGCCATAAACGCGCAGTTGCGGGTCTACCACTGCCATGGCGTCCTTACCCATTTTGCACGAGCCGGCCTGGTGATGATAACTATCGGCGGTATTGCGGGTAAACTCCATCACCTGCGCGTCTGTGGCCGTCTCCGGTCCGGGTTTGACCTCCTGCTTGACCCACTGGGAGAAGGCTTTCGTGGCGAAGATCTCGCGGGCCAGTTTCACGCCCTGCGCCAGCCGGTCGGCGTCGGACTGGACGCCCAGGTAGTTCGGATTGACCAGCGGATGCTCCAGCGGATCGGCGCTCGCCAGGCGGATCCAGCCGCGCGAAAGCGGGCGCACCACTCCGGGCAGAATGCTGATGGCGTTCGGATAGCGCTGCCCCACGATAATGTCGAACGGGACATGCACAAAGGCGATCTGCAGGTCCGGCCCCACCCAGCCCGGTTCGGACTTCAGGAAGAGGGCGGATTCGGACAGGTTCTGCGTTCCGGCGGGCACCTGCTCCGTGGTCTCCATAATGACCCCTGTCAGAACATGGTTATGGAAGTTCTCGCCGACGCCGGGCAGCTTGGAGACGACCGGGATGTTGAATTTGCCCAGTTGTTCGGGTTGGCCGATGCCGGAGAGGAGGAGCAGCTTCGGCGTCTCTATCGCGCCGCCGCAGACGATCACCTCATGATTGGCCCGTGCGGTCTTGATCGTGCCGCCCTGATTATACTCCACGCCCACGCACTTTTTGCCCTCGAAGAGCAGGCGGGTCGCCATACTGTTGCCACTGAGGGTGAAGTTGGGCCGGGTCAGGGCCGGAACGACATACGAGGCGTAGGTGCCGCGCCGGTGTCCGTCCTTCACATTGATGTGATGCCAGCCGGTCCCCTCCATGTTCGGGCCGTTGAAGTCCTGGGTCTCCGGATAGCCCAGCTCTTTGCAGGCTTCGATGAAGGCGACGGAAGTCGGGTTAGGGCTATGCTTCCCGGCGTTGGTGACATCCATCGCGCCGCCATGCCCCGCCCAGGGGCTGGTGTTGTCCTCCTGGTTCTCGCTCTTCTGGAAGAAGGATTGGCAGTCCTCGTAGCTCCAGCCGGGGCAGCCGTTGTAGGCCCAGTTGTCATAGTCGGAGGCGTGCCCCCGGATATGCATCATGATGTAGAAGTTGCTGCTGCCGCCGGGCACCTTGCCGCGCGGCTCGAAGGTCTTACGCCCATTCAGGCCCGGCTGCGGCTCACTGAAGTACTTCCAGTCCACGTCGGAGCCCAGGAGGGTGTACCAGATGGACGCGTTATCGATGCGGGGCGCGATGTCGGCGGGAAATTCGGGCGGGCCTGCTTCCAGGGCCAGCACCTTGACGGAGGGGTTCTCGCTGAGGCGGGCCGCAACGGTTGCGCCGCCTGCGCCTGTCCCCACCACGATAAAGTCGTATTCGCTCATGTCCTCTTGATCCTCCGTTAGGAACCGGCGTGCGCGCTGACCCAATCCACAAACGGCTTGAACGGCACGGTATCGTGGAAGTTCGCCATGTAGACGATCTTACCGTTCTTGACCTGGAAGTAGTTGGCGACGTTGGCCTCGATAGGCACGTTGTCGGCGTTCGCGGCGGAGATATGGGAGACGACAACGCACTCCTCGCCATTGATGACGATGTGCTTCGGAACATTGGCGAAGCGGGCGTAACCCGCCTTCATCACGCCAATAGCGCCCGCCAGCGGCGCGACCGTCTCCAGGTGCCCCGCGAGTTGCTCGTCCACGACGACGTTCGGATCGAACAGGCTGAGCCAGGTGTCCCAGTCGCCCTTGTTGACGCTGGCATAGTAGGTATCAATGACCTCTTTGGTATCCATATGCGTAAGACTCCTTCACTTTTTCCGGCGTTAAAACGCCGTTCTGAAACGCAAAGTCCACCTTCGCGGACTGGCCCCCACCCCAACCCCTCCCCCATTCTGGGAGAGGGGCTTAGCCAACCCGCGACGGCGGGTTTCGTATTTCAGAACGGGGATTCATCCCCGTAACTACAAACGGGCGAAGCCCGGTGTGTAGTTGAACGGCGCGGCGACGGCGTTATACGAAGCGACCTCGATCCCGTAGGCATTTTTGGTGGAGGGACGCAGCACCCACTTCTGCTTCGCATCCAGGGAGGTGCGCTTGCTCTTGGCGGCAGGTGGCACAAACCAGCTCGCCTGCCACGCTACCAGCACATCCACCTCGGCCCCTTCTGCCGTGATGTTCGCCTCCACGCTGACTACATTGTGGTTCTCATCGAAGAAGATGTTGATGACGCCCGGAGCCTTCTCGCCGCTCTTATAGGTGCCTCCGCGATACCAGGCCAGGAAGTCATCGATACCGTGCAGTGTCGCCTCCGGGAAGATCATCTCCACGTCGTCGGCTACCAGAGCGGCGCAGACCGCCTCCGGCGCATGCTGATCCAGCGCCAGATACCAGGCGGCGGCAAATTTGTCTATCGTCTCTTTATCCATGCCCATGGTTGTGAAACTCCTTCAGAATGCGGGGTGCGCTCACTGGCCGCAGGTGTTGCCGATGCGCTCCGGATGCGTGTCGCCCTCCAGCACCAGATCGATCAGGAAGGGGCCGGGATGCCCCAGCATCTGCTTGATGGCTCCCTCGATCTCCCAGGGCTTCTCGACCCGGACCGCCTGAATTCCCAGGCCGCGCGCCACCTCCGCAAACTGGATGGGCGGGGTGGAGAGGTCGAAGCTCAGCGGGTAGTCGCGCTTGGGAAGGCCGTTCACCTGCCAGTAGTCATCGATGTTGAGCTGTAGAATATGGTAGGAGCCGTTGTTGCAGACGACGAACTTGGCGTTCACGTTGTGGCGGGCCGCCGTCCAGAGCGCCTGGATGGTGTACATGCTGCCGCCATCTCCGGAGAAACCGATGACCGTCTTGTCGGGGTTGGCGAGCTTGGCTCCGATGGCTCCCGGAAAGCCCACGCCCAGCGAGCCGCCGCGCGTAAGGAAGTAGCTGCCGTTCTTCGTCGGCGGAATGTAGTTGGAGACGGGCGGCGAGTTGGTCAGCGCCTCGTCGAAGAGAATGGCGTCCTCCGGAAGTTGCTTCG
>DATGIG010000322.1:0-13049 GCA_035295825.1 Chthonomonadaceae bacterium | reverse complement strand
GCCGCTGCCGGCCGGACCCGTAATCAGCACAAGGCCCCGCGGCAATTGCGATAGGGTGCGGATGGTCTCGATGATGTTCTCCTGGTCGGGGTAGAGTTGTTCCAGGGTCGGCACATACTGGGGTACAGAACGGATGGTGGCGGCCAGCCGCCCATGTTCGCGAAAGACATGATACCGATAGCTGCCGTCCGCCCGTTGCAGAGATATCTCGAGATCGTTCCGATGGGTCACCAGCGTCTGTTGCTCCTCCGACAGGGGTTCCACGAGCATACTATGGAGCGCCGCTTCCTCCAGCGCGTCCTTCTCGATACGGACCAGCGCCCCATCAATACGGAAGACGGGCGGCTGCCCCACAACCAGATGCAGGTCGGAGCCTTCATGCTCCCTCAATTGCGTTAACAGTGCGTCCAGTTCCATGTCATTGCTCCTTAGACCAGAGTACGTGGGATGGGGTTCGGGGGCGGATAGGGCAGCATCGGCGAGGGCCGGCGCGCCTCCTCGGTCTGCCGTGCCACTTGCGCCCGCAGTTCGGCGACCTCCCTCTGCAGCGCCCGGACTTCGCCCTGCAGCCGCCGCATTTCGGTGAGGATCTCCGCCAGTGCGTTCGGCTCCGCCGGCTCGATCTGTCGGCGTACGGCGTCCCATACATCGCTGCTCTCTACGGTCCAGGCAGAGGCCAACTGGCGCAGGGCCTGCTGCTCCTCCCGGACCTGCGCGCAGGAGGGGCAGGTCGCCAGATGCGCCTCCACACGGGCGGCGACGTTCGCTGACAGCTCCTTATCCAGCAGGGCGGTCAGCCGCGCCCTCACCTCGCGGCAGTTCATTGCTTCTCCTCCTCTCGTTCTACCCAGCCGCCGAGGCGGCGACGCAGGGTCTCTACTGCCAGGCGCTTGCGCGAGGCTACGGTTCCGACCGGGCAGTCCAGCACCTGAGCGATCTCTACATAGGAGAGCCCCTCATACTGGCTCAGCACAAACACCACACGCTGAGGCTCAGGCAATTCCTGAACGGTCCTGCGCACGGCGCAGGCCAGGGTCTGCGCTTCGACCTGTCGCTCCAGGCTCTCCCCGCCGGCGGGCAAACCCTCCGCATCTTCCAGGGGAGACACGGGATGGGTGCTACGCCCCACATCCAGGCAGACGTTGCGGACGATCCGCAGTAAGTAGCAACCGAAGTTCCCTTGAGGCCGATAGTGCGCCCGCGCCCGCCAGAGGCGCACAAACGCCTCCTGCGCCACGTCCTCGGCGTGCTCCCGGTCCGCCAGCATCCGCCCGGCAAAACGTACCAGGCGTTGCTGATAGGTCTTCACCAGCATCCCGAACGCCTGGACATCCCCGGTCGCTGCCCGCTGCATCAGCCTATCCTCGTCCACATCAACCCCCTTCATAACAAGAAACGTTCGGCAGGCTGCGGCGAATCACTCTTTTTCGAGCGCGCACGCTCCTCCCAATCGGAAGCAGAACCGCCGCTTGTCCCGTAGGGTATGGTAAACTGGATCTGACACTCGAACCTACGCGCCAAGGAACATGCCGATGACACGCGCCATCAAGGTTGCCGACGCCAACGCCCGGCGGCAGGAGCAGACCTACTTCTGGATATCGAATGAGCAAGCGCTCTTTCTGCGCCACACTCCGGACACCCGCCATCCCAGCGCCCCACGCTATTATGATGCCATCGAGGTGGACCGCGCTACCGGGACGGAGACCCGGCTGAATGCCTTCAATGGGAGATACCGCTCCTGGCTGATCGCCACGCGCATGCACTGCCACCTGGTGGATGAAGCGGGCAATCTCATGGAACCGGTCGAGACCGTCTATTTGCCCCCGACCTGCGCCCTCTCGCCGGACGGCAAATGGCTGTTGTGGCATAGCCACGCGGTTCCTCCGATGTGGATCGCCGCCACGGTGGATGGGGCCGGAGAGCGCAAATGGCCCGATACGGGCGAACTCCTCTCCAACCAGATGCAGTGGCTGCACGACAGCCGGCGCTGGCTCACTCTCTACCAGAGCTATCAGAGGAAGCGCTATCGGTTTATCGGGGCCGTGATACATAGTCTGGAGGACGCCGTCGCCGACCAACCGATACGCCTCGGCGATGTCCCGGATGGCATGGTACTGGGCATCACGGAGGTAGGCGACCTATTAATTGCCCGCTATCCTTACGGCGAGCGCGCTCCGCAGGTAGACTTCTCCGCCTGCGGCATGCACCCCGGTGTCGCAGTCACTCGGGACTATACGGTCCCGCTGCCCACCCCTCTGGCCGTCCATGGCCTCGCTCTCTCCCCCCAGGGGGATCGGATGGCCTGGCTGTTAGGAGATATGGACAACCGCCTTGTGGCGGGCGCCATAGTAGGGCTGTGGGTCAGCGACCTGAAGGGGAGGGACATGCGCGAGGTAGATTGCGTCCCGGTCATCGAACAGGCGACCGAGGGGGAGCGTACCCATTTCGACCTGCCTGCGGAGCTCCGCTGGCTGCCCGACGGCGCGCACCTGAGCTTCCTCTATCGCAATGCGCTCTGGGTCGTTCCCATCGAACGCGAGCAACAAATCTGAAGCATGGCATTGCGGCAAAGCCCGTCTGCGGGGTATTCTGAAGGCGCAAATTGCGCGACGGAGCAAGTTTAGCTTAGATCGAGAGCAGACGGCATGGTGACAACAAAAGACAGACACGACCGGTGGGACCCGAAGATGACCTATGTGATCGGGCATCGCCGACCGGATACCGACGCAATTGCCTCCGCGCTGGGCTACGCCTGGTACCTTCGGGAGATCGGGCAGGAGAATATCATGGCGGCGCGGGCCGGGCAGCCCGGCGAGCAGGCCATGTTCGCCCTCAAGCGCTTTGAACTCCAGCCCCCTCTGCTGCTGACGGGGGTCGCCCCAACCTTCGGGCATGCCGCCAAGCCGCAGCCCTCCGTCTCTCCGAATGATCCGCTTCCGGCGGCGATGGCCCGCGTTGCGGAGGGCGACCGCGTGATCCCCGTGGTGGATGAGCAGGGCAAGCCCTCCGGTGTGGTCACCTCCCTGGCCCTCGCCCGCGCCTATACCGCGCCGATGAACGTCACGCTGATGCTGGCGCAGCCCTGTCAGTCCATTGCCGAGACGCCCGTCGCCTTCGCGGAGCGCGACCGGATCAGCGACCACCGCAACGCGCTGCTGCGGAGCGAGACCGACGATTTTCTGGTGGTCACCGAAACGGGCCAGTACGTGGGCGTTGCCACCCGCCGCGTCATTCTGGAGCCGCCCCGCGCCCGCCTGATCCTGGTGGATCACAACGAGCTATCGCAGGCCATCGCCGACGCCGACGAGGCCGAGATCATCGCTGTGCTCGACCACCACCGACTGGGCAATGCCCCCACTGCGATACCGATCCCCTTCGTCGTCGAGCCCGTCGGCAGCACCTGCACCCTCGTCGCGGAGCACTGCCAGGTCCACCGCCTGGAGCCGCCCGCAGCGCTGGCAGGCATGATGCTGAGCGGCATCCTCTCGGACACCCTTGTCTTCCGCTCGCCCACGGCTACCGAACGCGACCGGCAGGCCGCCGGATGGCTGGCGGAGTGGGCGCATGTGGACGCGCTGCAGTACGGCGAGGAGCTGCTGCGCGCCTCTCCCGGCCTTGCTGCCCGCTCCGCCGAGGATATCCTGGACACCGACCGCAAATCCTACCAGATGGGCGAATACACCGTCAGTATCGGGCAGGTAGAGGTGACCTCTCTGGCCGAACTGCCGGAGCACCGTGCGGCGCTGCTCGCGGCGCTGCAGGAGCGGCGGGAGCGGGAGAACCTCGCCCTGATCGGCCTGATGGTCACCGACGTGGTTATGGGCCGCAGCCGCATGCTCTGCCAGGGCGACCCCTGGATCCTCACGGCGCTGCCCTTCACCCACATCACCGACACCGAGTTCGATCTGGAGGACATGGTCTCCCGCAAAAAGCAGCTCGTCCCGGTCCTGATGGCCGTCCTTGAGGAGCCTCGGTAGCATACGGCGTTAAAACGCCGTTCTGAAACACAAAACCCGCCTTCGCGGGTTCTAAATATCGAAGCATGCATCTACGAAGGTGGACTTCGCGTTTCGGAACGGCGTTTTAACCTCAGGAGAGGAATACAGATGCCCAATTCGCATACGGAAGTCTATGTACATTTCGTCTGGGCCACCTGGGACCGGAAGCCACTCATCACCCCGGAACTAGAACCGCAACTGTGTGCCTGTATCCGAGCACGCTGCCGCGATATGCAAACACACTTGTTTGCCATTGGAGGAATCGCCGACCACATTCATCTTCTGGTCAGGCTGCCCGCGACCTTTTCGCTTTCCCAGATCGCAAAGGATATCAAAGGGGCTTCCAGTCATTTAGTCACCCATATGTTGGGCCATCCCGATTTCCGCTGGCAGGGAGCTTATAGCGCTCATGGAGTTGCCGATGATCGCCTCGATATTGTTGGCAAGTACATCGAAAACCAGAAAGTCCACCATGCCCAAAACACAACATACAACGCGTGGGAACTTCCGGACGATGCTGATGATGAAAACTCCTTTTGAAACCATGGGACAGCGTTGCACCTGCTTTAGGAATGGGTCATGCCTTTAGACCGGGCTTAAAATTCATATGACCGATCTATATCTTCTAGGGACCTACCCATTTGTTTAAGAAAGGTTTCGACTTCATCTAAGCTTTCGACCCCCCGGCTATCGATAGTATGCCCTTCGATTTCAACCATGAGTTTCCTTACAGCCGTATCATCCTTGAAATCGAGTTGTTGAATGGCGCTTTGAGGATGTAGTCCTATGTTACTGAATTCCCCTACCCAAACCCGATAGGGCTTAAAATCCCTGGGTTTTAGATACAGAGCATCTCGCCACACATACTTTCTTATTTGTACAAAGGCGTATCTACCCGGTTGTGACGCCTCTATGCTAGCGCCCACCTGAAAGTGTTCCGTCCAACTTTTATCAAGCATCTGTTCCAATTCATTCCGTGTCATTTTGAGCATCTTCTTTCTGGGTTCCGATGCAACCTTCGGCAGGAGAGTGGCCTCAAGATATGGAACCCGCGAAGGCGGGTTTCGTGTTTCAGAACGGCGTTTTAACGCCGTTTCAACCTGTTGTTCGCCATAGCAAAGCCAAAAACCTTCCAGATTTATCGAGTTGAACGTAAGCATGCCGGGCGGTGTCGTGGAGAGTGTGGCGCCACCACTTCTTCCGAGGAAAGGACAACCCCATGCAACTGCACACCTCCACCCCCTGGCACAAAGCCTCCTACGACCGCCTGCTGCAGGAGCGCCTGCCGCAACTTCTGGCAGGCAAGTTGCCGCTCGGCGGCTATCGCGTCGAACTCGACGGCGATGCCGCCTGCCGGGTGACGATGACCCTGCTCTCCGGCCAGAACGAGATCGAAGTCACGTATGCGGGCCTGCCGCAGCCGGATTCGAACGGCCTGTTTCAATTCAAAGCGCGGCCCTATGTGGTCCTGCCCACCGCCTCGCAGGACGATCTGGCCCTGGCAGAGATCCGCTGTGTGGGCGAACAGCTCTATGAGGAGATTGCCGCCCGTCTGGGCGACGCCCCCGACGATCTGCCCTGGGATGAGGCGCTGGCCCGCGCCTGGTTCCCCCTCGATACCTGGGTGAATGGCTTCTTAACCCGCACGGCCCAGCTTCTCGACACCACCAACTGGCTCAGCATCCACACCCACCTCCGCCGTATGATGATCCCCAATCGAAAGCGGGTCATCGCTCCCAACCACGCCGGACGCGTCTGCCCCATCGAGACCCCGGAAGGCCCCAATACCGGGCGCGTGCTTGTGGTCGCGCTCGGTGCGGAGATCCGAGACGGTAAGCTCATCATCGTGGACGACGATCCCGTCGCCGGCTATGGCCTCAACGGCAACTGCGTGCCCTTCCGGGAGTACGACGAGCCCTGCCGCCTGCTCATGGGTGTCAATATGCTGCGTCAGTGGATCACCCCGCCCGATCCCGAACCGGCGCTGGTCCAGACCGGCTGCGAACCGGACGCGCCCGGCTTCTGGTGCGGGCGCAATCTGCTCACCGCCTATGTCTCCTGGGGCCTGGACAGCTTTGAGGACTCCATCGTCCTCAGCGAATCCGCCGCCCGGCGCCTCCACTACCCCAACCCGCTCGAAACCGGCGACAAACTCAGCAACCGCCACGGCGCAAAGGGCGTCGTGAGCCGCATCCTGCCCGATGCCGAGATGCCCCACCTGCCCGATGGCACGCCGGTCGAGTTGGTCTACGACTATATGGGCCTCCCCTCCCGCTTCAACTTCGGGCAGATCCGCGAGGCTCTGATGGGCCGCATCGCGCGGGCGGAGGGCGAGGCCGCTATCGTTCTGCCCTTCCAGGCTCCCGATGTCGCCGAACTGAAGGCACGCTTGCAAAAAGCCGGATTGCGCGAGGACGGCCAGGAGGTGCTACGGGTCGGGCAGGATGGGGAGCCGCTGGAGCGGGCCAGCACCGTGGGATGGGTCTATTGGGGCAAACTGACCCACCTGGCGGCGGATAAGATCAGCACGGCGGTCGTTCCTGGCGGCAGCCAGAAGCAGGGCTGGATGGAGTTCAATGCGCTCAAGATCGCGAACGCGACCGAGTTCCTGCGCGAGCACTTCCATACACGCGCTGCGGAGCGCGCAGACGCCTCCACACTGGCGGCCCGCGTCGCGCATGGCGCCATTGCGCAGGCCGATGCCCCGTCGCCCGCATTCGCCGAACTGCAGCGCAGGCTGGCCGTCGCCGGTATCCGCGCGGAGATTATTTTTTCACCACCCATTGGAACCACAGAGGCACAGAGACACAGAGATCACACAGAGAAAAACAAGGGAGACGTAGGGGCGCTGCTTGCTGCGCCCAAAGAAACGTCTGCTGCGCCCACAGAGGCGAAGTTGGCTTTTCGCTTGGCTCCGCCGGAGGGAGAGGCGTTGTTGCTGGCGCAGCCGGTGACGCATCCCTGGCTCCGACAGCAGGAGGTGGCTTCCATCGGGACCTTCAAGGAGTTGCCGGAGTACGCGGCGGTGGTGGAGGCGAATACGCGGCTGACGCGGATGCAGGCGAGTTCGGCCCCGCCCTCGTTGAGGAAGAAAGCGCATGAGGATCTGCAACGAACTGTGAACGTTCTGTTCGATGCCTTGATCATGCCGGAAGACGTGCAGACCGGGGCGCGGGTCCTGTTTAGCGGGCGGGCCGTCGTCACGCCGGGACGCGGGCTCAAGTACGACCAGGTGGGAGTTCCGGATGAGATCGCCTGGGCGCTCTTCGGCCCTCTGGTAATACGGGAATTGGGCGATGCGAGCGGGGTAGAGGCGCGCTCGGAGCAGGCCGCAAAGGCGCTCGACGCCCTGATGGCGCGCTCCTGGGTCGTGCTCAACCGCGCGCCCACCATCGAGCCGACAGGGTTCTATGCGTTTCATCCGGTCCGGACGCAGGAGCGGGTCCTTCGGCTGCATCCGTTCGCCAACCATGGGATGAATGCGGACTTTGATGGCGACGTGCTTGCTGTCTTCCTGCCGCTAACGGCGGAGGGGCAAAAGGATGCGGCGGAGAAGCTCTCGTTTGTGGGGCACCTGCGCCGCGATCCGGGGCTGATCGGCTACTTCCTGCCTCTCCATGGCGCGCGCTACGGACTGTCCCTCCTGGCGCGCAGCCCGGAGGGGCGCGCCGAGATCGCCCGGCTTGCGGGCGTGGAGGTGCCTCTGCAAGAAGGCTGGCTCAATCGCACCGCGCTGCTGGAGGCGGGACAAAAGCTGCTGGAGGAGCAGGGACCGCAAGCGTCGCTGGAGGCATTCGACCGCCTGATGCAGCGCGGCTTCGAGGTGGCAAAGCGCTCGGGGCTTTCGCTAAGTCCCTTCCTGGGCGAGACGCTGGTACGGCCCGAACCGCCGCAGAGTGATACGCCTTCCGCCTGGAACCGCTACATGGAGGAGTTGGCCGAACTGTTCCATGCCCGAGACATAACCGACAACGACATCGGCCCCTTCCTGATTGCTGTGAAGAGCGGGGCGCGGGGCATCATGGCGCACCTCATCAAGTACGCGGCTGCGTTCGGCGTAGTGGAGGATGTGTATGGCAAGGCAGTTCCCATTCGGCATGCCATGCGGGACGGCATGACCGCTGCGGAGCTGAGCACCATGGCGGTCGGCGCACGGCTTGGGATCGCCCATGCGGCAGAGGAGGTGGAGCGGATCGGCAAGAACCTGCGGGAGCGCAACGTACCGACAGGTTTCACGGTGCTGGCGCGCGCCATGCGGGTAAGGCATCCAGGGCTAGTCTTCGCCCGCGCTGCCGCCTCCGGCGAAACGGATCCCTTGACCGAACCCACCAGCCGCCTCTTCGTTGGTCTGCCTATCGAGCCGGGCCGTGAACGACCCGTCTCTTGAGCGGCTTTGCCGCTAACCGGCCTGCGGCCGGGAATGCATTGTCCGCCCGCAGGGCGGTTGGCCGTAGGCCCTCCAGACGAAAGGTCGCACCTTCGGTGCAGTCCAAATTCGCTTGTTACGCGAATTTCGTTCACGGCCCGGTCAATGGAGGGGGTGGCTACCCCAAAATCAGGCGGGGACCTTCCTGGCGGAAGTGGAGGTTCTCGCCGGGTTCGTTGAGGAGCAGATGCGAGTCGAGGTCGAGGAAGTCGAAGGCGCCGGTTCCGCAGGCGATGGCGAGCGACACCGCGATGCTGCGGCGCGTCTCCAGCATGCAGCCCAACATCAGCTTGCGGTCGGCGGCGCGGGCAATGGCAATGCAGTCGAGCACGCCCGCGATGCCGATCTTGTTGATCTTGAGGTTGAGGCCCTGCACGGGGGTGGTCGTGACGAGGCGCAGGGCGTCCGCCGGGGTGCGGCAGCTCTCGTCGGCAAAGACCGGGATGGGACACCGTGCTGCTACCTGCCCCAGCCCCTCGTAATCTTCCTTGCGGACGGGCTGCTCCAGCAGTTCCACATGCGCGCCCTCGTCCAGCAGGCGGTTCACAAAAGCCAGTGCGCCATCCGGAGTGAATGCCTGGTTGGCGTCGATGCGGATGCGGGCGTCGGGCGCCGCCTGGCGAATGGCGCGCACACGGGCATGGTCGGCTTCGAGATCGGCGTCGCCGACCTTGATCTTGAACACCCGAATGCCCAGCGCCCAGGCCAATTCCGTCAGCTCCCCGGCGTTCGGCACGATGGGGATCGTGACATCCGTCTCCATGGAATCCAGCGCCCGCCCCAGAATGCCGTGGAGCGTGCCGCCGGTCGTCTGCGTCCAGGCGTCCAGCGCCGCCATCTCCAGACTGCAGCGAGCGCTCGGCGCATTCGGCGTCAGGCGGGCGATGGCGTCCCATACCTGGCGGTAGCGCGTCACGTCCAGCCCGGCCAGTTCCGGGGCGACGCGCTGGATGGTCTCGACGACCGTCTCCAGGGTCTCGCCGGTGACGTAGTGCACGGGCACCGATTCGCCGCGCGCCGTCTGTCCGCTCTCCAGCGTGAGCTGGACGGCGACGGCTTTCGCAGTGACGGTAGACCCCTGCGAGGTGACAAACGGATTGTGGAGCGGGATATGAAACGGCTCGGCGGAGAGGCTGACAATGCGCGAGGACATTACTCCGTCCCCTCCGCAGGCTTGGCGCGTCGCGTGGCGGGCTTCTTCTCTCCGGCCGCTTTCGTCGTCCGGGGTGTTTTCGTCGTCCCGTTTTTGGGCGCGGTTCCGTTCCCTGCCGCCTTCGAGCCCGTCGCCCGCGTGGTCTTCGCGGCGCCGGTCGTCTTGCGTTTCGCGCCTGTCTTGGTCACATTCTCCTCGGAATAGGTACAGACGAACTCCTGCCCCTCCTTGAGCGTGCCGTCCGGATTGATATTAAGCAGGGTACGGCACTTGGGATAGGAACTGCATCCCAGGAACGGCCCTCTTCTGCCCATACGCTGCAGCATCACGCCCTTGCCCTCCGGGCAGACGTACTGGGTCGCGTTCGGCAGCGTGGTCGGGTCTTTCGGAGCCTTCGGCTCCGGCGGGAGCAGGCCGCAACGGAAGTTGGGTCCTTCGACCGGCGTACCGTCCGGATTGAGATTGAGGATGCGCTTGCACTCCGGATAGCCGCTGCAGCCCAGGAAGGGTCCGTAGCGCCCCTGGCGCAGCAGCATCACTCGCCCTGTGTCCGGGCAGTGGTACTCCGTCTCGACCGGCTGCGGCTTCAGGTTCTCCATTTCGACGGTCGCCGTGGCGAGTTGCTTCTCAAAGGGGTCATAAAAATCGTGCAGCAAGTGGACCCAGTTGACATGGCCCTCCTCCACCTCATCCAGTTTCGTCTCCATGTCCGCAGTGAACTTGACGTCCATGACGCTGGGGAAGTGCTTGACCAGTTGGTCGTTCACCTTATAGCCCAATTCGGTCGGGTAGAACTTCTTGTCCTCCAGCGTGACATACTCCCGGTCGCGGATAACCTGAATCGTGGCGGCATAGGTGCTGGGACGTCCGATCCCCTGCTCCTCCAGCGCCTTGACGATAGTGGCTTCGGTGTAGCGGGGGGGCGGTTCGGTGAAGTGCTGGCGCGGTTCCAGCTTCACCAGATCGAGCGGCTGCTCCTTACTCAAAGGCGGCAGAGGCGGCTGTTCATCGTCGGCGACCTCATTGGTGTCCTTCCCCTCCGTATAGACGCGCATGAAGCCGTCGAACTTGGTGACGCTGCCCGTCGCCCGGAAGATACAGGGCGCACCGGGGCCGGAGGCGGCGATGTCGGCGGTCGTAACGTCCATGATTGCGGAGTTCATCTGGCTGGCGACGAAGCGCTGCCAGATGAGGCGGTAGAGACGCAGTTGATCCGAATTAAGGTAGGAGGCGATGGACTCCGGGTCGCGGTAAGCCGAGGTCGGGCGAATGGCCTCGTGGGCATCCTGAGCGGCGCTCTTCGTCTTGAACTGGCGGGCAGCCGGGGGGATATAGTCCGCACCATACTTTTCGGAGATGTACTGGCGCGCTTCGGTCTGTGCCTCTGCCGCGACGCGCACCGAGTCGGTACGCATGTAGGTGATGAGGCCGACGCTGCCCTGCGATCCCAATTCAATGCCCTCGTAGAGGTCCTGGGCGACGGACATGGTGCGGCGGTTGCCGAAGCCGAGTTTGCGGGCTGCCTCCTGCTGCAGGGTGCTGGTGATAAAGGGCGGCGCAGGGTGTCGCTTCTGTTCGCGCTTCTTCACCTCGGCGACGCGATAGGCCGCACCTTCCAGGTCGGCCAGAATGCCGTTGATCTCCTCCTGGGTCTTGGGTTCCAGGCGCTGCCCGCCCCGGCTATGGAGTCTGGCCGCAAAGAGAAAGCGCTTTTCGGGGGGTTGCGGTGTGAGGGTGGCGGTCAGTGACCAGTACTCTTCCGGGACGAACGCCAGAATTTCGCGCTCCCGCTCGCAGATGATGCGGACGGCGACGGACTGCACACGCCCCGCCGAAAGCCCCTTCTGTATCTTCTTCCACAGAACGGGCGAGAGTTTGTAGCCGACGAGGCGATCCAGCACGCGGCGGGCCTGCTGCGCGTTCACGCGATCCATGTCCAGAGTTCGCGGCTGCTGGATGGCCTGCTGTACTGCCTGCCGTGTAATCTCATTGAACTGGATGCGCCGTGGATTGGTAAGTTTGAGAGCTTCCGCTAAATGCCAGGCGATGGCCTCGCCTTCGCGGTCGGGATCGGAGGCCAGATAGACTACAGAGGCGTTTTTGGCGGCGGTTTCAAGCCGCTTCAGCACATCCGCCCGGTCTTTGAGGGGCACATAGGTGGGCGCGAAGTCGTGTTCGATGTCCACCCCGAGTTCCTTTTCGGGCAGGTCGCGCACATGGCCCATGCTCGCTTCTACCTGATACTCACTGCCGAGGAAATTCTTCAACGTCTTCGTCTTAGCCGGAGACTCGACGATAATCAGCGCTTTCGCCATACGGGTATTGTTACCTTTACACCTACCGGCACGCCCAATAGCATCCTCTTCCGGGCGCTTTACCGATGGAACTTCCTGAAATCGGGCTTATGTTACCTCTGCTTCTGCGCTTTGTCAAGGCAATCGCAGGCTCATTTCAGGGCGGCGGCAAAGCTTTCCGGCGCAATATAACCCGTGATTTCGTGTTGCGATTTGCCGTTGGGGTCGGTAAGAAGGATCGTGGGGAAGGAGATGACGCCATAGCGCTGCACCAAATCCGCATCCACATCGCTCTCGATACGCACGCAGACGTAGCGCTTCGACCGCTCCACCACCCTGGGATCGGTGAAGGTTTCGGCATCCATCTTGTCGCACCAGCCGCAGTTGGGCGCGTGGAAACAGATCAACAGGGGCCGGTGGGTCTTTTGCGCCAACTGCACCCCGGCCTGGTAACTTCCGGCCCAGGCGATGTCGCCACCATAGCGATTGTCCCGGATCGCGCCCAGCACCCCGGCGCACAGCAGAGCGCAGCAGAGCGGCAGCCAACCTATATATTTCGAACTCTTCAAGATTCGCATAGTCTTTATATTATCCACAGATTAACGCAGATTACCGCAGATTACAGACAAAACCACTTCAGATCCTAAAAGAGAGACCTGATCGCTTCCGGTTGACATCGGGAACGCAACCTCTCGATCTATCTCCATCTCTCTGTTTGTGGTTTTTAATCTGCGGTAATCTGCGGATCGTTCTCTCTTAAGCGGCGGCGCGGAAGATCGGCTGCAGGTCATGGGCATACGCGCGGAGTTCGGCCCGCTCTTCCTCGGTAATCGGGCGGAAGCGCTCTCCCAGTTCCAGGGCCAGGCGGAACAGGCGGGGGTCACCGGGAGGAATGGCAGCGGTGATGGGCTGCGAGAGGGTGAAGCGCAGGGCCAGTTCGGCCAGACGCGGGTCCGTGAGCGGTTCGTACCAGCAGTTCGGGTGCGTGCGGTCGGCCCCTTCGCGCCAGTTGGTGCGGGCCATGGCCTTGAGCGCCAGCCGCGCCACGCCCTTCTCCTGCGCCTTTGCCACGATCTGCGGGCCGAAATTCCCCTCCTGCCAGGTCACGAAGTTGATCGGGAACAGCGCGGAGGCGAAATCGAAGCGGTCCATTGCAGCAAGCGCGGCTTCCGCGGAGT
>DATGIG010000321.1:0-5714 GCA_035295825.1 Chthonomonadaceae bacterium | reverse complement strand
ATGCGGATCCAAAAATCACACTGACATCGAAACGCCCCGTGCAAAATCAAGAAATACGCTCCCTTCTGTTACGCGTCGGCTTTCCCACTACGAACCCGAACAGTGCCAATATCGAAATCACGGGAATACAGAACGTTCGGCGCTTTATCACTCAGATCGGCTCACAACATCCCTTCCGCAAAGAGCGTATGGATGCCTGGATGCAAAAGCCACTTCCTGTCGAGCAAAAAGACCGTACCGACATGATTCCAATTGGAAACCGTCTGCGGCGTGTCCGACAGGCTCTGGGGATGGGGTCACAGCATTTTCGGTCTACTTATTCCTCTCTGTTCCACCGATACGAGCATAAGATCGGTCATCCCAATCGAGAACGTATGCGGGCGATTCTGGAAGAGATGTTTGCCTGGGCACAGGCAAAAGGACAGGACACAACCGAGTTAGCACAAATCCAATCGCTTCTGGATGGCCCTATCGGATGGAGCAAGGTATTTTCGGTCAAGGCGGAAGAAAAACCTGATTACGTGTACGACTTATCGTGTTCAAAACCAAACAATTTTGTTGTTAACAATATGCTAACACACAACTGCATTCTCTGGTTGGACGAGTTGGAAAAGGGCTTTTCCGGCACGCAGAGCAGCGGAATGTCGGACGGAGGTACGACCAGCCGCGTCTTCGGGACGTTCCTGACGTGGATGCAGGACAAGAAAGCGCCTGCCTTCGTGGTTGCGACCTCCAACGACGTCACCGCGCTGCCGCCCGAACTGCTCCGCAAGGGGCGCTTCGACGAGATCTTCTTTATTGACCTGCCCTCGCCGGACGAGCGGAAAGATATCTTCCTCATCCATCTTAAGAAACGCAAGCGCAATCCGGAGGAGTTCGATCTGGGCCGATTGGCGGAGGCGACCCCCGGCTTCTCCGGCGCGGAGATCGAAGCCTGCGTGGTGGATGCCCTCTACGACGCCTTCGATGAAAACAAGACCCTGACCACCGAATCCATCGTTGCGGCGGCGCACCATACCGTGCCGCTCTCGATGACCATGCGGGAGCGCATCGAAGACCTGCGCGAGTGGGCCAATACCCGCGCGCGTCTGGCATCCAGCGCCCATACCGAGGATATGGCGACCATCACCCAGCAACTGATGCTCGCCAAGGCCACCGACCCGGTGACCAATGAAATTCACCCGGAGGCGCTGGATATTCGCAACGTGATCCCCGCCCCACCGCCCTCGCCGCTCGATGAGGGCAGCAGTCCGCTGTAAGAGTTTTACCCTATGAGTGATCGGTTCGACTTTTTAGAGTTTGGCAACGAGAAGCCGCACCCGCTGCCGGAGGCTCCTCCAGGCAGCGCGGTCGGCGTTAACTGGAAGCCGCAGCGCCTGCGGGCCGTCGAAGTGATCGGCGATCCGGGGACGGCGGCGGGGCAGTTCTCCTCGCCGACCGGGCTGGCTGTGGATCGCGACGGCGCGATCCTGGTGGTGGATAGCGGCAACCATCGCATTCAGCGCATCGGCCTGAACGGAGATCTCAAGGTGTATGGGCGTCCAGGCAACGTTCAGGGCGAACTCTGGGGGCCACAGGCCGTCGCCGTAGACCCGGGCGGGCAGTTCTTCTTTGTGGCCGAGCAGGGCAACAACCGCGTCCAGTGCTTCCAGCTCAACGGCCAGCATCGGGGCATCATGACCGGGTTTCGCGCCCCTTCCGGCGTTGCCTTCGACGTGACGGGGCGGCTCTGGATCGCGGATACCGGCAACGGGCGGATCCTCTGCGTGGACGTCCAGTCGGGCAAGTACCTGGGCACGCTCGACCGACAGGCGGGCGTCCAGCGTCCGATCTCCCTGGCCTGTGATGCGCGGCACCAACTCTATGTCACCGAGAACGCGGCGGAGGATGTGGTCTTTTACCGCAACTATACGCAGCGCTTCTCCTCACTGGGGGCGTACCGTCGGCTGCACCAGCCGCAGCAGGCCGCCGTGGATAACCTGGGGCGGATCTATCTGGCCGAAGCGGGCTCGAACCGCCTCCACGTCTTCAGCCCCGAGGGGGAATCGCTGGCGATCTTCGAGCAGCCCAGCACCCGGCTCGGGCCGCTGCGCGCGCCGTCCGGCGTCGCCCTCGGCCCCAACGGAGAGATCTACGTCTCCGATACCCTCAATCACCGCGTCCTGCGCCTCGCCTGGGAGTGACCTTCATGGCAAGCATTCGTACTGTCAATATGCTCTGGGAGAAGAAGATCCGGGGCGCGTATCCGGCTTCGCGCTATGCGCTGGACGACGCGGGCACGCTCACCCTGGCTCTGCCGCGCCCGCTGGAGGCGCGCGCCTACGATCTGACCCGGCTGACGACCAACGGCGGGACGGAGATCCGCGCCAGCTTCTCGGTGGAGACGCTGCTCAAGCTGGAGGTGGGCGCGGAGACGGACGACGGCATCGGGATGACCTCCGACGACCTCTATCTTTTCCACGGCGGTAAGAGCCGGTTCCTGGCAGAGCGCCAGATCCTCTATATCGATGCGGCGCTGAGCGCGGACGGGCGCTACCTGGCGACCGGCTTCTCCGACAAGGCGGGCGCGAGTTTTGCCCTGGCCTATGGCGAGATCGGCGGGCGGGTCGCCTGGTTGCGGGAGTCGGATGTGCCGATTGCCGCCGTCGCCATTTCGCGCGATGGACAGCACCTGGCGCTGGGCACGGAGAACGGCACGCTCTGGCTGGTGGATAAGGCGCGGCGCGATGTGTGGGAGTTCGCCCAGGAGGAGCCGATCCGGACGCTGGCCTGCTCTGCGGACGGGATGGCGGTCGCTTATGGGACCGTCTCCGGCGGCGTGGGATTGATCAACGGCGAAGGGGCGCGGCAGTGGGAGGCGCGGCTGAATGGGGAAGTGATCGCCCTGGCCCTCTCCGGCGATGGCAGCCTGTGCGCGGCGCTGGTGCGCCCGCAGGGCGAGACGGAGATCGGGGCGCTCCTGTACTGCCTGGTCGGATCGGGGCAGGTCGGCTGGGAGTACGAGGCGGAGAAGCGGCTGGTCGGACTGGCGCTCTCCCCCGATGGCCGCTATATGGCGACCAGCGGGCGCGATGGGACCCAGAACGTCTATGAGATCGTGTTGGGCGAAGGCGCGGCAGCGGATTTCATCAACCTGAACGACGCCCGTATTCGGGCGGCGGATGCGGTGCACCGCGGCGACCTGGCCGGCGCGGTGCAGTTGCTGCGGGAGGCGCTGGATGCCGCGCCCGCCGGCGTCGCCGTCTGTGAGGACCTGCTGCAGTATCGCGGGCGGTGGTTTGCCGAGGCGCTGGCGGAAGCGCAGGGGCGTTACGCTGCGGAGGCGTATCGTGAAGCCATCGCACTGCTGGCGCCCATTTTGCAGGAGGAGCCTCTGCAGCCGGAGGCCGCCGCGCTCCTGATGCAGGCTCGGCAGAAGCGTAGCGAACAGCTTGTCACCGAAGCCCGCACGCAGGAGACTGTCGGAGATTATGCTGCCGCCGAGATCCTGATCAGGGAGGCCGTAGGCGTCGCGCCGTTGGCCTATCTGGAGGCGCGCCGGGAGTTGGCGAACCTCAACGCCCGTCGTGCCGCAGCGGAAGACGCCGAGGCGCAGCGTCTGTTGGAGCAGGGGCAGATGGAGGCCGCCGTTGCCGCCCTGGAGCGGGCGCAGGCCGTCGCGGCCAGCGCCGAGCGCGCTGCCAAGATCGCCCAGGCGCAGACCGCCGGCGAGTTCGCCGAGGGCATGGCCGCCTACAACGAGAAACGCTACAGCGAGGCCGTCTTCCAGTTCAAGAAGGTTCTGGCCCGCGATCCCTCCCACTCCGAGGCGAAACGCTATCTGGGATTCGCCCAGAAGTTCGCTCAGGACGCCGCCAACGACCTCCTCGGCGACCGCTTCAGCCGCCTGGAGTAACCTCCGCTTGCAATCGGGGAGGCGTAAAATGACGGCCAGACAACTGCGTGCGATGATGAAACGGTATGGAAATGGCGGCGTTCTGTTGGTAGCTGCCTACCTGTTGCTGCATGAGGGATGGCGACATCGCCGTGTGCCACTATTGCTTGGCATTGTTCTGGTAATCATTTTGGGCGGCTGTCTACTGTTGCTAAAACGTAAGGCGTCGCCGGTTCCTCCATTACTGCCTCCTGTGCCTAAAATCACGCAAGCGCCTGTCGTCTCGAACCCCAGGCCGACGTGGCAGCCGATATTGCAACTCGCCCGTGAGAAACTGGAAGATGCGGAACAGAAGCTGCCTCACTCCTCAGATGCGTCCTTACTGAAAGATTACGGCGAGGACGCTCTGAAAGAGGTCGAGGAGACGGTACAAGAGTCGCTGGACCTGGAGGTGTCCGGCAGAGGATATGCCGATCTGGGCGAGATACAGCTGAAAAGGTATCACTATGAAGACGTGGTTCGTCCGTTTTCGCGGGCGCTGGAAATCTCTCCGGAAGTCGAAAGCACGAAAGCAGGGTTAGAACGTGCCCGCTATGCCCACGATCTCTGGACATCCGTTAAGAATCATCTGCCTTCCGAGCAGCATATCGACAAGATGTTTCCCTTTCCCATGCGCGGAAGAAAGCTCTGGGCGGTGCTGACGAGTGAAGAAAGTAAGAATGGCGGTTTCCCCGAAGAGAATGTCCGGTTGTCGCTCTATGAGGAGAAAGACCGGCAGTTAACTTCGATCTGGCATTCCGAGGTGATCCCTTCCATTGATGACCGGGGGTATTATCATCCGGAGCTATGGGCCTTTCCCATGACCGGCAGCAAAATACCGGAACTGGTCTTTCGGGGCATCTGCAGCGGAGGCTCCGCCAGCCCCACCCTCTTGCATATCTATCGCTGGAACGGCAGGACGTTCCACAAGGTGCTGGAGGCGTATAGCGGCGAACAACCTTTGTGGATCGAGGATATACGCCATACAAAACGCTATCAGGTCAGATGCGTGGAGTATATCGGAAACAGCCTGGGCCATAGCGATGCAAATCATGTGCGCTGGGCACATGTCTATGCCTGGAACGGAAGCCGGTATATTGAGGCCGACGCTCAGTATCCCGACGCATTCCAGAAAGCAAAGGGAGAGCTTCTGGACTGCTTGCAAAACAATCCGGAGGACCCTGAGTTGTTGGAATATCTTGGTAAGGTGTATCTCTACGAGCACAAGCATCGTTTGGCATTTGCTACCTTTGATAAGATGGAGCGAGCATGTCACAAGTTCGTCTCGGGAGAACCCTACGAATACGATTCGCACATTTATGTCTGGAGGGATCTGGGGGAGGTTCTGGAGATCAAGAGAGAGCGCAAGAAGGCGGTTCACTGCTATCGTGAGGTGGAGCGCCTGTGCCAGGCAGAGATGGAAAGATATCCGAACCCCTCCGATCAGGAACAGTTTCGCTTGCTGAAAGCCGAAGCCGCCAAACGGATCCGGTACCTTCGTCGTGGGAGCCCGTGAGCACTTCAGCCGCCTGCAGTGGTGTCTACATCTAAACCGAGGTATCGGATAGCCCTAATTGGCGAATAGTGCTGACAGTGAGAAAGAGGGGGTTGGGATTGTCTAATAACGCCTCGAACAGGAGCGCAGCAGCTTCTTCGGCGCGTTGTTTGATGCGCTGGCTCACACAGCAGGGCCGGCGCATCTTAAATTCTCTCGGCATCGCTGCCTTTTCCCAGGCCGTGAACGACCTAGCTGTTGCGTCGAGGAAGCCGCGTGAACGCGGCTGCACCGCCGCCAGGTTGG
>DATGIG010000320.1:0-43200 GCA_035295825.1 Chthonomonadaceae bacterium | reverse complement strand
CTGTAATCTGTTGGACGAAGCCGAGGCGATTGCCAACGCGGGAAACCCAAGAGAGACACTCCCTGTGTTTGAAGCGATTGCAGATGAGATCCTCGATCACGACGACGATTTTGAGTACGCGGAAACGGATCTCGAAGATCTTTTCGGAGATATTGCGGACGCCTGGGCCGGAGCGATCCTGCTGGCCGATCTCACGGACGACGAAAGAGAGGAGTGGGCGGATCGTGCTTCGACCCTGGCGGAGGCAGAAAATATCGGCGGGGCGGCCCGGTTGGAGATGGTAGCGACAGCAGCGGAGCAGGGGTGGGACTATCCCGCGCTGGTGCGTGTACTGCAGGGGGAGATTACCGAACACGGCGCGTGGGAGCCGGACGAAGAAACGCCCATTTATGCCGATGAACTTGCCAAGGTGCGTCTGGACATTCTGGAACGCCAGGGACGGATTCAAGAGGCGATCTATCTGGCGGAAGCGGAAGGGGAGACGACGCGGTTTCTGTCGCTGCTCGTTGCGGCGGGGCGCGTTCAGGATGCGATTAAAACAGGCATGGAGCAGATCGCAACGCCCAAAGAGGCGCTGGCCCTGGCGCAGAACCTGGCGGAGCGCAATGAAACGGAAGGGGCGTTCGCCATTGCAGAGCATGGGATCCATCTTCCGCCTCCTGCGCCGCGTGAAGACGGTCATGCCTCCTTCTATCCCTCCTCCGCACCGCCCAAAAAAGAGCTGGCCCTCTGGCTGCGCGATTATGCCCTACTGAATAACAGAGACAACCTCGCCTTGACCTCCGGGAAGATCGCCTTTAAGGAAGCCCAGACGCTCGAAGACTACCTGCTGCTGCAAAAGGTATCCGGCGAGACGTGGAAGACGCTGCGCGAAGAGCTTCTTGCCCTGTGCCGTTCTCCGCACGCCTGGTATTCGTCGGGCGCGATAGACGTTCTTCTGCACGAAAAAGAGTTCCTCGCCGCCCTCAAGCAGGTCGAGAACTCCCATAGCAGCGATGCAGCGCGGGTCGCGGAAGCCGCCCTCGCGACCCACCCGGATGAGGTGATCGTTCTCTGCAAAAAACGGGCCGAAGCGATCATGGATGCGGGCAAAGCGAACCATTATGACGACGCCCAGAACTGGCTGCGCCTTGTCCGGGACGCCTATCAAGCCGCAAACAGGGTCGCGGAGTGGCAAACCTACAAAACCTCTATTATGGACACCCATGGGCGGAAGTACAAACTCATCCCGCTGGTTCGCGCGCTCTAGGAATAAGGAAAGCGCGGGCTTACTCTACGGAGTGAGGGATTACGGCGTTTTGCCATGGAGGATCTTGGCGAGTTTGATCGCGTCTATGTTGCCGCCGGAGACCACACAGACCACCTTGCCGCTGCCCGCCCGGCCCGCAAGGGCGGCAGCGACCGGCGTCGCGCCCGCGCCTTCAGCGATCACGCGATTGCGCTCCGCCAACAGCCCTACAGCGGCGGCGACTTCCGGCAGGGAGGCGACCAGGGAGCCATCCAGCAGTTGCCGCGCCAGCTCCCACATCTCCGGGAAGACGCGTGGAGCGCCGATCCCATCCACAAAACTGGGCGTATACGGGATCTCCACGGGCTGCCCGGCGGCCCAGGAGGCCGCCAGCGGCGCCGCCGTCTCGACTTCGGCGGCATACACTTTCACATTGGGCTTCAGGGCGCGCAGAGCGGAGGCGATGCCGCAACTGAGGCCGCCCCCACCGTAGGGAATGACCACGGCCTCCACATCCGACAGGTCTTCCAGGATCTCCAGCCCGATGGTCCCGTTGCCCGCCATGACCGCCGGATCGCTGAACGCATGGACGAACAGCCCCTCCATGCCGGGATAGCGACGGGTCTGGAACACCTCCATCCACTGCGCAAACGAGACCGGCACGATCTGCGCGCCCAGGCGCTCTATCGCCGCCCGCTTGGTTGTCGGCGCCGTATCCGGCACGACCACCGTACAGCGCAACCCCAATTGCCGCGCGCACCAGGCCACGCCCTGCGCCATGTTGCCCGCGCTAGCGGTCCAGACCCCCTGCGCCAACTGCTCGCGGTCGGTCTGGAGGATGAGATTGCTCGCGCCCCTTAGTTTAAAGGAGCCGATAGGCTGCAGGTTCTCCAGTTTGAGGAAGATCTGCGCGGGCGCGTCGGCGACGTTCAGACGCAGCAGAGGCGTCCGCACCGCCGTACCCGCGATGCGCTCGCGGGCGGCGCGGAGGATGTCGAGCGGAACGGGAGTTAGCGTGGACATCTACCGACCTCCTGAGCATGAGAGAGATCAGCCGTCTATCTCCACCTCGGCCTCGATCTCGACGGGGATACGAAACGGCAGTTCGGCCAGCCCGACCGCAGAGCGGGCGTGTTTTCCTCGCTCCGGGCCATACAGCTCCAGGATCAGGTCCGAACAGCCGTTGATCACCTGCGGCTGCAAATGGAATCCGGGCGAGGAGTTGACCATGCCGAAGACCCGCAGCCAGGCCGTCACGCGGTCCAGGTCGCCCAGCTCCCGCTTCAGGCTGCCCAGGATCGAGAGCGCAGTAAGGCGCGCCGCCCGGTATCCCTCCTCCAACGAGACCTCCGCATCCACCTTGCCCAGCAGCCCGGCGAGCGAGCCATCCGGGTTCTGCGGGCCATGCCCGGCGATATACGCCCGATTGCCCAGCACCCGCACCGTCGCAAACGGCAGACGGATGCCGGGCGGGACCTGGATCGGGGGCGGCAGTACCAGTCCAAGCGCCTCTAACCTGGCTTCGACTTCCATGCTGGTTCTCCTGTCTTTTATCCTGCCGCCCTGTTCTCCGCCACCGGAGGGTTCTCCTGCTTAGTTCGCGATTGGGCTGTTGATTTCCAAGAGGTTGCCGTCGGGGTCCCGAAAATGGGCGGTGCGGATACCCCAGGCAGCCCGGTCCTGCGGCTCCGTAATAAAAGTAACCCCGTGCGCTTGCAGCTCTGCGACCGTCGCATCCACGCTCTCCACGCCGAAAATGAGCGCCGCCCGGTCCTGGCACACGGCAGAGGCAGGGAGACCTGCCGTGCCGACCGTGGAGGCCATCAAGTCCCGCTGAAACAGGGCAAGAGACGTATCGCCTGCCTTGAAGTCGGCATACACATCATTTTCGCCGCCGAACGTGGGCTTAAAGCCGAGAACGTCTCGATAGAAGAGAAACGAGGCGCGAAAATCCGCAACCAGCAGTCGGGTGTAGTCAAGACGCAGCATTCTTTCCACCTTTCGCCCCCTAAGCGGAGGGGCCGCCGATAATTTTGATATTCCTGACGCAGACGGGCTATTCCGGGTACAGAACGTACCCGTCTATAGGGCGCATTCGCGCCAAGCGTCCTCCGGACGCCTCTCAGCATTGGGAGCATTTCCGTCCGTGAGGACGGTTAGCCGCAGGCTCTCCAGGCGGGTACGTTCTGTACCCGACTTCCAAAGCAGTTGAACTGTCAGCCGTCTCGTGATCGGCTACACCCATACTATATCAGAGCATCGGTGACACCGTTATGTCACCATTTCCGCGACCCTAAAATTTATTTTTCCTCGTACCGCTCCAGGGTCTCCCGCGCCGTCTGCAGAAGGCGCGCTTTCAATTCCGAAGGGGCGAGGACTTCCGCGTGCGGCCCCAAACTCAGGAGAAAGTGGGCCGCCCAATCGAGGTCGGAGGGAGGACAACGGAACTGCCACACTCCGCCGCCCTCCTCCAGGCGGATGGCATGGCCGAGGCGCGGGTCCCGCTCTACATGCATCACCCCGACCCCGGTCAGCCGGACGATGACCTCGGGGTGCGACGGGTGGTCGTAGGGCAATGCGGCCTCCAGCGGCACAGCCTCCGCCGGAGCCTCCATCGGTTCGACGGCTTCAAACCGGTCCACGCGGTACGTCCGCTCCTCCGCATGCTCCAGAGAGTAGGCCCGGCAGTACCAGAAGCCGCTCTGTGAGGTGAGCCGCTTCGGCAGCAGGCGCTGGGTCGAGACACCGTTCGCCGACCGGTAGGTGGCCTGCACCCACCGCGCCTCACGGGCGCTCTCCAGCAGCATCTCCACAAAAGGGACCGTATACTGCCGCTGCGGGACCTCGATAGCCAGCGTCTGCATCCAGCGCTCCGCCTCCGCTCGCTGTCCGGCAGGCAGCAGCACTCTCAACTTCGCCAGCAGCGAGGCGCGCTCCGGGGCAAAGGGCGTGTCCGCCAGGCTATCGAGGGTATTCAGGGAGAGGAGCATCAGCACCGCCTCCCGCAGCGACAGGGGCAGCGGCGGAAGCGTATAGTCGGAGGGGAGGGAGTAGCCGCCCCCGACCCCCTCCTGTGCGTAGACCGGCACGCCCATCTCGCAGAGGGCTTGAATATCCCGCAGGATGGTCCGCCGGGAGACCTCGAAGCGCGCGGCGATCTCCTCCGCCGTCCGCCGCCTCTGTCGCCCCCTCTCCTGCAACAACATTAAGATCGCGGTCAAGCGTTCCGTCCGGTTCACGGAAATTCCCCTCCTCCCGGCAAAAATAACAGGAATCCAACCGCCAAAAGTCGAACCAGCCTCTATCCAGCAATGATTACGCTCCGAAAGGAAGAATACCCTATGCAACGACAGAGTAAGGGATGGCGCTTCCTGGTTGCCCTGCCGATCCTGGTCCTGGCAGGACGCGTCGCCGCAGACCCAGGACACCTCACCGTCAAGGTGGACCAGCCGGGCGTCAAGATCAGCCCGATGCTGTATGGCCTGATGACCGAGGAGATCAACCACGCCTACGACGGCGGCCTCTATGCGGAGCTGATCCAGAACCGCAGCTTCCAGGACAGCCGCACGCGCCCAGTCCATTGGAGCCTGGTACAGGAGGGCGGCGGCGCGGGGACCATGGCGCTCGACACCACCCAGCCCATCAACGCCGCCCTCACCACCTGCCTGAAGCTGGAGATCAGCGCGGCCTCGGCGAACCAGCGCGTCGGAGTCGCGAATGAGGGGTTCTGGGGCATTCCCGTCCTGCCGAACACCCGCTATCGCGCCTCGTTCTACGCCAGGGCGAACGGGGGCTTTACCGGCCCTCTAACGATCTCCATCGAGAGCAACGATGGCGCAAACGTCTACGCTAAGGCGACCGTTGCGCGCCTCTCCTCCAACTGGCAGCAGTACACGGTGCAACTGACGACCGGCAAGGCGATCCCCTCCACAGCCAACCGCTTCGTTCTCTCGGCAGCCGGCTCCGGCACGCTCTGGCTGAATGAGGTCTCCCTCTTTCCGCCCACCTATCGCGACCATCCGAACGGGCTCCGCAAAGACCTGATGCAGATGATGGGCGAGATGAAGCCTGCCTTCCTCCGCCTGCCCGGCGGCAACTACCTGGAAGGCAACACCCTGGCGGAGCGCTTCGACTGGAAGAAGACGCTGGGCAACCCCTCGGAGCGGCCCGGCCACCCATGCCCCTGGGGCTACCGCTCCTCGGACGGCCTGGGCCTGCTGGAGTATCTGGAGTGGTGCGAGGACCTGCGCATGGAGCCCGTGCTGGCCGTCTTCGCCGGATACGCGCTCAACGGCGAGCATGTGGTCGCCGGGCCGCAGTTGACGCCCTTTGTGCAGGACGCCCTGGATGAGATCGAGTACCTGACCGGCGATGCCAATACCACCTGGGGAGCGCGGCGGGTGAAAGACGGACACCCCGCGTCGTTCCCGCTCCACTACGTCGAGATCGGCAACGAGGACTGGTTCGACCGCTCCGGCAGCTACGATGGCCGCTATACCCAGTTCTTCGATGCCATCAAGGCCAAGTACCCGGCGCTGCAGATCATCGCGACGGCTCCCGTTCGGAGCCGCAAGCCGGACGTGATGGACGACCACTACTACCGCTCGGCGCGGGACATGGCGCGGGATGTCCACCACTACGACCGTACCGACCGCTCCGGGCCGAAGATCTTTGTGGGCGAGTGGGCCTCCACGGAGGGCAGCCCCACCCCGACGCTTAAGGCGGCCCTCGGCGACGCGGCCTGGCTCACCGGGCTGGAGCGCAACTCCGACATCGTCGTGCTGGAATCCTATGCGCCGCTGCTGGTAAATGTGAACCCCGGCGCGCGGCAGTGGGGCACCAACCTGATCGGCTACGATGCACTGAAGAGCTTCGGCTCCCCCTCCTACTATGTGCAGAAGATGTTCGGGACCAACCGGGGCGATGTGGTGCTGCCGGTGGAGGTGGCCCCGCAGCAGGTCGCGCCGTCCGCCCCGCCGCCCATGCCGACCGGCGGGGTCGGCGTGGGGACCTGGAGTACCCAGGCCGAGTACAAAGACATTCAGGTGACGCAGGGCGAGCAGGTGCTCTACCAGCACGATTTCGCCGCCGGAACGGGCGACTGGCGGCTGGGTATCGGCAACTGGTCGGCGCAGGAGGGGGCGCTGAAACAGGCGAGCAGCCGCACGGATTGCCGCGCTACCGTGGGCGATCCCCACTGGAAGGACTATACCTACCGCCTCAAGGCGCGCAAGTTGGGTGGGCTGGAGGGCTTCCTGATCCTGTTCCATGTGCAAAACACCGACAACTACGTCTGGTGGAATATCGGAGGATGGGGCAACACCCGGACGGCGCTCGAGAAGGCAGCGGACGGGTCCAAGCGGGAGATCGGCAATGTCTCGGCAGTCACTATCGAGACCGGGCGATGGTACGATATCCGGGTCGAGGTGAAGGGCGAGAGCATTCGCTGCTTCCTGGACGACAAACTGATTATCGCCGCGACAGACACTCCCGGCGACCCCATCGACCCGCTCTACGCCACGGCCAGCCGGGACCAGGCGACCGGCGATGTCATTCTCAAGGTGGTGAATACTTCGGGGACGGATCAGCAGCTCGACATCGCGCTACAGGGAGTTAAGAGCGTCGCGAATACCGCCGAGGCGCAGGTGCTCGTCGGCCAGCCGAGCGATGTGAACACGGTGGAGACGCCGGAAAAAGTGGCTCCGAAATCGGTGCGGATCAAGGGGGTGGGACGTACTTTCGGCTATACCTTCCCGGCCTACTCCGTCAGCGTCCTCCGCGTGAAGGTACGGTGATGCGGCGTAGAAGCAACGGGCTTCTCCGGTTCAGACCTTGATCTCTTCCACGCCTTCGGAGACGTTTTCGAGATAGCGTATCAGGGGATTGATCTCATGCGGAGAGTGCAGCAGGAAGCGAAGGCCGGCCTGGCGCTCCCCTCCCCTGAAAAAGACATGCATCACCTCGACATTGACCGCCATGCTGCCGTACTCCGCCAGCAAGGTGATCAGGATTGCGCGCGATCCGGACTGGAGCGCTTCCGGGATGTGGCCGATCCGCATCCCGGTAATGCTGACATCGCATACTTCCACGCAATACTCATGGCCAAGCCAGTAGAGCGTGGCATATTGATCGCCCAGATGCCAGCGCCGTGCCTGTCGTTTCTCTGCCTGTTCCAAGGTCTGAGAGGCTTGAGGTTGGCTGGAGAAAGCGCAATGCGCCATCAGCCCCTCTAACTCTGCGTCTGTAATCTCCGTCATTTTGTTCCTTCATGAGAGTACAAAAGTATGCCACCCTATTATGGCCGTTGGAGCGTCGTGCCGGAGAGGTTGTTCCATCAAAATCAGGGCCTATTCCGTAAATCCGGCATGTGTACCGGGGCGAGGACCAGCGCCTGCCGCAGATACTCGATCTGCGCGGCGTGCTGGATGTCGTGCTCCAGCATCTCGACCACAAAGGAGGAGAGCGGAAGCGAGTGGCCCTCCCATAGGCGCGTCTCGTCGAAGGCGGGGTCCGGCAGCGCGGCCAGGGTTCGGCCCCAGGTGTCGCCGATCTGTTCGAGCCAGGCGGTGATCCCGGCCCAATCGTCCGGAGCAGGCGCGGCGTTCACATCGAACTCCTCCCGTGTCAGCGTCCGCCCGCCGGGCGCAAACACCGGCAGCGTGAGCTGTTTCCAGGTGGCGACATGGTAGACGATCCCAGCGATAGAGCCGTTCTGCCCGATGCCCCAGCGATGATCGGGCCAATCCGCGCGATAGTGTGTGAGGGCCTCTTCCGCCGTCAGCCCCTCGATCTGCTCCCGCAGATAGCGGTAACTGCGTTCGGCCCGTCGCTTCAAAAATGTGGGTAGTGTCTCTGCCATGGTTTCTATTTCTCTATTCGTGGGAAGTGCCGCACTCCTCACGGATGCGAAGGTCAGACATTTACGCCGGAAGAGAGGACATGTTATAATAGAAGCGTCTCCCATGCAGCGTATACGAATGTAACCTTTTTCCTCTCAAAGCAGCCTAATTCCGAGAACGGTGCGTTCCGTTGCGCTGTTGCCATGTTCAGGGCCGCTCCCACCCCTTCCAACAGGGTGATAGAAGGATTATTTCGACGGGATGGCAGGGAATGACCGCCATCCTAGGTCTTATACAGAAGGAGTGTATTTCATGTCGCCGACAATCGCTACGTCGCGTTCTTTTCGTGTGATTCCGTCTCTCCTATCGTTTCTCCTCCTGCCCGGCCTGGCCCTGGCGCTCCTGACCATGTCGCCTTCGGCGCGGGCGCAGGAGACCGAGACGAACGGCAGGCCCACCAAGGAGGCCCAGGCGCTTCTGGACGCCCTGGACGATATCGATCTGCTGCGCTCCCTGACACCGTTGAAGCTGACGCCGGATCAGATAGACAAGCTCGTAGCTGCCATCGGCGCCGCCAAGGCGGACTATGATAAACAGGTGACGACGCTCGTCAGCGGGCCGGTGGTGAAGCTGTCGGACGAGATCCGCGCGATGCACAAGCAGGCGCTGGCCGGAAAGGGCAGCACCAAGGAGTTCGATGATAAGATCAAAAAAATGCAGTCCGATTTTCTCTCCCAACGGGATAAACTGAACCAGCAGAACATCCTTCGCATGAGCGGGGAGGTCTCCAAAATCCTCACTTCCTCGCAACGGGCGACCGTCGCCAAGATGGAGAAGGACGTCCTGGTAAAGCTGAACAACTATCGGGAGGGGACGACCGAGGCCCAGTTGTTCAATGCGTATGTCGTGGATGTGTTCATCAATACCGGGCGGATCGTACCGATTCTGAAGGACTTGAAGGCGGCGACGGAGGGGAACTGAGGACGTCTGCAGCGTGCCGAATAGAAGAAGCCCTCTCGCATTGGAGACTTCAAAATGCGAGAGGGCTTCTTGCTGCGGGCGGAGCCTAGAGAAGTTCCGGGTACAGAACGTACCCGTCTGTAGGGCCTTCGGCCAAGCGTCCTCACGGACGCGATACTGCCGGGATATTTGCGCCGCAGTGTACTAGAGAAGGCGCTCTAACTTACCGGCAATCGCTTCCTTGGAAGCGACGCCCTGATGCTGTTCGACCACCTTGCCGTCTTTGAAAAACAGCAGGGTCGGGATCGCCATGATGCCATAGCGGCTGGCGATCTCCATCTCTTCATCCACATTGCACTTCAGCACGCGGGCACGGCCTTCGTACTCGGTCGCCAGGGCATCGATATGCGGCGCGATGGCCCGGCAGGGCCCACACCAGACGGCCCAGAAATCCACCAGCACGGGAACCGGAGACTGAAGCACTTCCTGCTCGAAGTCCTGGGTAGTTATAGCGCTGCTCATATTAGGGTATCTCCTCAACGGTTCTCCAGCGCGCCCGGAGCCTCCCACTTGCGCCTGGAGTGGAATTTGTGGCGTTTTCGCGCCTACTCTTCAGAAAAGTGTGCGAAAACGCCTCTGAATCTGCTACGAACCGCCTGAAAAGGAAGTTCCGTGCTGTAAAAAGAGCGGCAGACGAACAAAAACCGGTTCGACGCGATGGTGCTGCGTCAGAACCGGAGGAATCTCACCATGCCTGGCCGCAGAGCGGGCGAATTGCAGGGGGAATCGCGTTATGAAATAAAATGAATTGCGCCGAAACGCCGGAGCATCGGCGCACGATAAATTCGTTAAGTTTGCTGTTTCGCTTTCTCGATAATGGGGGGAAGCAGGCTCTACTGGCCGGACGCCACATTGGCTGCTTGCGGACCTTTGGCTCCCTCGACGATGTCAAAGGTCACTTCCTGACCTTCGGCCAGGGTCTTGAAGCCTTCCTTGACGATGGCAGAGTAGTGGACAAAGATGTCCTTGCCTTCGGAAGTCTCAATGAAGCCGTAGCCTTTCGCGTCATTGAACCACTTCACTTTTCCTGATGGCATATTCCGAACGTCCTCCTTACGGGTTGTACAGAGCTGAGTGGGCTCAGCCGGACAAGTATAACACCTGGCATCCGGGATGTCAACGATTACATGAAAAAAAAATGAAAAATTCTGGTCCCAAACCGCACTTTTTGCATCTTTTTTGCGTCTGCGGTCCGGATCGCCCTATCTCAGGCGCGCATTCGCCCACGACCAGAGGGGAAAACGTGTGCAGGTAAACGTGTGCGGCACACCGTCCCGGACTTTGGAGGCGAAGCGATGCAGCATTTAACGCCGGTCACGGACGCTGACGTAACCCCCCGACGGCAGCCTCGCCCCGCTCAAACAACCGTAATAGGGCTGCAGGAAGCGCACGCAGCGGCGTATTTCTTCGGCTCGCCTTGACAAAACAGGGCAAGCCGTGCCATACTGTGCCTCGAAATCACATAGCGATCTTCCAATCGCTCTGCCGCAGACAGCCGGTGTCCGCGCACTATGCGTCGGACTGAAATTCCTCCGGGAAGCCCGCCGAGGTCGAGTCGAATTCCCCTTCGCCGCACAGGTATGAGGTCTTGCCTCGCCTGCCGCCGGGATTCGCCGCCGTCTGCGCTGTGGAGCGTACGGGCGCGAAGTCCCGGTTTTTTGTTGCCCGGACGTAAGCGCCTCCGTGTGAAACCGCCACGTTCTTCACGAACGAGAGGGAAACCCATGCCCAATGCCCATAAAGAGGAGGTCGTCTCCAATCTGCGCCAGGTCGTGGAGCGCAGCAAGGGGGCGATCCTGACGGACTATCGCGGCCTGACGGTCGCGGAAGTCAGTACGCTTCGCAAGAAACTGCGCGCGGTCGATGCGGAGTACCACATCGTCAAGAATACGCTGTTCAAAATCGCGCTGGGCGGCGAGGTCAGCCCGGAGTTGGACGCACTGCTCACCGGCCCGACCGCCATCGTCTTCGCCAAGGAGGACGTGGTCGCCCCGGCGAAGTCCATTCTGGATTTCGTGCGCGACGCCAAAAAGACGGATGTCAAAGTCAAGGGCGGCTACATTGACGGCAAGGTCTACAATCTGGAGCAGGTGCAGGCGCTCTCCAAGCTGCCGCCGAAGGAGCAGGTCGTCGCCCAGTTGCTCGGCACCATCAATGGTCCGATGAGTTCGTTCGTCGGCACGCTCGACAGTATCGTCAGCAATTTCGTTTTAACCATCCAGGCCATTGCGGACAAGCAGGGCGGCGGCGATGCGCCTGCCGCCGAAGCCGCTCCCGCTGCCTGACACACTCGATTCTTTATCGTACTCAGCCTGCGTCCTCTATCCTGAGCGACGCCCGGCTCACACCGAAAAACAGGAGAAAACCAATGTCCGCACTGACCGACGAGATTGTTGAAAAAATTAAGGGCATGTCCGTTCTGGAGCTGTCCGAACTGTCCAAAACGCTGCAGGATGTCTTCGGCGTCTCGCCTACGATGTCCATGGCCGCCATGCCAGTAGCGATAGCCGGTGGTGGCGGTGGCGCTACTGAGGCGGCTCCCGTTGAGGAAGCGCCTACCAGCTTCGACGTCATCCTGACCGCTGCGGGCGACAAGCGCCTGGGCGTTATCAAGGTGGTTCGCGAGATCACCGGCCAGGGCCTCAAGGAGTCCAAGGACCTGGTCGAAGGCGTTCCTTCCAAGATCAAAGAGGGCCTGAACAAGGAAGATGCGGAGGCGCTGAAGGTCAAGTTCGAGGCCGAAGGGGCAACCGTAGAAATCAAGCCCGCCAGCTAACATACTCGAGGGGCGAAAGGGAAATACTCCTTTCGCCCCTCCGCTCTGTATAAGGCATTCCGGCCCTCCCCCCGCGAATAGCGTCGGAAGAGAGCCGGTCACGGAAGAACGGAGCCGCCCCAAAAGGCCGCTCCGCTCGTGCCAGGGACGACGTGAGCCGTCCCAACTTTGTGCCGCAACGACGCGCCACAGTGCGTAGGGTTCGGTACACCGGGCGCAGGCGACAATGGCGTCGCCCGCGCCCTTTTTTTGGCTACTTCTCCGCTACTTCGAATTCCAACTCCCCGGTAATCGGAGATGCCTTGATGAGAGGGATTCCTGATTTGTCAACCGGAGCCCCCGCTTCGGGCTGCACGAACGTAAACTGGCTGACACGATATTTGCCCGGTATGGCTGCCATCTCCGGATAGATCCCCACCCCTTTATCCGCTTTCTGCGGCTCAGCCAGAACCAGATTGACCATCCCGATATGGATACTCTCTCCCGGCTTCAATGTAACTGTCTCTTTCGGTACAATAAGGCGTGGGGCTACCTGGCGAACCTCTACTCTCTCACCCTTTGCATTGACGACACCAGGCATGTAGTCGTAATCATAGAACTGGGCGTAGGTGATGGTAATGTTGTGGTTACCGGCATTGCGCCAATAGAGATCCATTGTCACCGTATCGCCCTGAAGAAAGCGGCGACGGTCGCTGATGAAACTCAATCCGGCCTGCAGCCCCTCCACCGATTTCCCCCAGGCCGCTCTGGTAACGCTGCTGAGGGCCTCGAACTCCAGTGGTCCGCTGGTCAGCTCAACTGAGAAATCCGCGCTGCCTTCCGGTTTGATGCGAACACTCTGGCGGATCTGTTGCTTGCCGGGCGTCACCTGTACCATCGGTTCCAGGCCGAAACTATGTCCGCCGCCCTCACCATATCCCGTATGGAGTTGGGTGTGGCTCACTTCCACCGTTTCGTCCGGCTGCAGTTGCTTGGTACGGGTAGGCTTTTCGATGGGGCCGCCCACAGTATATGCCTCCTCCTTCCCCTTCGGCCCGGTAAGCGTGGGGAGGATCAAGGAGGAGTGCGAGAACTGGGGGGCCGATTGCCAGGAGAACGTCGTCGGCTTTTTCCCGGCGTTGCGGACGTAGACGTTCACCTCCACCAGTTCCCCGATGGTATAGCTGGTGCGCTTCTCGGTGAACCCGATCCCTGCCTGTAGGCCGCCCTCGACTTTGCCCCAGGCGATGCCGGACGCCTGCGGTTGCGCCGACGGAGTGGCGTTTTCGTCAGAGCGGTACCCGGCGGGCGCGACACGGGGGCGCAAGACGGCCTCGGCCCGATGGTATGGGATACTTGGCGTCGCGGACACCGCTTCGGAAGCCGTTCCATCTGTCTCCAGGAGGGCGGGCGATGCAGTCTCTCCCATAGAACCACTCCTATTGAGAATAGGCTTATTGAAAATAGGCTTAGATCCTGCGGCTGCGGGCGGCTTTGCGCCTACTCGCACCGCTGCCAGCGGCAAGAGCGCCGCCAACGCCGCCAGAGTAAGCCCCAGCGCTCCCTGTCGGGTCAGCATCGTCTGACTGCGGCGCTCATCCAGGATGGCGGAGAGACGGCTCGCGATCTGAGAGGGCTGGGCCATCCCGACAGCGGCATAGCGGGGATCGAACAGGCTGAACATGGCTGATATTCCTTCCCGAAGGTGCAGCGAATTACGAATGTGTTTCCAGCTCATCGTGTGGGAGGAGCTCCCGCTGCAATCAAAGTGCTAAAATTTTAGCATCTTACTTACGGTTTGTCAAGGGTAAAATGCTAAAAAAACTGCACTTTTTTCTTCGGTGTCGACGGATCCCGGATTGTGAACGAAGGACGCAGATTGGACGGGGAAACAGGGGGAGTGGTAACAACAATCTCCTCTTCAGCATGGAGCCCTATTGAAAAGCTCCATACTGAAGAGGAGATCGCGTTCTAGCGGTCTCGGACCTAAAAGGCCATCGCGCCGTCGTAATTGCGGATCAGACCGATCACCTTGCCGATGATGCGGCTGTCCTCGCGCCGCACCTCGATGGGCTCGTAGGCCGGGTTGGAGGGGATCAGGCGGGCGCCCTCGCTGGTGAACTGGATATGTTTGACGGTCGCCTCGTCGCCCAGCAATACGGCCACCAGGTCGCCGTTCTCCGCGTTCACCTGCGGCTTGATGACCACCAGATCGCGCGGCATGATGTGCGCGCCAATCATGGAGTCTCCTTTGACCTGGAGGGCAAACGCCCCATTGATGTTGTGGACCATCTCCTGCGGAACGGGCACCTGCGCCTCGATATTCTGCGTGGCCGTGATGGGCACCCCGGCGGCGATGGTGCCCACCAGCGGCACAAAAGAGACGCTGCGGGCGGGAGCAGTCGAGCCCGTCTTGCCGATCACGGTGATGGCGCGGGCGGTATTCTTGCGCTTGATGTAGCCTTTGCGCTCCAGCGCGTCCAGGTGAACCGTAACGCCTCGGAGGCTAGAAATTTCAAAATGATTGCCGATTTCGCGGATACTCGGCGGGTACCCTTTGTCGTTTACATAGTCTACAATGAATGTCAGGATGCGCTCTTGCTTATCGGTCAGACCTCTGGTCATGGGAGAACCCCTCCTTGTACGTATACTTGACGACGCACTGACGTCTACTGTACACCTTTCTTGTGATTCTGTCAAGGGCTTTTAGAGCGAAATCAGTCCCTTTTTGTCTTCTTCTTCAAAAAAACCTGTAAATATGTCTTTTGACAGAATCGCGTCATCCTTTCTTCCGGCCTCGCGGGCTTAAACTCACTTCTGTCTACTCCCCCTCTTTCCACATTCTATCGCAAATTGCTTGCCAAAAACGGTATGTATGGGATATAATAGGGGGATAAAGTAGACAAATAAACACTTATATAATTCTGTTATAGGAAGGCCGGTATGAGAGCCATCGAGGAACTGATCGGTGACCGGGTGCGGCGCGCACCGATTGCGGGACGCACCCTGGACATATTTTGCGACCATCTGGCGCAGCAGCTCTCCCCGGAGCAGGGAGCGCCACAAACGGTAGACGATGTGGCGGCGGCGTTTCGCCGGTTCTACCAACTTCCCGTCCCCGTCGCGCCGCATCTGGAGCCTCTGCTGGAGACGCTGGGCATCGGCCTGACGCGCCATGGCAACGCGGCGGACCCGAACGCCTGTTCCGATTTTCATGCCGACGCGCAGCGCTGGGAGATCTTCGTCCGTTACGATCTGGGCCGCCAGGAGAGCCTGGCGCTGTTGCGGGAGGTGTTCCACATCCTGCACCGCATCGGAACGGAGCGGATTCCCTGGTGGGAAGAGGGGATGGCGGGGAGAGAGCGGCCTCGTCGCGCGGCAGCCGCCTTTGCGTATGCGGTCGCGCTGCCCCCGGCCCTCTTTCTGCCGCAGGCGCTCTGCGGGGGCCTGGACCTCTGGTCGCTGGCGGCGCACTTCGTCACCACGCCGGGCGCATGCTTCCACGCCCTCGCCCGCGGCCTGCGCCTGCCATTCCCCTACTTCCAGGCCCTGCTGAATTTTCGCCCGGAACTCCACGGGCAGCAGGAGCTGTTCTTTGCGGAGCGTGGGGTCCGCGCCCAGGTATGGAAGAAGTGCCTGAAGCGCCCCGTGGGCCGGGGCATCGGAGCGTGGCCCGAAATGACGGCTGCCGCACAGGCTTTTCCGCGCATCGGGCGCAATACGGAGGTGGATGGCCTGCTCTACCAGGCCATCAAGACGGGGGAGCCGCAGTGTGCGCTCACAGAGGAGATGGGCGGATTGCGCCTGCCGCGACCGGTCTGCCTGGCCGCCCGCCCCAACGGCACGGCACGGAGCCAGATGTTCGTCCAGATCGTCCCGGCAGAGTACGCCGACCTGCTCAGGTCCATGGAGCGGGCTTAGCTTCGGCGGGCGGTGGTGCGCTTGGCCTCCAGTAGCCGCACCGCCGTTTCCCGATCCGTACAGATGTCATGGACGATGGGCTGCTTCCAGCCCATGGCCTGCCACTCCAGGACGGAGCGGATGGCGTCCACCTTGGTCGCACCCCCGGCGACCACGACCACTTTCGGCACCAGGTAGAGTTGCTCGAAGGTGATGGAGAGCAGCCGCTCGTTGATGGCCTTGACATAGCCTTCCAGTTCCGCCAGCATGGGGGCGGGCAGGCTCTTGCGGGCCGAGAGCGTAATGAAAAGGCGATTGCACAGGTCGCCGACCGCGCAGGGCACGAGCCGGTTTCCGTTGCCGGAGATATGCTCGATGAGCTCGATCATCTTGCCCAGTTCCGGCTGCAGGTTCCCCAACATCGGCTCGTGCAGCCCCACAATAAAGCGGTGGCCGGACTGGGCGCGCACCCCGCCGATGCCCACCAGGGCCAGCGTGGGAACCAGCACATCGTCCTCCGCCTGGAGAATGCCGGGTACGTTGCCCGTGCGCGCTTTCTCCTCCCAGACCTGCGGACTGATCCAGCGGCCCGGCCCCTCGGCCAGCCAGTCGTGGATCATTTCGTGTGATTTCACGGCCACGGGCAGGCTGAGGCGGATCAGTTCGGCGTCGGGGAAGGCGCGCGCCAGCCACGCCCCACTGATGTCGGCATCCATGGCGCGGCGCGCGTCGGGGCTCTCCATGCTCCAGACCTCCGCCGCGATGTTGCCGTTCATGCTGACCACTTTGACGCCGCGCACATTGCGCTTATCGAAGATATGCTTGTTGAAGAGGCTCTCGCAGGCATAGAAGACGGCCCGCCCGGACGAGAGCGCCACGATCTCGTTCTGGCGCACGATGGTATCCAGGTAGTCCGCGCAGAGCTGCCCCAGCGCCTGGTGCAGGCGGTCGTCGGCCAGGCTGCTCTCCAGCGCCTCCTCATGGCCCGTCGCGTCGGCCACGATGGCGGACTGCAGTTCGTAGGCAGCGACCAGCTCCCGCTCCAGACTGTCCACACGCGGGGGCTTGAACGGAGCATTTTCATCGATATGCACCCGAACGATGCCGGTATCCAGCGCAAAGCGGTATAATCTTGAGACGGTACTGGCATCGATATGCGCCAATCCAGGCTCCGATTTCGTCAACTGCTGCAGAATCTCTTTCTGCTCCAGACGATCCACCAACACCATCTTCGCGATACGCGCCGCCAGCCGCCGCCGATCATTGGGATCCAGTGCGGGCCGTCTGCCGCGTCGTTTGTCGCCTGTTGCTGCCATTCCGTCTCATTTTCCTTTCCGCTGCATACTCCTCTGTTTCCACGCCCAATTCATTATAGCGCATGCACGACGGGGAAAACAAGACAAAGGTAACGAGGGGTATCATCTTTTTAGCGTACAGGCAAGGAACGCATTTGCTGGCATTCCCGGCAAAGGTCGTCAGACGGTATCCGAAGTGTGTTGAGATGGAATGATCGCAATGCCAGAATATTTACTGGAAAGGCAAAAAAATTCTTCCTCCTCTCGCTTGGAATATTGACAGCACTGGCAAAACTGTGTTATAGTATTCGCGAAGGTATCCTTCTTTCTCGTCCTCAATTTAGTTAACGTTCCAGGCGTGTCTTCAGACCGCTTGCGATCAGGCCCGACTTCAACGACGAAGCCGGGCCGTTTTTTCGCCCCCTCACCCCAACCCCGCCCGCTCTACCGCTTGATCCGTAAGCGGTCGCGCTTCGCGCAGTCCAAATCCGCTATTCCCTCGCGGATTTCGCGGCGCGGCAGAGAACACCCCGCGCCCGCTCATTCTTCGCTGGGGAGAGGGGCCAATTCAGATTATCTCCTCTGCGGGAGTAGGGGCGCTGCTTGCTGCACCCTGAGATGAGGGGGCAAATATAAGCAGGAAAAACGGGCGCGGCGCTCGAATCGAAGCGCAGGAGAGAAGATGCTATGCCTACGGATGTGAAAACCCTACTCGCTGCGTTTCCCCGGCTGCCGGTCGCCCTGCTGCCCACGCCGCTGCACCCCCTGCGGCGCCTGCAGGCCGCCCTCGGCCCCCATGCGCCGCGCCTGCTCATCAAGCGCGACGACCTGACCGGGCTGGCGCTGGGCGGCAACAAAGCCCGCAAACTCGACTTTCTGTTCGCCGATGCCCGCCGCCAGGGAGCCGACACGCTGCTCACCTGCGGGGCGGCGCAGTCCAACCACGCCCTGCAGACAGCCGCCGCCGCGCACAAGTTCGACTTCGCCGTCCGCTGCATCCTCGACGGCCCGCCCCCGGCGCACGACGCCCCCGTTACCGGCAACCTACTGCTCCACTCCTGGCTTCAAACGCCCATCCGCTGGACCGAGATGCTGCCGGGCGAGACCCGCCGGGAGCAGGCCCGCCGTCGCACCCAGGCGGAGGAGATGGAGCGGGTCCGGGCGGAGGGCGGTGTGCCCTATAGCATCCCCACCGGCGGTTCGACGCCCCTCGGGGCGCTCGGCTATGTGTGGGCCATGCAGGAGGCGAAGGCGCAACTGGATGCGCTGAGCCTCGGCGAGGTGACCGCTATCTTCTTCGCCTCGGGCAGCGGAGGCACGCATGCCGGCATGGTCGTGGGGGCGGTGCTGCTGGAGTGGCGCGCTCGCCTGGTCGGGGTCGAGGTAGACCCCATCCCGCCGGACGCTGCGGGGGTATCACCCTTCCACCGCGCCGTCCACAACCTCGCCAACGAGACCGCCGCGCTGTTAGGCCAGCCGAATGGCCTCCCGGCGGAGGCCATCGAACTCTGCCCCGACTATGCCGGAACTGCTTACGGGGTCCCTACGCCGGAGGGCGAGGAGGCGATCCGGCTTCTGGCCCGCACCGAGGGCATCTTCTGCGATCCCGTCTACTCCGGCAAGGCGCTCTCCGCGCTGATCGGCGAGATCCGCAAGGGCCGCTTCCGCCCGGACGATACCGTGCTCTTCTGGCATACCGGCGGTGTAGCCGGCCTCTTCGCCGCCCATTAGTCTATAAAATAGCGCGGAGGGTTACGAAAACCCTCCGCGCTAACATGGATCGGTTTGAAAGCCCCGATTAGTGGCAGCCGCAGCCGGAACCGCAACCGCCGCCGCTCGCTTCCGGTGCGTCCTCGGTCGAGAAGGAGCTGCCGCAGCCGCAGGATTTCACCGCGTTCGGGTTGTCGATCTTGAACCCGCCGCCCATCACATCCTCGACGAAATCCACCGACGCGCCCTTGATATAGTTGAAGCTCAACGGGTCTACGACGACCTTGACGCCGTAGCTGTTGAAAATGAAGTCGTCCTCCTCGATGCTGTCGTCAATGGCCATGCCATAGTTGAGGCCGGAGCAGCCGCCGCCGGACACGAAGACCCGCAGCGCGGCCTCCGCCTTGTCCTGGCGCTCCAGCAGCCCGCGAATCTCTTCGGCAGCGCGCTCGCTCAGGGCGATGCCGGTTGTCTGTGCAATATCCAGAGTAGCCATAATGGTGTCTATGCTCCTTGCCGTGAATAGATGCGGCCTTCTTGCCGATTGCTTTCGGAACGTCCCTGGCAGGAACGTAAGCGTGAAGTCTGGCAGCATTGTACTCTATCTTGCGTAAGAATGCAAGCAGATAGAAACGGCCTGTCCTGCCAGCCACGGATCTCTTTCCGACTCAGCCTGTTGCTATCTCTCCTTACGCACCATCCTTCCGATTCTTCCGCAGATCCATGCAGTTATCGGTTGAAATGAGCGTTTTTCATTAAAATTCGGAGAAAATACGGGTTTTTGCGAACTTTGGTGGGAATTGCTCGATTTCTGGCACACTTCATGCAAGGCAGGAGATAAGTGGCTCAACCGAGGCAGGCAGCCCGCGCGACAGACGGAGCGCCCGCTGCGCCCGCGTTCGGCCACTCCTATGACGCCGCTATCGGCGTCCAGTCGCAAATCCCGACCTCGCGGGGCAGTCAAACAAAGGATCAGTAAGTATGGCAACCGGTAAAGTCAAATGGTTCAATGACGCAAAAGGCTACGGATTCATCGAAGCCGAAGACGGTGTGGATGTATTTGTCCACTACTCCGTTATCACGATGAACGGCTTTAAGTCGTTACGGGAAGGACAGACCGTCCTGTATGAGTTCATCGAGACGCCCAAGGGCCGACAGGCGCAGAACGTCGCGGGCGAAAACTAAAACCCCAGCACTCTCTTTTTTCATTTTCGAGAGCGCTTACCATGATGGCCACACGGCTATCCGGTAAGCGCTCTTTTTGCATCTGCCCCTCACCCCAACTCCTCTCCCCCCAAAATTGGGGGGCGGGGGGTGAGGGAGCCTATCCAAAAAAGACCGGATACCCCTGCACGGCGCTGCCCGTCCAGGCGCCGGTGAGGCCCCAGAGGATGCCTGCAATGGCGAAGTGGCCCAGCGCCAACCCCAGGAAGAAGGGCACGGTCGTGCGGTAGAACTTCATGCCCCCATAGCGGAGCGCCAGCGACTTGAGCAGCCAGACCACCAGGAACGGCCCCCAGATCAGGCTGCCGTAGCTGCAGGTCATCACATAGCCCATCGGATGCAGCAGGAAGCCCGCAAAGCGCAGGCGCAGCGTCCAGAGCGCAAAGACCACGAACGCGCCGATCACCGTCGCATAGATTTTGGGCTCCTGGGGCGGGGTATTGGTGGAGATGGCGGATACCGCCTGGTCATACTCCGGCTCCGCGATCCACTCCCCCCAGATGCCACGCAGGTTCTGCGCCCCGCGCTGGTAGTAGGGGACGATGTGGTTGAACCAGCCGACGAGGAAGCCCAGCGCAATCGCCAGGCAGATCGCGAAGAGGACCCGGCGCGGGTTGATCTGCGCCCGGCGCGTCAGCTCCATGCTCTCCACCTGGTAACCGGTCACCGCCGGATAGTAGCCCCGCGCCAGGAAGGTAAAGAGCGCCCAGGTCGGCATGGTCGTTGGGCTGGCGGCCTGGAAAGGATGGGTCCCGAAGGTATAGAGCAGCACCTTCTTCTGCATGTAGTAGGGAAAGAGCCAGACCAGCGGCACGCCCGCCTCGGCGCGCAGGCGACCATAGACCAGCGCGACCGCCAGCACCAGCAGCAGATAGATCAGCGCCACCCAGTGCGCCATGCCGGCCAGCGTCATAAAGCTCCAGACCGCCAGAAAGCCGACCGCCAGCCCGCAGAACGCCCAGCGGTAGCGGATGCCCTCCGGCCCGATCTCCTCCCTGCCGCTCCAGGCCTGCCGCCAGATCCGGCGCAGGTAGAGACGCGAGAGCCAGATCAGCATCACCGCCAGCGTCAGGTAGGCCCCGATGCCCTGCTCCTGCGCATAGGGCAGCGTCCCCGGCGTAACGCCCATCGAGACGCCCATGACCGCCACCAGCTTCTGCGCAAAATAGGAGACCCAGACGGTGAGGCTGATCTCCGTAGAGACCAGGTAGCCCAGGCCGATCATCTCCGGACGGATGGCGAATTTGAGCGGTGCCAGCTCGCTCCAGGGCGGCGCGGGAGCGGTGGGAAAGAAGTCTATCTCCTTGCCGATGGCCGGTATCGAGGGGTTGAGAGCGTGCGCGATGTTGATGAGGTTGTAGACGGCGGCGAGGGCGAAGCCGCTCCACATCAGCTTATTGCGAAAGAAGGGGGTGACGCCGCTCTCGCCGCCGGTCATTTCCAGGGGGATGAAGACCTGCGGGAAGGAGAGCCGTTCCTCCTCGGCCCAGGCGCGATAGAAGAGCGCCATCATGCAGTAGAGCGTGCCCCAGAGCGCCAGAAAGAAGCCGAGCCAGAGCAGCATCGGCCCCCACCACAAATGCCAGGGCACGCTGCCGTCGGGGCTGCGCTCGTACAGGTGCTTGATGGCCACCAGGTCGTGTGGCATGAGCGCCCTGGGCAGCAGCGGATGCAGTTTCGCCAGGGTATCCTGGTCCATATAGAAGGGAGTGCCCATCAGGGCGAAGAGGAACTGCATCACGCCCACGCCCATCATGGTGCTGCTGAGGGTGACAAAGAGGAAGATGACCAGGATCTCGGCGCGGGTGAAGGCTTTGACGCCACGGATGCGGCGCAGCACCGCATTGACGGCCACCACCAGGACGAGCGCGGCGAGGCCGGGGATCGCAGGGATGGATTCCGTGACCTGCGTGGCCAGAGTCACGATCTCCGACTGCCGTACCCACAATCCGGCCAGGATCGTAAGCAACACGGCGATGAGCAGGGAGCGGGCGGTCAGGCCCGCTCCCACACTCTCCCAGCCCCGCGCGGTCTGCGGAGCCTTCGTTTCCGTACCTGTTTCCAGCGGCGAGGCGGCCAACGCGCCTCCTTTCCATAAGGGGGCTATGGATCAGAGACCGAGGCAGCCTCGATCCGATCTAGTAGATGACGACGAGGGCGTTCAGCGTCTGGGTGAGGGGGTCAAAGTAACCGGCGATCCCCACAGTACTGTTTGCCGTGATATTCGATAGACCCGCCTGCCCGGACTGGCCCTTCGAGAAGAACTGCGTGGCCCCGCTGATCTGAACGGTGATCGCGCTCCCGGTGGGAGTAATGTTACCCCGATTTAGAGAAAAGGTGAAGTTATCCCCGGCGGTGTTGATCCCGGTAACCGTTCCACTGGCGGAAGCCAGGGTGGTCGCGCCGCCGTTGTTGACGGTGATGGCGTTGGCCGTGATCGTGTGGGTCGTCGTGTCTATCGTCCCTTCCAGTTGGATGGTCTGCCCGTTGGTGAGGCTGGCAGCCTGACCGGTCTGCTCGTTAATGACCGAGGTCGTGCTGGAGATCACGACCGGGGAGGTGCGACCATCCGATCCCTGCAGGGTGAAGCCCGTTCCTGTCGTCAGATTGGTCACGGCGCCGCTGATCAGCACCAGCAGCTTTTTCAGGCCCAGTGCGGCGGGATTCACGCTCACCGTGGGCTGGATCGTACTCCCGACCAGTTTGAACCCCGCCAGATTGAAGTCGATGACCAGGGTGGAGAGTTGACCGGCGCTCGCGCTGGTAGGCGTGTTGATAGTGATCGCGACCTTCCCCTGGGAATCTACGCCAGCGCTTGGGTCCACCGCGACCGTGGTGCTGGTTCCATTGTTGGCGACCAGGGTTACGTGATCGCTGAAAGTGACGCGGGCCTCGGTATACGAGCCGCTCGGCACATTCACGCTGGACAGGAGTTCGGCGGTCGTGGAGAGAGAAGAGAGATTGAGGGTCAGCCCGCTGGGATTGCTGTAGACGGTCGTAAAGTTGGTTCCGTCGGTCGTCAGTTCGATCTTATAGAGAGTAACCATAACCTGCTTGTAGGCATCGCTGAAGCTATCGGTGACATAGACATCCAGGGCGCTCTTTCCGGTTCCTCCAGGGGAGCCGGTGAGGGGGACGCTGTTTCCACCCCCGCCGCCGCACCCGACTATAGCCGTCAGAGCCGCCATTGCCATCAGACCAGCGCACAGTCTTTTGAATGTTCCCATCGTGTTCCATTCCTTTCGTTGATATGAGCCTCCTGTAAGGGTCTCACCACGCCCGGCAGGGAGCGGGGCGCGCCTCGGATCGAGGGGAGGCGTGTGATGGGTCGTTGGGAGGATGCGTCTGTATTTTAACAGCAAAGCACGAAAAACCTCCGTAAATGCGCAAAAAGTGGAAATATTTTCGCGCATCGCTCCTCTTTTTTCTTTGCGTGTGGAGCGCAAAACATGCGATGCAAGCAGGACTCGGGGCAGAGAAGGGCGAATGTCCGGGCAGGAGGAGACCAAATGATGACCGACATTCGCGAACGTGAGAACGCTCATGCCCCTTTACAGGACCTGGATGCGCTGGATGACCTCCATCGGGAGGAGGCCGCGACCGCCAACAAGACGACGAAGACGGCGGAGCAGTTCCGTGACTATGCCGCAGAGGCGCGGGCCAGCGTGAAGGAGTTCTATCGGCTCAATCATCGCTACCAGACCCTCGACTTCGTCCTGGCGAAAAAGCGGGAGTACGGCCCGAAGGCGAAGCGACGCATGGGGATCTGGGAGGCGATGGAGTTTCTCAATACTCTGGTAGACGACAGCGATCCCGATACCGACCTCTCCCAGATCGAGCATCTCATGCAGGCGGCGGAAGCCATCCGGCGCGATGGTCACCCCCGCTGGTTTATCCTCACCGGCCTGATCCACGACCTGGGCAAGATCCTCTGCCTGTTCGGCGAGCCGCAGTGGGCGGTCGTGGGGGATACGTTTGCCACCGGCTGCGCCTACGCGCCCACCATTGTCTACCGCGAGTTTCTGGATGCCAACCCCGATAGCCAGGTTTCGGAGTATCAGACGCCCTGCGGCATCTACAGGGAGGGCTGCGGCCTCGATAACGTCCATCTCTCCTGGGGACACGATGAATACCTGTATCATGTCACCAGGGACTACCTGCCCGCCCCTGCCCTGGCGATGATCCGCTACCACTCCTTCTATCCCTGGCATAAGGAGGGCGAATACGCCCACCTCATGGACGACCATGACCGCGAGATGCTCCCCTGGGTGCGGGCGTTCAATCCCTACGACCTCTACTCCAAGAGCGCGGAGCGGCCCGATGTCGCCGGCCTGCGCCCCTATTACGAGGACCTGATCGCCGAATTCTTCCCGGCAGCGCTGGACTGGTAGTCACTATGGATGCAAAGGGCCCACTGACGTTCTGGCGGATACGGCGCATCCTGGATAACAGCCGGGATACGGCAGAGCGTGAGCAGGCCGCCACGATCCTGCTCCAACTGCTATGGTATCCTCTGCCCTGGATACGCTACAAGGCCGCCTGCATGCTGACCACGCGGGTCTACCTGCCCTATGGGATGCACCCGATGGAATTCATGTCGTTTCCATCCGTCTTCTTGCGCCGGCTGCGCAAGCTGCAGCGGATACGGCCCGAGACCCCGGAACTGGTGCGGGAGAAAGTCCGAGAGATCCTCTGCGAATGGTTGAACGACTGGAGCCGCGCTTATCGGAACCCGAGCGGGCGGCAGCGCGCCGTCATAGACATCGGAGCGGACGTCTGTGAGGCGATCGGACGGCTGGGCTTCTATGAGGCGGAGCGGGCGCTGCTCGACCTGCTCCATCTATTCGGGCGAATAGGCGGCAACGAGGTGCGCACGGCGCTGCTGATCGCGCTGGCCGAATTGCCGCCCGCCCGCCTGTCGCTCCTCTGGGAGGGGCTGAAGGCAGGGGAGGGCTGGGACCGGGAGATCCTGGCGGCCACCATGGCGTATATGGGCAATGCGGACGCAGTGCCGTTCCTGCTGGAAGCTCTGAACTATCAGACGCCGGAGCACTACAGCACTGTCCTGCGCCCGCTGCTGCGGGCGCTGGGCGCCATCGGCGATACGCGCGCCCTGCCCGCGCTCAACGCCATCGTGCGCGATGAGAACCACCCGGAGCGGGCGACGGCCCGGCTCGCCATTCAGCGCCTGATGAAGCAGGCGGAGGGGCATGAGGAGGTCTCGCTCCTCCGTGCATCCGATCTCTCCACCCTCAACCGGGATGTCCTGCTCCGCGCCTCCGACGGCGCCGACGACAGACTGCGGTCGGAGGAACTGCTGCGGCCCAGCGCTTCGGAAACGACCGAGCAAGGCGGATAACGTGATGGACCCCCTGGAAATCGCCGCACAGGCAGCCTCCGAACCGACCGAACAGGAAGCCTCTCTGGAGCGGGGGGAGAGCGCTCCTCCCCCCGACGTGGCGGCCCGTTGGGATGCCACCCTGACCTCCCTCTGGGATACCAGCCTGACGGCGGCGCTGGCCGCCGCCGAGGCCCTCTACGCCCCGGATGACGCCCATGAGGAGGATCTGCCTCTGGTGCAGGAGGAGGTCGCGGCCAACTTCTGGCGCCTGCTGATGAGCCGCTATAAGGCGCGCCCGGAGACGGCCTCCCTCCGCTACGGCCAGGTCCTGTCGGCGGTCTGGAGGATGCTGCGGGCCATACGCACCTCCTCGACCATCCCCTTTATGGAAGACTATCTGGCGGTAGGGCTCCGGCCCATCCGGCAGCTCCAGGCCGGATTGCTGACTTCGGAGGTCTGCGCCATCCTCTACGCGTACCATCGTGGGGTCTGGACGCCGCACCTCACCAAGCCCCAGTTGTTCCAGATCCAGGAGGCCCTGGCCAAGACCCTGAATGCCCTGCCCCCCGATGCGATGGGCGCGTTCTGGGCCAACCTGCTGAGCGACGAGCCGTTGCGGCGGGGGGCGATGCTGTTGGGTGTGGAGTGGCTCCGAAACGCCCATGCCGTGCCGCACCTGTTGCGCGGCCTGGAGCAGTGCCCGCACCACGACACCCGCACCGTCATTGTGAACGCTCTGGAGCAGATCGCCGATCCGCGCGCCCTCCAGACCCTGATGCGCGTGCGCAGGGAGATGGCGAGCACCGACTGGCCGCTCTCCCGCCAGATCTCCCGCGCCATCCGCGTGATCGAGCAGCAGAACCGCAATCAGCACCATCGGACCCTGCTTCGTCCCTCCCTTACCACTTCCGAGGAGCCGGCATCGCTGCTGCGGCCCGCCTCCGATGCGGCGCGCCTTCATGCCGAAGAGGAGAAACTGTTGCGCCCCACCGAACCGCCGGATGAGCAGCCATGACTACCGGCCCCCACGATACTCCCGCCGCCTCTGGGGAGCGCGGACCGCAGCGGGTGCAGCGCCTGGCGGAACTGCGCCAGGATCTGCACCGGGGCCGCCCTATGCGCCGCACCTATGCGCGCGACGCGCTCCTGGCGCTCCTCTGGGTGGAGGAGGGAAGGGCGCGCCTGGCGGTGCTGTGCGCCCTCTGCGACTACGCGCCGGAAACGGGCAAAGCCGAGACATCGCCCTTTATCGGGCGGCTCGCCGCTCGCTTGAACCGCGACGCGCCTCCGGACGATCTCCCGCCCCCGCCGGATGCCCTACAACTCGCCGCCTGGATCGGGCAGGGATTGGCGGCGACGCTGACGGAGGCCCTCGACCGCCTGAAAGGGGCGTTGCGCGCGGAAGAGGCGTCCCCCGCGTTTGTGCAGCAGGAGGCGGAGGTCTGCCGGGAGGCGCTGGCGCTGGCCCGCCTGCTCGCCGCCGATGCGACGGCGGAGGCCGGTGTGCGCCTGCTGCGCCTCCTCCCTGCCGCGCCGGCGCGTACCCCTCAGCTCTCGGTCCGGCAGATCGGTGACTTGCGCGATGCCGCCTGCGCGGTGCTGGGCGCACTGTCGCCCGATGCGCTCTTCCCCCTCTGGTCGGCGCTGGGAGGCCCCGAAGCGACCACGCGCCAGGACCTGCTGCCCGCCCTGGACTACCTCCGTGATCCCCGCGCACTGCCCTACCTGATCCGCCTTTCGGAACGGCGCAGCCAGTGGACGGACGGCGAGCTTGTGGGGTGGTTCCTGGTGCGGGCATTCGAGCGGATCGGCGATCAGGGCGCACTGCCGGCGCTGCGGCGGATCGCGGCCCGCAGCCAGCCCCTGCGTTCGCTGCTGCCGGCGCTGCGCAGCCTGGAGCGCGCGGAGGCGGGAACCAGCCCCGAACTGGCGCGTGAAGCCCAGAGGGTCATCCGGACCATCGAGGAGGGGAAGGAGAAAAAGGAGCGGAGTATGCTGCTGCGTCCCGCCCTCCGGCCGGTGAAAGACCTGCTGCATCCCGCTGCCGAAAGGCCCCACCCCGACGAAAGCGACGCCTCGGAGACCCTATTGCGCCCCGACCCCCCTTATGAAGATACGGAGGGATAACGAAAGGAGCCATCCTGAATGAGCCTTCGAAACGTTACCCGAAATCCAACGCCGAACGCCGAAACGCAGGACATTCGCACGACGGCGGAGGAGCACCTGGCTCTTATGGAGACACTGTTTCAAAATGCGCCCGTCGGTTTCGCATTTGTGGACCGTGAGTTCCGCTACGTCCGGATCAACGAGGCTCTGGCAGCCATGCACTCGTGGCCGGTTGTCGCGCATATCGGGAAAGAAGTACGCGAGTCCGTGCCGCAACTCTGGCCCGCCCTGGAGCCGCTCTACCAACGCGCCCTGGCAGGCGAGACGATCTTGAACCACGACGTCAGCGGTCTGAGCTCTGCGGAGGAGAAAGAGGATCGGCACTGGCTGGCGAGCTACTATCCGGTCCGTGTTAAGGAAGAGGTGGTCGGCATCGGCATCATCGTCAATGAGATCACCGAACGGAAGCGGGCAGAGGCGGAGCGGTTGGAGAGCGAAGCGCGATTTCGCGCCATCTTCGCGGGCTCTGCCGTCGGTATCGCGCTGGTGGATACGAATGGCTATCCGATCGTAAGCAACCCGGCGCTTCAAGAGATGTTGGGATATAGCCAGCAAGAGTTGTGCCGTATGGCATTTACCCAGTTTACACATCCGGACGATGTTGCCCTGGATTGGGGCCTGTATCAGGAGTTGAGGGAGGGCGTTCGGGACTCCTACCAGATTGAAAAGCGCTACATTCGGAAGGAGGGGGGGGTGATTTGGGGAAGATTGACCGTCTCTCTGGTGCGCGATGGCGGAGACGATTCCGTGCTCGGCATCGGCATGGTGGAGAATATCACCGAACGCAAGAGGGCCGAACAGAGCCTACAGGATTCGCTGCAGCGCCTGAAGACGCTCACCAGCCATCTGGAGTCGGTGCGCGAAGAGGAGCGTACCCGCGTCGCGCGCGAAATCCATGATGATCTGGGACAGGCGCTCACGAGCCTCAAAATCCATCTGGCCGCGCTACGACGCCGGATAGAGAATCCCCAGAAAGCCCTCTCTCCCGCCATATTGCTGGAAAATATAGAGGCGATGAATGGTCAGTTGGATCAGACCATCAAGTCGGTGCGGCGTATCTCCACGGCGCTACGGCCTGCCATCCTGGACACGTTGGGACTGATCCCGGCGCTGGAGTGGCAAACGAAGGACTTTCAGAGCCAGACGGGCATCAGATGCCGTTTCCTGTCCAACCTGGATACCCTCTCCCTGGATCCGGAGCGGACTACCGCTGTATTTCGCATCGTTCAGGAGAGCCTGACGAATGTGCTTCGCCATGCCAAGGCGACGCAAGTCACGGTACAGGTGGTGAAACAGGAAGAGATGTTGATTTTGACGGTCAAGGATAACGGGGTTGGGATCCAGGCAACGAACCCGGAGGCTTCCCCCTCTTTCGGACTGCTCGGCATGCGAGAGCGCGCCCTCCTGTTGGATGGCGACCTCCAGATTATCAGCGGATCTCATAAAGGAACGACCATCCGGTTCCAGCTTCCGATCCTTCCCCGCACAGAGGAGCCCTCCAAGGCCCTCAAAACAGCCGATGAGGGCTAAACCCGCTTGGAGAAGCTGGCGTAATCCGCAACGGATCTGTTATCCTCTCATCTCCGATGGGCCAGATAGAGCAGGGACAGGTAACCCTTCCAGATGCGCCCGCCGAAGCGCGTCTCGATCAGCTCGCGGATCCCGTTGTAGAGGCGCTCCCTGGTGGTCGCGGGTAGATGTAGGTGGTCGGAATAGGTGTTGAGGACGCGCAGATAGCTCTCGGTATCGTACTCCTGCGCCCAGGGATAACGACGGACGGTCACCGGGCCGAACCACCCGCTGGATTCCATCCCTGCGCCCGCCGGTTCCGTCATCTCCTCCGCATACAACAGAGGACCGTCCGTAAAGATCTCCGGTGCCTCCCGGCGATACACCTCCTGAATCGCGTCATAATAGCCGCCCTCCTCCTGCTCACAATACACATGCTTGTGCCAGAACAGGGCGGCGGCTCCGCCCGGTCGCAGCGCTTCGGCCATCTTCCGATAGCCGATGTCCGGGGCGACCCAATGGAAGGCCGTCGCCGAGATCGCCAGGTCGAAGGATTGCGCTTGCAGCGGCCAGTCTTCAAAAGTCCCCACCCGGATCTCCACCTGGGGATAGGCTGCCAGGTTGCGCCGGGCGACCTCCGCCAGATTGGCTCCCAGTTCGACGGCCAGCAGGGAGTAGCCGCGCTGGGCGAAAGGCAGGGTCGCCTGCCCGGTGCCGCACCCGATCTCCAGAATGCGCCCGCCCTCCGGTATCCCCGACAGCGCGATAATGTCCTCGATGAGCGCCTCCGGATACCCCGGACGCGCCTGGTCATAGAGCAGGGCTTGACCGTCAAAGGTCGCCCGCAAGAGATGCTTTTCTGTCAATTTGCTTACTCCTATTCGTACTCAATACGCACACCACGCTGTGAATGCCCTCATCTAAGCGACGAATAGCCTTCCCTCTTCGTCCTTTCGGGTACAATAAACCATTCATCATTCCCTTGCACTCCAGGATGGAGAGTGAGCCGGGAGGAAAGATATTCATTATGCGTAGCTCTATCTGGGCACTGGCGGCGGCAGGGGCGTTAATGGCCCTGGCGGTAGTCACCAGGGCGGACAGCCCAGATTTCAACCGCGATGTGCGCCCCATTCTTGCGAAGAACTGCTTCAAATGCCATGGGCCGGACGACAAGCAGCGGCAGGCCGGGCTGCGCCTGGACCAGCAAGCGGGAGCCCTCGCGCGGCTGGCCAACGGGCATCGCGCACTGGCGCCGGGCAAGCCGCAGGAGAGCCTGCTCGTCAAGCGCATCTTCTCCCACGGCGCGGACATCATGCCGCCCGCCTATGCCAACAAGACGCTCACCGAGGATCAGAAGGAGATCCTTCGCCGCTGGATCGCCGCTGGCGCGGAGTATAAGCCCCACTGGGCCTTTGTACCGCCGAAGCAGGCCCCCCTTCCGAAGGTCAAACAGACCTCCTGGTCCCGCAATCCTATCGATAATTTTATTCTCGCCCGGCTGGAGAGAGAGGGACTGAAGCCCTCGCCGGAAGCGGATCGCTATACGCTGGCGCGCCGCGTCTCGTTGGATCTCATCGGCCTGCCCCCCACCCCGGAGGAGACCGATGCCTTTGTACAGGATAAGCGCCCGGACGCCTACGAGCGCATGGTGGACCGGCTGCTGGCCTCGCCCCAGTACGGCGAGCGCTGGGCGCGCCGCTGGCTGGACTTAGCCCGCTACGCCGACACCAACGGCTACGAGAAAGATCGCCCCCGCTCCCTCTGGCCCTATCGCGATTGGGTCATCAACGCCCTCAACGCGGATATGCCCTTCACGGAGTTCACCATCGAGCAGATCGCCGGAGACATGCTGCCCAACGCCACCCCCGAACAGAAGATCGCGACCGGCTTCCACCGCAACACCATGCTGAACGAGGAGGGCGGCATCGACCCTCTGGAGTACCGCTTCCACGCCATGACCGACCGGGTAGCCACCACCGGCACCGTCTGGCTGGGCCTGACCGTGGGCTGCGCCCAGTGCCACTCCCACAAGTACGACCCCATCACCCAGACGGAATACTACCGCACCATGGCCTTCCTGGACAATGCCGACGAGCCGATGTTCGATGTCTCCAAGCCGGACATCGCCGCGCAGCGCGGGAAGATCGAGGCGCAGGTCGCGGAGCGGCTGGCGCATCTGGCCGAGAGGTTCCCGCCGGAGGATACGGTCCGCTGGTCGCCGCTCACGCCCCGCGATGTTAAGACGGTCTCCGGAGCCAAGGCCGAGACGCTGCCCGACAACTCGGTGCGCCTTTCGGGAATCAATCCGGACACCGATTCCTATACGGTCACGCTCGACAGCGCGCTCACCGACATCGGTGCAGTACGCCTGGAGACCCTGCCCGACCCCTCGCTGGGCGCCAATGGGCCGGGCCGCACCCCACACGGCAACTTTGTGCTGACGGAATTTGAGGCGACCGTCGCGCTGAAAGAGGGCGTGGCGAAACCCATCACGGTCCACTTCACCCGCGCGGAGGCCGACTTTGCGCAGGAGGGCTTCCCGGCCCAGAACGCCCTGGACGGCAACGCCAAGACCGGCTGGGCCATTCAGGGGCCGGGGCAGTGGAACGTCGCCCGCGCCGCGACCTTCTATATGGAGAAACCGATCCACCTCCCGGCGGGCGGGCAGTGGACCTTCCAACTCCACCAGGACTATGGCGGACACCACACCATCGGGCGCTTCCGGCTCAGCTTAGGCCAGGTCGAGGCGAACCCGCGTCCGCTGGAGGTCCGCCGCCAGGAGGGCCTGGAGCATAAGTTCGCTGCCTGGCTCAAAACGGCGGAGGGACAGGCGGTCCGCTGGCGGGCGCTCCGCCCGGTCAAGATGCAGAGCAACCTGCCGCTGCTCACCCTCCAGTCCGACGGCTCGATCCTGGTCAGCGGCGACGAGACCAAGCGCGACATCTACGACCTGGACTTTCGCAACGAGGGGGGGCCGATCACGGCGATCCGGCTGGAGGCGTTGCCGGACGAGCACTTGCCTGGCCATGGGCCGGGTCGCACCTTCTATGAGGGTGGCTTCGGCGACTTCCTGCTGAGCGAGTTTACCCTGACGGTCGGAGGCAAGCCGGTGAAGTTCGCCTCCGCGACCCAGAGCGGGGGCACCGATGCCAAGGCGGCGATCGATGGCGACCCCGAAAGTGGCTGGTCCATCAACGGCAGGCAGGGCGAGACGACCATCGCGGTCTTCCGCCTGAGCGAGCCGCTGAAGGCAGACGCCTTCTCCCTCCAGTTGCTGTTCGAGCGCTACTTCGCCTCCGATCTGGGCCACTTCCGCATCTCAGCCACCTCCGATATGCGCCCCGCGCAGGCCGACCTACCTCCGGATATTGAGGACCTGTTGCTCATTCCCTCCGCGCAGCGCACGGCAGCCCAACAGGAGCAGTTGCGGCAGCACTTCCTCTCGGTCGCGCCGGAGCTTCAGGGCGAGCGGGCCGAGATCGCAAAGCTGCGGAGCCAGGAGCCCGCCTACCCCACCACGCTCATCTTCACCGAGCGCCCGGAGAGCAATCCGCGCGTCACCCATATCCACCATCGGGGCGAGTTTCTGCAGCCGGAGGAGGCGGTGATGCCCGGCGTGCCCGCCATTCTGCCACAACTGCCGCCGGGCGCTCCGGCGAACCGGCTCGCCTTCGCCCGCTGGCTGGTCTCCGACACCAATCCGCTGGTGGGGCGCGTCACGATGAACCGGCAGTGGGCCGCGATCTTCGGACGGGGGATCGTCCGCACCACCGAGGACTTCGGCTATATGGGCGACCCGCCGACGCACCCCGAACTGCTGGACTGGCTGGCGGTCGAATTCCGCAAAGAGGGCTGGTCGCTCAAGAAGATGCACCGCCTCATCGTGACGAGCGCGACCTATCGCCAGTCGTCGCAGGTCACTCCGGAGTTGCTGGCCCGCGATCCGGAGAACCGGCTGCTGGCGCGCGGCCCACGGGTTCGCCTGGAGGCCGAACTTGTCCGCGATTCGACCCTCACGATCTCCGGCCTGCTCTCGCATAAGCTCGGCGGCCCCAGCGTCTTCCCGCCGCAGCCGCCCGGCGTCTCTTCGGAGGGCGCATACGGCCCGCTGGCCTGGAACGTCAGCCAGGGCGAGGACCGGTATCGGCGCGGCCTCTACACCTTCAGTAAACGGTCTGCCCCTTACGCCATGTTACAGACCTTCGACGCGCCCAGCGGCGAGGTCTGCGTGGCCCGTCGCGATGTCTCCAACACGCCCCTGCAGGCGCTCACTCTGCTCAACGACCAGGTCTTTATGGAGGCGTCGCAGGCCCTCGGCAAGCTACTGACGGCCCGTCCCGGCACGCCCGAAGCCAAGGCGGCCTACCTCTTCCGCCGCTGCGTCACCCGCCCGCCCTCCACGGAGGAGCAGGCCCATATCGTGGCGTTCTACTCGGCGCAGAAGCAGCGCTTCGAGAAGAAGGAACTGGATGCCGCCGCTGTCGCCGGGATGGGCGAGGGCGATGTCAATGAGCGCGCCGCCTGGACGGTGCTGGCCCGCTCGCTTCTCAACCTCGATGAGGTCATTACCAAACGATAACACATCTATTAGCAAGGAGAAATCTCGATGCCATCTATGCAGGAATTTCTTGTCGGCGCGACCCGAAAAGCGTCCGCAGATCTCGAAGCCGCGCTGCTTCGCCTGCCCGAAGACAAACGCAACTGGAGGCCCGCGGAGACCGCCCGCACCGCGCTGGATCAGTATGCCGAATGCGCTATACTCAATGGCAGCACGGCGGATGTGATCGTGAGCCGCTCCTTCCCGACGAATTACGATTTTTCGGCGTTTACGAACGCCAAGGACGCACTGGCTCAGAACTGGGATCGGGCGCAAGCCCTTTTGAAGGAGAACACCGAGAAGATCTGTTCGGTGATCCAGGCCGTCCCGGATGCCGACCTGAACATCGAGGTGCAGTTTCCCTGGGGGCCGATGACGCTGGCTCAGATCATCGCCTATCCCTTATGGAATATGTCGTACCATGAGGGCCAGATCAACTATATCGCCTCCCTACTCGGTTGATGCCATGAAACTCTTCCTGCAGATCCTGTTCGCCATCGTATTGCTGGTCGCGCTGATCCTGGTCCTATCCTCAGCACTGGGCCTGCTGATCCGGCTCGCCATCCTGGTAGGTATCTGCGCCCTGATTGTGGCGGGGGTGCGCGCCCTGTTGCGAGGCAAACAGGAGAAGCAGGGGCCGGATCTCAAAGCGCACCGCCGGGCGGAGAAGGATGCCGAGAAGAAGCTTCAGCTTCTGGAGCGCACCGTAGAAGCGGAGCGTAAGAAATCGGAATAGGGGTCAAATACATCTCATCGTGACCGCTTTTTGGCGCACAAGGGAGTGAACTCCCTCGCTGCGGGCCTGCGGCCAAATTCGCGTTAGGATAGCGAATTTGGACTGCACCGCAGGTGCGACCTTCGCCTGCGTGGACACGAACTACCTGACGGATTGTACGCGTCGGCGAAGGCCGATGCTTAACCGGAAGGCCCGCAGCGAAGGGCTTTAGCCCATGGCACCGCGTCATGGGCCAAAATGCCTCGATGCGTTCACGAAAGGAATTTCGGCATGAATGCAGACGCTTCTTCGCTGATGTCTGTGTATAGCGGTTGGGATGGTTACCAGATAAGTCTGGTGAACGCGATTACCCCTCTCTCCAGGGAGCAGTTGGTCTATCGCCCGACACAACTCGAGCGTTCTGTCGGCGATATCGCGGCGCATATCGCCTTCGGGCGGATTGATTGGTTCCATCGCATGGGCGCGCAGGGGAGCGCCGAACTCGTCGAGCAGGCCGCTCCCTTTTGGCGACCGTGGGGTCCGGTGGACAGTGCCGTTGGGGAGAGTGCGGATGAGATCGTCCGGTGGTTGAACGCCAGCTGGCAGATGATCGAAAACACCCTGACGCAATGGACTATCGACGATCTCACGAAGACATTCCTGCAGCCCTACGGCGGTAAAACGTATGCGATTCCCCGCCAATGGGTGATCTGGCGGATTATGGCTCATGACATCCATCACGGCGGTCAACTCTCCATCCTGCTGGCCGAACAGGGCATCGAACTCCCGGAATTGCGCGACCAGGGCGGACATATCGTCGAGGTCCCGTTGGCCGAGCTGTCATAACTCCGTATCGAATCGAGGAAGAGATAAAACCATGAACCCAGAGGACGCTATCCAATTACATAGAGCGCGACGCCACTTCTTCCGGGAGTGCGGGGTGGGGATCGGCAAGATCGCCCTGGCCTCCCTGCTGACGGACGCTTTCGCCAGCGGCGGGGCTTTGGCGCAGAGTGGTCCGGGACCTGGCAAGGGCGACGCGGCCATCAACCCGTTCGCTCCCAAGAAGCCCCACTTTGCGCCGAAGGCGAAGCGCGTCATCCACCTCTTTATGGCGGGCGCGCCCAGCCAACTCGACCTCTTCGATTACAAGCCGGATCTCGCGAAGTACGAAGGCAAGCCCATTCCGCCCTCCGTCATCGGAAATCAGCGCTACGCCTTCATCCGCCCGGACGCCGCCGTGTTGGGGCCACGCTTCAAGTTTGCAAAATACGGGCAGTCGGGCGCGGAGCTCTCCGAGATGCTGCCCCACCTGGCCGAAGTGGTGGACGACATCTGCCTTATCAAGTCCATGACCACCACCCAGTTCAACCACGCCCCCGCTCAACTCTTCCTCAATACAGGATTTGCTCAGCCCGGGCGCCCCAGCTTCGGCTCGTGGGCGGTCTATGGCCTGGGTGCGGAGACCCGCGATCTGCCTGCGTTCGTAGTCATGTCCACCGGGGCGGGCATCAGCGGCGGCGCGGCCAACTGGTCCAGCGGCTTCCTGCCCACCATCTACAGCGGCGTGCGCCTGCGCAACCAGGGCGACCCCATCCTGGATGTGACCCGCCCCGCAGGGATAGACACGAAATTACAACGCGATACCATCGACCTGATCGGCCAGTTGAACCGCCAGGAACTGACCTCCGAGGGCGACCCGGAGATCCTGGCCCGCATCGCCTCCTACGAGATGGCCTACCGCCTCCAAACCAGCGCGCCGGAACTGATGGACCTCCGCTCCGAATCGAAGGAGACCCTGGCGATGTACGGCGCGGACCCCGACAAGCCCTCCTTCGCCCGCGCCTGCATTCTGGCCCGCCGCCTCATCGAGCGGGGCGTCCGGTTTGTCAACATCTACCATGAGGGCTGGGACGCCCACTCCGACGTGGTCGGCAACCTCAAAGGCAACTGCGGCGCGACCGACCAGGCCTCCGCCGCGCTCGTCAAAGACCTCAAACAGCGGGGCCTGCTGGAGGACACCCTGGTGATCTGGGGCGGCGAGTTTGGACGCACGCCCATGGGCGAGACCAATGCGGCCCTCGGACGCAATGCGGGCCGCGACCACCATCCCCAGGCGTTCACCATGTGGCTGGCGGGCGGGGGCGTCAAACCCGGTATCTCTTATGGCAAGACCGACGACCTGGGCTTCAACATCGCCGAAAACCCGGTGCAGGTCCACGACCTGCAGGCTACCCTCCTGCACCTGTTGGGTATGGATCATGAGCGCCTCACCTACCGCTACGCCGGGCGCGATTTCCGCCTTACCGACGTAGAGGGGACGCTTATCAAAGATATTCTGGCTTGATTAGAATATTTTGTGTTTACTTCGGCTCCAGCTAGATACCAGCCAGGCGGCGGAACCCTTCGAGGAGGCTGTCGCAGTAGGCGTTGTCCGGCGGCGGTTTGCCCAAGGCCGGAATGATCGCCAGGATGTCGCCGTGATCCCAGATCGGGCGGATCTTCCGGAAGGCCGGGATCGCCTCCAACTCCTGCGGTGAGAGCGGGCGCACTGCCTGATAGCTTGCCAGCATGGCGTTCCAGACTTCCTCGGGCCAGCCCAGCTTGCAGACGGAGAGATCGTAGGACCGCCAGCCGTACCCCCCGTGGTCGAAATCGAAAAACGTGAGACAATTGTCGTCTGTAAAGCGGATATTGCCGTTGTGCGGGTCTCCGTGGATGAAACCATAGGCGGGCGGTGTCACCGGTAGACGGCGCACCGGCTCCTGCCACGCCTCCAGGAAAGGCATGAGAAAATCCAGATCGCTTTCGCGTCCGTGCCGTCGAAAAGCCGCGCGTAACTGATCCACAGGCTTTTCGACCAGGTACTCCAGGTTTAAGTGGTAGCGGCGATGCGCGGGCTGAAAGCGGTCAGCAGCGACGTGGAGTTTCGCCAGCGCCGTGCCCAGGGCCGTGGCCCGCTCGACCGAGAGCGGCTCTCGCTCCTTGCCCTCCGCGTACTGGAAAAGAGCCCCGTAGCGCACGTCCTCTCCTTGCGGCAGCGTGCCCAGAAGATCCCCGTCGTTGCGCTGGATGGGCGCGGAGACAGGAACCCCTTGCCCCGCCAGGAAGTCGAGCATCTCCAGTTCGAAGCGAAAGTCGCCTTCGCCCTCGATGTAGTATTTGGCGTTGAAATAGACGCGAAAGATATATGCGCCGGTCGCGGTGGCGACGCGGTAGGTGTCGTTGAAGCCGCGCCGGATCAGTTCGCAGCCGATGAGCGCGTCCAGCGGATAGTGTGCCTGGACATAGTTCCGGATGATCTCGGCATCGAACAGAGTATTGACAGGTTCCGGCATGGCGGACATCGCTTTCCTTTGGGATCGGTTATGCGGGCGATCCTTCACACTTCTATCTCATCCATTCACATTTAAGACACACGGTCCTGGGGTTTTGTTCAAGCCTCCAGAACTTTTTTGCGTTCTTAACGCAATCTTAATCATCCCTTAATCCTGGCATAAACATCAGGCTCTAAAATAGGGGACGTCGTCGGAGAAGTGGTTCTGACCTCGGTTCGAAACGGAGGATAGGGATGGTCCTTACGCTACGAGCTGCCTGGCCCTGGTTGCTATTATCGCTCTATTGCCTGATAGGATGCAGCGCCACGCCGCCTGCATCCGACCCGAAGCCCGTCCCGACGACCGCCGCTGCCGCAACGACGGTCCCTTCGGACAATCTGCGCGACGGCAGCGCCGAACATCCGCTGGTCCTGATCCTCCTGCCCGCGCCGGGTCGCTCCGCCGGAAACCTGCTCGGCGGGATGAAGCCTGCCTTCGACGCCATCACCGCCTCCACTAGCCTCCACTTTGAAGCCAAGGCTGCCGACTCCTACGCCTCCGTGGTCGAGGGGATGGTCACACGCAAAGGCGACCTCGCCTATATGGGGCCGTACATCTACCTCCAGGCCAAGAAGCGGGGGGCGGCGGAACTGCTCGCCGTCGCCGTCCGAAGCGGCCACTCCTACTACGATGGCGCGATCTTTGTCCGCAAGGACTCCGGTATCAACGCCATCTCCGACCTGAAAGGCAAATCGGTCGCCTTCGGGGACGTCAACTCCACCTCCAGCTTCAACTACCCATGCGCCATGATGCTCAATGCCGGTGTAGACCCCTCGCGTGATCTGGCCAAGGTCTTTCTCACCGGCAGCCACGCCAACTCGATGGCGGCGCTGGCGGCAGGCAAGGTGGATGCCAGTTGCGCAGAGATCACCGCCTACGAATCGGCGGTCAAGAACGGCATCCTGGACCCCACCAAGTTCAAAATCATTGCCCAGACCGAACACATTCCCGGCTCCCCCATCGCGATGTATCCCGGACTACCGGCAAAGACCAAGCAGATGCTGCGCGATGCCTTCCGCGACCTGGCGCACAACCCCAACCTCGGCCCCAATGGCCTGCGGGGATCCGACGGCAGGCCGCTCGAAAGCTTCGATACCACCATCACCGATGCGGACTATGAGCGGGTCGCGGATTTCACCGTGAAGGTCACGGATGACCTGAAAGCCGCCATGCTCAGGAAGGCCGCAACGCCACAGAACGCCGGGAGGAACTGAGATGGAATTCACCCAGGATCCTCTGTTGCGCTTTTGCGGCGTTTCAAAACGGTATGATGACGGTACGGTCGCGGTAGACAACGTGGATCTGGACGTGCCACAAGGCCAATTCTGCGTCCTGCTCGGCGCCAGCGGCGCGGGCAAGTCCACCCTGTTGAGGCTGCTCAATGGCATGCTGATGCCTACGAGCGGACGCATCCTCTTCGAGGATCTGGAGGTGAACCGGGCGAACCTGAAGCACATCCAGCCCCGGATCGCCATGATCCACCAGCAGTTCAACCTGGTCCCACGGGCCACCGTGCTGACGAATGTGCTGACCGGCGCGCTGCCCCGGATCTCGACGCTACGCGCCCTGCTGGGCCTCTTTCCGCAGCCCTATCTGCGCAGAGCCTGCCGGCTGCTGGAGCAGGTCGGGCTGAAGGAGCTCCATCTCTACCGGCGGGCCATGGATCTCTCGGGCGGGCAGCAGCAGCGGGTGGCGATTGCCCGCGCCTTCCTGCTCGAACCCGCCCTGGTGCTGGCCGATGAGCCGGTGGCCAGCCTCGACCCGAACACCAGCCATACCATCCTGGCGCTGCTGAAAGAGGCGTCGCGCCAGTCCGGAACCACCGTTGTCTGTAGCCTGCATCAGGTGGAGTTGGCGCTCCAGTACGCCGACCGGGTGGTGGGCATGCGGGCCGGGAAGATCGTCTTCGACGACGTCCCCTCCGCGTTCGATGCGCACCGCCAGGAGGCGGTCTATCAGCACACGACGCCTGTCGCCCTGCCGGCGGGCGATGCAGACGCCCTCTCCGCGCCGCTGGCCCGGACTTTGCAGAGCGCGCAGACCGCAGCCGTGGGGTGATATCATGTCGGTCACCGCAACGTCGCCGCAACCCATACCGCCTCCGGAGCGCGATGCCGACCAGTGGCGCCTGCTGCCACCCATCAGCCTCAAGCTGATCGGGCTCGCCCTGGTGCTCTCGCTCCTGCTCGGCTGGTCGGCAAAGCGCAACGACCTGACGCGCCTGCCCGGACTATTGCTCTCCGGCGTGGGCGAATCGATGGGGCTGAGTAAGCAGTCGGAGATCGGACCCGCCGTGCGGCGCTTCGTCAGCGGCCTGTTCCCGCTGGTGCTCTGGGAGAAGACCGACACCACGCGCGTCGAGAATTTCGACCCGAAGCGCCTGCCGCCGTTTACGCACATCGTGCGCGAGCCGATCACAGAGTACCATGCCGTGGAGAACAAGTGGGTGACGGTGGACACCCGCGACTTTCTCTACGATCCGTTCGGCTATCTGAAGACGGTCTTATGGCTGATGCTCCAGACCATCGAGATCGCCGTCTGGGGCACCCTGCTGGCGCTGCTCGTCGCGATCCCGCAGGCGTATTTCGCGGCCCGGAACTACGCGCCCAACCGGCTCCTCTATAGCCTGGCGCGAGGGTGGACTAGCTTTACGCGGGCGACGCCCGACCTGATCCTGGCCCTGATCTGCGTGATGATCTTCGGCTTCGGGGCCATCGCGGGGGTCATCACGCTGGCGTTCAACACGTCGGGGTTTCTGGGCAAGTTCCTGGCCGACGACATCGAGAACGCCGACAAGGGGCCGCAGGAGGCGCTCAGCAGCCTGGGGGCCAACAAACTGAAAGTGCTCCGCTTTGCGGTCCTGCCGCAGGTATTGCCGCAGTATCTGGCGTATGTCCAGTATATCCTGGAGCGGAATGTGCGCTCCGCCGCCGCCATCGGGGTGGTCGGAGCGGGCGGTATCGGGATGGAGTTGAAGGGGCGCTGGGATATGTACGACTATGGGCATGTCTCCACGGTGCTGCTCATCATGTTCCTGACCGCGTTTGCCCTGGAGCGAGTCACTCAAATCGTGCGCACGAGGTTGATCAAATGACGGATTATGACGAAGTGTTTGCGGCGCGTCCGCAGTGGACGGTCGCGCTGGCGGCCCTCCCGAAACCGGAGGTGTTCGCGCTGGCAGGCCGACTGGCGGAGACCCACACGGTGCGGCCCCTGGCCGTCTCCCAGGCGGGGCTGGCGCTGCTGCCCCTGCGGGAATCGGTCCAGAAGCAGACCTTCTATCTGGGCGAACTCCCGCTCTCCACCAGCCACCTGGAGATCGAAACGCCCGACGGCACGACGGTGCAGGGCGCGGCGCTTATCATGGCCGACGATGCCGACTTCGCCGACGCTCTGGCGCTCTGCGACGGCGTATTGACCCACCGCCTCTCCGGCTGGGAGGACGTGGCGGGACAGGTGGCCGAAGGGCTGGAGCGCCTGCGCCATCAGGCGCGCATCCGCAAAACGATGCTGACGCGCAGCCGCGTCAACTTCTCACTTCTAAATGAGGATGACGAATAGTGAACCTTGTGAGTGTAGAACCGGTCTGGCGACCGGAGAGCCAGCAGCGGGGCTATCGGGTCCTGCTGGACGCGATGAGCTATCCGGGCCGGGTGCTGGACCTGCGGGACGCCTTCGGCGAGAGCCGGGCGGAACTGGGCATCCTGGCCTGCCTGATAGACGACATCGTGACCTTCTCGGACCCCGATGGGCGGCTGGACGCGCGGGAGCGGGGCATGCTGAATGCGCCCTGCATCGCCCCCGACCTCGCCGACTATATCCTCCACGCGGCGGAGCGCCCGCCCCTGCCGGACTACACGCCGAAGCTGGGCAGCCTCTACCGACCGGACGATTCGGCCACCCTGATCTTAAGCGGCGTCGAGGTCGGACAGGGGCCGCTGACCCTCCTGCTGGAGGGGCCAGGCATCGAGCATCAGGCGGAACTACGCCTCACCGGCTTCGATCCCGCCTGGTTTGCGCGCCGTGACGCGTGGGTCTCCAACTTCCCGGAGGGCGTAGATCTCTTCTTATGCGACCGCTTCCGGGTCGCAGCCCTGCCAAGGACCAGCCGGGTTAGGCAAACAGAATAGGAGCAACGATGGCATATGTAGCGATCAAGGGAGGCCGGGGAGCGATCCATGAGGCCAAAAACCAGTTGGAAGTGCTGCGGACACGGGGCGCGGAGAACGGCGAGCCGCCGCTGCGCCTGGACGTGATCGAGAACCAGTTGCACTTTCTCCACAGCGAAGTTCTGAGCGAGGGCGGGCTGTACGATCCCGAACTGGCGTCGCTGGCCCTGAAGCAGAGCCTGGGCGATACGCTGGAGGCCGCTTTTTTCCTTCGGGCGTTCCGCTCCACACGCCCGCGGATCGGCATCCTGCCGGAGTTGAATACCTCGAAGATGCGCCTCATCCGCCGTATCAGCGCCGCCTTCAAGGAGATCCCCGGCGGGCAGATGCTGGGGCCGACCCCGGACTACACCCAGCGGCTCTTTAACTTCAGCCTGATGGAGGAGACGCCCGAAGCCTTCCGCAATGCGCTGGCGGACTGGATGGAGGGCCTGGAGACCGATGCCGAACTGGACACCTTCCCGAAGGTGGTAGACTTTCTGCGCGCGCAGGGGCTGGTCGAGGACTGTGCGCCGAGCGAAGAGCCGCCTTACGACATCACCCGCGAGCCCTTTGTCTTCCCCATGCCCCGCTCCGCCGCGCTCTCCATCCTCAGCCGGGGGCAGCGCGGTTCCCTGCTGGCGCTGGCCTACTCCAGCATGCGCGGCTACGGCAGCGTCCATCCGACCGTCGGGGAGCTGCGGGTCGGCTATCTGCCCATCGAAGCGCCCCACCCGGTGACGGGAGTGCCCATCGAGATTGGCGAAGTCCTGATGACCGAGTGCGAGATCATCACCGGCGCGGGACCGGGCGCGGACCGGAAGACGCCCAAGTTGGGGCTGGGCTATGCCGCCTGCTTCGGCCACAACGAGGTGAAAGCCATCAGCATGGCGGTCCTGGACCGGGCGCTGGTGAATGGGCGTCGAGGCGGCAAACTGGCTCCTGCCGAGGACCCGGAGTTCGTGCTGATGCACGTGGATGGCCTCGACTCCATGGGCTTCTGCATCCACTACAAGCTGCCCCACTACGTCACCTTCCAGGCGGGCCTGGAACAATTGCGTGCCAAGCAGAGCCTGGCCAAGGAGGCGGAGGCGCAGGCTGCGGAAGCCGTTGTGGGCAAGAGGGAGGTGAAGGTATGACGGCGTTGCAACCCCGCCCCGTGGAGCAGCGCCGGGGCTATGCGTTCGGGCTGCTGGACGAAGCCGCCAAGAAAGAGATCCGCCGCAGTTGCCTCAAGGCGGTCTGCATTCCCGGCTATCAGGTCCCGTTCGCCTCCCGCGAGATGCCCATCGCACGGGGCTTCGGCACGGGCGGCCTCCAGATCACCCTGGCGCTGATCGGCCCCACGGATACCCTCAAAGTGATCGATCAGGGCA
>DATGIG010000319.1:0-10276 GCA_035295825.1 Chthonomonadaceae bacterium | reverse complement strand
GAGTGCGCAGTAGCGGGAGCCGACTACGGATCTCTCGTGAGGAGAAAAATAAGATGCAAGGCACCAGCGATTTCACGTTCCATCCCAACGCGCCCGAGTTCGACGTGGATCCCTTTCCAACTTACGCGTACATGCGGGTACACATCCCCGTGTATTGGTGGCCTGAAGCTCAGGGTTGGGTGGTTACGCGATATGAGGACGTCGTGACCCTGCTCCGAGATAAACGCTACAGTGTCGAGATGAAGGATTGGGAATATGGCCCGCCGGAGCAAGCGGATGAGAATCTAACCACACACCAACTGCTCGCGAAGTATGGTCTCTTCTGGATGCCTGCCACGGACCACTTGCGTGTACGCCGGATTCTCGGTCCGCTCTTCGCACCGAAAGCCGTAGAGCATCTGAAAATAGACTATCAGTGCGTCGTCAACGACCTGCTCGCGGACCTGGAGGGACGGGATTCGATAGACATCGTGGCCGATTTCGCCGCGAAATACCCGCTCCGTGCCATCACCCGTGTACTCGGCATCCCGCCTGACCAGCAGGAGAAGTTCATCCAATTCGGCAGTGCGGTGATCGATGCTTTCTATCCCGCCATCAGTCCGGAAGCGCTGCGTGAGAAGATGGAATTTCTGCCCACGGGTGTTGCAATGCTCGAAGAGATCATGGCCGAGCGGAGCAAAAACCCGGGCAATGACTTCTTCAGTAAGTTGATCCACGCTGAAGCGCAGGGCGATAAACTCACCAAACAGGAGATTATCAGCATGGTAGCACTGATGATCTCTGCCGGTTGTGAGCCTCCAAGGCACCTTATCTCCTTTGCCCTTTACGACCTCATGCGGTATCCTGACCAACTCGAGATCCTGCGCAACGAACCGGAACTCCTGCGCAATGCCGTCCATGAGGCAGGTCGTTTCGACAGCTTCGGCAAGTTGAATCTGCCGCGTTTCCCGCTGGAAGACACGGAGATCAGAGGCGTCAAGATCCGTAAGGGGCAGCAGGTTTTCGGGGTGTTCGCAAGCGCGCTCCGTGATCCGGAGGTATTCCCCGACCCGGACCGGTTCGACATTCGCAGAGATCAGAGCCTTAGCGTACTCTACGGCGATGGGCTGCATGTGTGCCTCGGCGCCACACTCGCCCGTCTTATGACGGAGGCAGCGGTGGGGACGTTCGTGCAGCGCTTCCCAGAGATGAACCTCCTCTCCGGTCCGACCTACACGCGGAATGCGTTCTTCCGCAAGATGATCTCGCTGCCGGTCCGGCTGACGCAAACCGTATAATGTGATTAACCTCCTCTATATAAGCAGCGCCAGCCCGGCGTTCCACAAGGGGGAGCTTTTCCGCGATGTCGGCGTGCGCGTAGCGCGTACTCTTGGCGTCAAAGTACCCATAGGAGACGATTCCCGCTTGGCCGTTGTCATGCACGGCGCAGCCTGTGATGCGGACGTGATTGAATCCGCCGAAGCGATGTGTGTACCTACGACTATCGGTTTTTTACTTCTCGCGGACGGTCGAACACGGGTGGTTCCAACCACCGATTCATTTCGAATAACAAGCTCTCCAATAGCGTCCGCTGTTCCGCAGAAATGGCCTTGTCCTGAAGACGCTCACGGATTTGCTCGACCTCTGCCTGGCAGCGAACCACTTCCGCTCGAAAATGCTTCAATGCGTCGCGCCATAACTTCAAGGTTTCGCAGGTGTATTGACCTGTGGGCGTGAGTGTTTCCAGAGAGCCATCTGGGAGAATACGCATATGGAGATCGTGGTCATCTTCTGGGTGGCAGGGATCGAGAAAGCGCCAGCCCTGAGTTGCTTCTTCGGGTGAAGGCCAGGTATCGGCTTTGTTCTCATTGCATTCGCGGCAGCACCAGTAGAGGTTGTTATAGTCGGTGGCAAGGTCGGGACGAGCGTGGGGACCATGCAAGGGACGATGATGGTCTATACAGCAGCCTGCTTCACCACCAAGAAAAAACTCATGGCGCAAGCAATAGGCGCAGCGAAATCGGAAGTCCAGGCGGAGGAACGGTCGGTACGCATTATAGTCCCGATATGTCTTCGGCGGGAGACTACGTGTGAAGATCATGGCGGTTTCAAGAGGCGTCAGGAAGGGCTTCCACTTCCCGGCGAATTTCAGCTAATTGCTCACGGATTTGGGCCATTTGTCGCTGCCACAGGGCGTCTGCACCGGATGCGGCATCAATGGCATTGATCTGTGCGCGAATCTCTTCCAATCGCGTTTTTTCTTCCGGAGTAAGTGCCCGCTGCCATTGTGCTTGAACCAGCATATTGTATTCGGCATTCAGCAACTCCGGATAGCGTTTGTCGGATGTAGGTTCCCCTGATCCTGTCTTATCGGGTAGATAGATAACCAGATCCACGGTGCCATTTTCAGGCAATTCCGGTGCAGAAATCTCGATACGCTTGCCGGGAAGAACCGTGGCTGTCAGATGCAAGGCAGTCTGCATGAATATCTTCCTCCTCCTATCAATTATAGCACGCAGCTGCCACATCTCGTTATCCCTGCGGAGTGTTCACGGCGTCTGGCACGCACCGATAGAGAATGTGCGCCTCGAGAGCGGCGTGCCGTAGAAGTCCACGGGGCCGGGCGACACAGCGAACAACTCCTGCAGCGCCAGCCCGGCGTTCCACAAGGGGGAGCTTTTCCGCAGGCGGTAGGCTGTGAGGATGCTCAGATTGTCTGCATTGCCGATGGTCGGCCCCTGGCCCGCAGCCATGAGCAACGGATCCACGCTCAGGCCGATCTCCCTGCCCAGGAGCATCTCCTGCCCGGTGGCGAGACGCCAATCCTTCAGAGTGGTATAGTCTACGCCGTTCCACCGCAGAACGGAATCGCCGTCTGCGGGCCAGTAATCGTTCTCCTGGAAGAGGAGTCCTTCCTGCCCCGCGACGACATCGATCAGCGGCGCACCACCGGACGCGATGAACACATTGTTACGCAGGTGTACGTTCGTTGTTGGCGTGGTAATGTAGACGGCGGACGGCTGCGGCCCGTTCGTCGCGGCAGAGCTGTAGACGGTGTTGTTGAACACCTCGCAATCCGTGATGCCGCTGCCTCCGTTCCAGAAATGCAAGGAACCATACCCAACCGTGCGGCCGTCGTTCTGGCTGACGTTGTACCGGACGACGTTGTGCCTATAGGGTCTGGCTCCGGGATACTGCGCGAAGAGGAAACCGGCGCCCCCATTGTCGTGGCTGTAGTTGTACTGCATGACGCAGTTTGTGGCGCCGCCATCCAGATCGAAGCCATCGCCGTCCACCAGGTTGCTAATGTTATTGTAGGACTCATTGTACTGGAGGGTGACATGGTCGGAGTCATAGGTCCAGATCCCCACCGTCCCACCCTGATAGGTGGCGTAGGAATGACCGTTGCCGTAAGCGACGCACCGTTCGACGGTTCCGAATTGGACGTCGCCCAGGACGATGCCCTGGCCTGACCCCGAGTTGTTCGTGTTGCCCGCGACGCCCTGGTTGTTGTAGACGGTGCAGTGCCCCACGTAGATGTCGGCGTGCGCGTAGCGCGTACTCTTGGCGTCAAAGTACCCGTAGGACACGATTCCCGCTTGGCCGTTGTCATGCACGGCGCAGCCCGTGATGCGGACGTGCTTGAATCCGCTCTTGCTGCCATCGACGGGCCAGCCGCCAAGGACGATGCCCCCGTTCCGGAATCCGCTCACCTCGCAATTAGCTATGATCATTGTGTCCAGCTTCACGGCTCCCTTCTTGTCCGTAAAAACCTGGATTCCGACGCCCGTGTTGCCGTCCTGGTTGGCGAACGACCACCCCCCTTGGACAATGAGATTCCGGATCACGATACCTGCGGTGTTATAGACAGAGATGCCATCGCCGGCGCCGGCCTGAAGGATCGCCCGCCCGGTCCCGTACGAACCGACGATGACGGGCCGGGTCGGCGTTCCCGTTGCGTGCGGGCCGAAGCTCAAGGTACCGGCGAAGGTCTGGTCGGCCTGGAACAGAATATTGTCTCCGGCCGAGAACCAGCGGCTGCTCACCTTGGCCAGTGTCTTCCATGGCCGAGCAGGAGACGTGCCGGCATTGGCGTCGTTGCCTGTGGGACTCACATAGTACGTGGCCGCTGTCGCGCCGGGGGCTGCACCACCGATAAGCGCGAACAATGCCCAGGCACAAAAAAGAGCAGAAATCAGGGCAAAGAGCGGATTGGGGCTTCGCCTTCGCCCCATGCACCACGGCATTTCCATGCCTCCTTGAGATCGGTAGGTCACCTGGGAACCATGAGAGTGAACGGGAAGACATAGGCTTGCAGCAGGACCAGCAGCCCGATGAGCGCTGCCAGCATGGCGCTGTGGCGCAGGACAAACTTGAAGATGTCCGCCTCCGTGCCGATGCGCTCCGTCGCCGCCGTCGCCACGCAGATGGACTGTGCGTCGATCATCTTCCCCATGACGCCGCCGGAGGAGTTGGCGACGCAGATCAGCGTTGGGCTGAGGCCGAGTTGAAACGCCGTGATCTTCTGCAGGCTGCCGAAGAGGGCGTTGCTGCCCGCGTCCGTGCCGGTGAGGAAGACGCCCAGCCAGCCCAGGATGGCGGCAAAGAAGGGATAGAGCACCCCGGTGCTCTTGAAGGCCATCCCCAGGGTCGCGTCCAGCCCCGCGTACCGGGTGATGTAGCCCAGGCCGATCATGCAGAGGATGGTCGGAATGGGAATGAGCATCTGCTGCGCCGTCCGCTTCACCACACAGCGCATCTGCTCCCGCGTCACTTTCAGCAGAGGGATCACGATCAGGACCGTGAGCAGGACCGGGGTGCCCGGCGTGGTGAGCCAGTTGAAGTTGAAGGTGGCGGGTTCGAGTGTGTTCTGCTCCACAACGGGCGGCGTCCGCTGTACCTGCTTGTCCAGGCCCGGCATATGGAACACGTACAGGCCCTGCACCGGGCCGATAACGAGCTTGTCGAGCCGGGTCTTATTCGTTCCGACGGCGATCATCAGGACGCAGAGGAGGATAAAAGGCATCCAGGCGGAGAGCGCAGCCGTGAGGCTGACGCGGGGTACGATGTGTTCCCGGATGAGCGCATCGGCCTCGGTGGCGTCCTCCTGCGAGTGGATGTGCCGCGTCTCGTAGCGCCAGATCCGTTTCGGCTGCCAGTAGCGCAGGAAGACGCCCGTCACCACCAGCGAGATCAAACCGCCCGCCAGATCCGTGAGAGGGTAGTTGCTGGAGTGCGCGAAGAGGAACTGGCAGAGGGCGAACGAGCCGCCCGCCACGGCGATGGCCGGCCAGACCTCTTTCGTCTCCTTCCAGCCGCACATGGTCCGCACCAGCCAGAACGGAATGATACACGAGAGAAACGGAAGCTGGTTCCCCGCCATGTGGCTTAAGGCGCGGACGTCGAGCCCTGTCACGCCCGAGAGGGTGAGCAGCGGGGTCCCGAAACCGCCATAAGCGACCGGGGAGGTGTTGGCAATGAGGCAGAGGCAGGCCGCCGGGAACGCATCGAAGCCCAATCCTACCAGCATCGCCGCGCAGATGGCGACGGGCGTGCCCGCCCCCGCCGCCCCCTCTAAAAACGCGCCGAAGCAGAAGGCGATCAGCACCGCCTGGAGCCGATGATCCGGAGATAATCCCGCAACCGAAGCTTTGATGCGGGCAAAGCAGCCCGTCTCCACCGTGATATTGTAGAGCAGCATCGCCCCGACGAGCACATAGCAGATGGGCAGCAGGGCGAACAGCGCGCCGTTCACAAACGCCATCCCTGCCATGCCGACCGGCATCCGATACACCGTCACGGCCATCCCAAACGCGACAATGGCCCCGCCCGCCGCCGCCCAGGGCACCGGCGCACGCTTGACCACCAGCAGCAGGAACAGCACGAGCACCGGAGCCGCCGCGCAGAGGATGGAGAGCAGCGGCCAGGGCAGAGGCTGATAGTTCTGGGTATAGATCATGGGGAGACGGCCTACTTTTTGAGATGCCCGTCGAAGAAGGCGATCATGGCGGCATCGGCCTTCTTGGCATCCTCGCCGCCGAAGCCGTGCCCCGCGCCCTCAAAGGGGATCAACTGCGCCTCCACCTCCGCTGCCTTCAGCTTCTCCACGATCCATTCGGACTGCTCGATAGCCACATAATTGTCCTTGGTGCCGTGCAGGCAGAGGGTCGGAGGGGCGTTGGGCGTCACCCAGTAGAGAGGGCTGGAGAGGATGTGTTTGCGCCGCTCGTGCTGCAGGTCGCCGCCCAGGAACAGGGGCAACACCTCCGCTGCGTCCACGCTCTTGCCGTACGACTTGGTGAAGTCCGTCGGTCCGAAGTAGCTGACCACGCACTGCACCCGGCTGGACTGGTCGAGATTGCCCTCATCGCCCTCGAACGCCTTCACGTCCCCTGTCACGCCCAGGAAGAGCGCCAGGTGTCCTCCGGCGGAGCCGCCGGTCGTGCCGATACGTTCGGGATCGATATGGTACTTCGCCGCATTCGCCCGCAGCCAGCGCACCGAGGCTTTCACATCGTAGATGGCCGCCGGGAAGGGGTACTTGGGCGCCAGGCGATACGTGACGGTGACAGCCACATAGCCATGCTCCGCCAGGGCTTTGATCAGCCCATCGTAGCCCTGCCGGTCTCCGCCCCGGAAGCCGCCGCCATGGATGCAGACGATGGCGGGAAACGGGCCGTTGCCCTCCGCCGGGCGCGCCATGTCCAGTTTGAGGTGCTGATTGTCCGGGTTGGCAAACTCGATGTCGTTCTCGACGACGACTTTCTCTTGAGCGTTCAGGGGGGCGATGGACAGAAGCGCAAACGCGGCCACGCTTGCGGCTAGCCGAAACCAGGCAGACAGAATCATGCGGGATCTCTCCTATGAGCGGTTAACGTTGCGGTGTTAGCACGTAATTGGACGCTTCCGTCGCCGATTCCTGCGCTATTCGACGGGTACAATGAAGTTCACTGCTGTTTGCACTGTGAGAGCGTATGAACCTGTTGATAGATGGGCTGATTATCGTGCTCTACTTCGTCGGCATCACGGCCCTCGGGCTGTGGATGGGGCGAAGAGAGAAGAACCTGAACGACTTTGCGCTGGGGGGAAGACGCATCCCCTGGTGGGCCGTCATGGCCTCCATCATCGCGGCGGAGACCAGCGCCGCCACCTTCCTCGGCGCGCCCGGCGAGGGCTACGATAAGCGCAGCCTGGCCTATGTGCAGCTCGTGCTGGGCCTTATCATCGGGCGCATTCTCGTCGGCAATGTCTTCCTCAAGCCCTACTTCACCTATAAGGTCTACACGGTCTACGACTACCTCGCCGTGCGCTTCGGGCCGCGCACCAAGAGCTATGTCTCCGGGCTCTTCCTGTTGATGCGCACCCTCGCCTCCGGCACCCGCCTGTTTGTGCCCTCGCTCGTCATGGTGCTGGCCTGGCGGATGCTGGTGAGCGGCAGCCCGGTGGCGTTCAGCCAGCAGGTCGTGGAGGGTGTGACGCCCTACCTCGTCGCCATCATCGCCCTGACGCTCGTCACCTGCCTCTACACGGCGCTGGGCGGCATCAAGGCCGTCATCTGGACAGACCTGATCCAGGCGTGCCTGATGTTCGGCGGCGCGCTGCTCGCCATCGGAACGCTGCTGACGCACATCGGTGGGCTGCATGCCGTCGGGGAGGCGGTCCCGGCCATGAAGACCTGGGAGGGATACTTCCAGACCGGCTTCGAGGCGCATCGCGTCGCGGACTGGCAGGCGCAGCAGCACCTCGCTGCCATGACGCCCTGGGAGTATATCAAACTCATCCTGTCCGGCGACTATACCCTCTTCGCCGCCCTGATCGGCTCGACCTTAAGCAGCATGGCCGCCTTCGGGACCGATCAGGACATGGTCCAGCGGATGCTCACCGCGAAGACCTACAAGAGCGCCCGCCGCAGCCTCATCACCTCCGCCTTTATGGACCTGCCCATTGCCGCCGCCTTCACCTTTATCGGCATCCTGCTCTACGTCTACTACCGGCAGGACCCGACCTTCCAACCCGCGGCCAATGCCGACGTCTTCGGTGCGTATATTCTCAACGTCATGCCCGTGGGAGTGCGCGGCCTGGTGCTGGCGGGCGTCTTTGCGACCGCCATGGGCTCTCTCTCCGCCGCCCTGAACGCGCTGGCGACCAGCGCCGTCAACGACTGGTATCTGCCCCGCTTCCTGGGGCGCGACGAGGAGCACTATGTGCGTGTCGCGCGCGGCTTTACCGCCGTCTTCGCCGCCCTGATGATCCTTATCGCGGGCGGGTTCGCGTATGCCAAGGTCCTCCATCCCGACATCCGGATCATCCCCGTCGTGTTGGGCATCGCCGGGTTTATCCTCGGCCCCATGCTCGGCGTGTTCCTGCTCGGTATGTGTACCCGCGACCGGGGTTCCGACCGTGGCAATCTGATTGCCGTCACCTGTGGCCTGCTCGCCACGATCCTCCTCGGCGACCTGCATGTTATGGCCGCCAACGCCATTGCGCCCCTCCTGCACATCCATGCTGCCTTTGTCCATCCCGGCTGGCTGCCGAAAGTCTCCTTCACCTGGTTCGCCATGATCGGCGCGCTGGTCGTGTTCGCCATCGGGGTCTGGTTCAAGACCCCGATGGAAGTGCTGGAAGCCGCCACTCATCGCGCCGAAGAGGCGGAGCAGGGCGAGGACAAACCGCTTATCCTACGCTAATCTCTGACCCACAATCCGCCGTTTCGGGGATGTGCAGAGGCCGGGGTAACCGCTACAATGAGAGCGTATCTTGAGGTAGTATTTAGAAGAAGCCGTGAAGATACGATCCGTCGCAATGTACACGTGAATGCATAGGTGAAAATAGGAGATTGCCATGTTCCAGAAGATTCTCATCTGCGCCGATGGTTCCGACCAGGCCCTGAACGCCGTCCGCACCGCCGCGGAGATCGCGCAGAAGTTCGGCTCGGAGATCTTTGTTGTCAATGTCTTCAGCCCCTCGACGGTTCCTGTGCCGTTCGTGGGCGTACCGGAAGCGATGGTGATGGCGGAGGCGGATATGGCGGAGTATGCCAGGCAGGTGCAGACCGCAGTCGAGAAGAGCGTTGCTGAGATCCTGACCGCCGCCAATGTGCCTTATCAGACGATCCGCGAGATCGGCCATCCCATAGACCGCATCGTGGCTGCCGCGGAGCGCGAAGAGGCCGACCTGATCATCATGGGCAGTCGCGGCATGGGCGGTTGGAAATCCTACCTGCTCGGCAGCGTCTCCGACGGCGTCCTGCACCATGCCCACTGCCCCGTTCTCATCGTGCGTTAAATAGAGAGAGGTTGTTATGGATGCTGTCGTCTGGCATCGCTTCCAGTTCGCCTTCACGGCGACCTATCACTACCTGTTTCCCCAACTGACGATGGGGCTGGCTTTCCTCATCGTTGTTTTCAAGCTCATCGCGTATCGCACCGGAAACGTGCGCTATAACGAAGCCGCGCGCTTCTGGGCGCGGATTTTCGGCATCAATTTCGCCGTCGGCGTCGTGTCCGGCATTCCCCTGGAGTTCCAGTTCGGAACCAACTGGGCGCGCTTCTCCAGTTACTCCGGGGGCGTCATCGGCCTGACGCTGGCCATGGAGGGCATGTTCGCCTTCTTTGCCGAATCCGCCTTCCTGGGCCTCTTCCTCTTCGGCGAGAAGCGGCTCGGCCCCAAAGGCCATCTCTTCGCCGCCTTTATGGTCTTCCTCGGCTCGTGGCTCTCCGGCTACTTCATCATCGCTACCAACGCCTTTATGCAGCACCCGGTAGGATATGCCGCAGGCCCCAACGATACGCTTCAGCTCGCCGATCTCTGGGCCTATCTCTTCAACCCCTGGGCGCTCTGGCAGTACGCGCACAACATGAGCGCCGCCGTCATCACGGCATCGTTTGTCGTGTGCGCGGTCGCCGCCTACTGGACGCTCATGCAGCATCATGAAGAGCACGCCCGCATCTGCATGAAGGTGGGCGTGGTGACCGGGCTGATCTTCAGCATGCTGCAGATCTCTCCTACCGGCGACCATCAGGGCAAACTCGTCGCGCAGCATCAGCCCGCCGCCCTGGCCGCCATGGAGGGCAAATTCGATAGCGGGACCCATGCGGAGATGGTCCTTATCGGGCAGCCGGACGTTAGCAACCGCCGACTGGAGAACCCGATTATGGTTCCGGGCGTCCTCAGTTATCTCGCCTATGGCTCGTTCGGAGCCCATGTCGTCGGCCTCAACGACATCCCGCACGACCAGTGGCCGGACAATATCGAACTCCTCTACTTCATGTACCACATCATGGTCGTGCGGGATGTC
>DATGIG010000318.1:0-6501 GCA_035295825.1 Chthonomonadaceae bacterium | reverse complement strand
TGCCGGAAGATGGAAGCGGAGCGGGGCATCGGAGACGGCTACGCGGAGCATCTGGAAGACGTTGCCACAGCCGCAGAGTTTGAGGTCTATGGGCCGGCCGGCCTACATGAAGGATGAGAAAGGGGTCATCAAGTATGGCTGTTGATCTGAATAACCCCAACAATTATACCGATGCAGAAATCCGAGAAGCGATAGAACTACAGCTTCTAATTGCCGTCCAAGTGGCCGAAAAGCGCCTGGGGCGCAAACTTACATCGGAAGAGCGGGCCGTCGTTATCAATGAGAAAAAGGGGCAACTCAGGGCGCAATATGGTGCCCTGCCGGGCTTAGAGGAAGAGGATGGCGGCGACGGTTCCGGCACACGCGGCGGCTGAAGACATCCATCCGGGCGTCCGGTCAGCAGCCAGAGGGCGCCGCTGACCCGGCGGGGGCGGGCCAGGATGCTCTGCCTCAATCTTTCATTGGTCCCTACTACTCTTGTGGATGGGCTGAATGCCATCCACAAGAGTAGTAGGGGAATAGCTTACTGCAAAGGAGTTTACTCTATGAGGCATGATGACGGAGAAATAGTCTACGATTTTACGTACCGGGGCAAGCATATTCAGGCAGGAATAGCCTCCAGGGATACCGGATTGAAGCGCAACGAGAGAGACATGCCGGCTTCAAATGCTTTTGTCAAAGTTGACGGTAAGAAAACTCATGGGCAGGTACAGCAACTAACCTTCATTCTCCAACAGGCGATCCAAAACAATAACATCGAAGGAGAAAGAGAGCATTTCCATCAGACAGCCTGCCAGATGATTGATGAAGGGAAGATGGACGGGCTATAAGGCTTGCAGCCATAACCAATCCCTGTAAAAGTACTGTGAAGGCGCAGCCCGCTGGTTCCCGATAATTCTGACTGTTGAGAGACACCTGTTTGCACAGGGCAAGCAGGAAGGCAAGAACGGAAGGTAAATTCAATGAAAATCACCTTGAGAAACTCTGAGGTCACTACTCTCCCAAAAGAGGAAGCAAACCGTTTTGAATCCGAGTACCAGGCGTGGCTGCTATCCGGCAAGCCTTACGGGGAGTTCAGTTGGGAGCGGGGCAAGACCCGCTTTTGTATCCGGTTCGATCAGATCGTCAAGCGGGAAATAGAGGGCGATCCCTATGAGGGCCTGTCTGCTGAAGACAGGAAGAAGCTGGGAGAGGAAATGCTTCGGATGCAGCGCCCGGTCAGTGTTCCTCGAAAGAAGGAATCGCCTCTCTGGTAATGCGGTAGGCTGGAAAGAGGAGTAAGTTAATCTATGACTGCAAGCGATTGGCAATTTGAACATGAAGGCGTCCGAGTTTCCACAGGAAGCGGACATGTGCCCAATAGACCCGTAAACGGTACTATCGAAGCCGCCGATGAGCAAGAGTTCTACGTTAAGATCAATGGCGTTCGCAGAGACGATCTGTTCCTTCTGGATACAATCCTCCAACAAGCGGCCCTAGCAAGAAGGTGGGAGGATTACGGACCTGCCTTCAAGCAGACAGCCATCGAACTGATCGACTCCGGTATCATACGGTAAGCTGGGAGCATTTCCCCTTGCCGACTTCATTCCGGCCTGGCTATAGTAGCTTTGAAGGGCTGCTGCAAGCCAGGCCGGAACCGTTAGTGTGGACGCCCGGCCGTTGATACCCGGCGATCCTACCGCGCCGCGCAACGATGCGCAGCCTCCTGCGCGCCTTCCGCCGATTTACGGGTAAATGGTCGCTGAAACCTTCCTGCGCTCTACGTGCCTTCTAGGGCCAAAGGTGGGCCTTCTGCTGGGATGAGAAGCAGAAGGCGGCGCCGGAGTGTGAATTACGTCACAGGCCAGCTTTGTCTACTGGAAACTGGCGGGCAATCGTGCTAGAGTTTTGCCTGGAGGCTATTGATAATGGCGCCCCGATATAAGCAATGCCCCCGCTGCCAGAACATAGTAGAAGCTGACGACCCTCACTGTCCGAAGTGTGGTCACCAGTTCAGGACACAGTTTGCGCCATCGGATGAGCCGACGCAGATCGTGACGCCGCCACCGCGCCAGGAAGCCAGCCCCCCGATGCAGCAAATGGGTATTCCGCCCGTTCCTCCGACCGGCCCGCTTCTCGACCCCAACCTCTTCACCTGCGTCGTCTGTGGCAATCCGAACGTGCAGAAGGTCTCTGCCATCTGGCAGACGGGTAGCTGGGCCTCCGTCTCTGCGGGCATGTCCTACAGCTATGGTCACTTTTCAGGTGGAGGCTCCCTAAATACGGTCGGTGTCAGTTCCGTGCACCACGCCGGAGCAACGCAACTGGCAAGGAACCTCGCTCCACCAGCGCCACCACGACAAAATGGCTTGGCAGTAGGCTGCCTGGGAATCATAGCGGTCTTCTTCGGGTTCTGGGGCGTAGGTTTCTTTCTCCTCGGCCTAGCCGAGATCGGTTTCATGGTTGTGGCCGTGATCCTGTTTAGCATCATGGGCGTCGCCATCGCTGCGATCCCTCGGCAGGGCCGGCAGGACAGTGAACGATTTGCCTACGATACCCTTTACTATAACCGGGCGCTCTACCATTGGGAAAGGCTCTGCTATTGCTCGCGCTGCGACTGCGTGTATCACATAGAGACTCGGCAGGCGGTTCCTTCCCACGCCGCTGCAACGCTCATCTACCAATAACCGCTCTTACTCGCAGACCGGCCATAAAGACCGGGCAAAGACGGAAAGACCTGCCGCCAGACCAGGCCCTTGTAGGGGCAACGTGAAATGCCCCTACAAGGGCCTGGTCGTCAGCGGGGCAGGAGAGGGAACATCCGGCAATCAGGCACCGGGAAGGCTTGCGCGCGCAAAAAGGGACATTCCGCTTCTCAAAATATGCGGTTAGTATAAAGATGTTTGGGGTAAAACATTTATAGGGGAAGAAGTGGGTTACATTCAGCACTCTAACCGGGGTCAAAGCCCCTCCGAATCAGGGACTTTGACTGACAGTAAGTGGGAACAGTTATCAATAAGGGCGACTGATCGGGCTCGAACCGACGACCTCCAGGGCCACAACCTGGCACTCTAACCTACTGAGCTACAGTCGCCATGCACACGTACATCCGGCGCGGGGCCAATTTCGGATCAGGCGCGCCCGGAGGGACTCGAACCCCCGACCTTGAAGGTAGAAGCTTCCTGCTCTGATCCACTGAGCTACGGGCGCATTGAGTTTTGGAGCGGGAGACGGGGATCGAACCCGCAACAACCTGCTTGGAAGGCAGGCACTCTACCGTTGAGTTACTCCCGCATAACCCTTATAGTGTATCATGCCGGACAGCCGGCCGTCAAGGGCAGGGCCTGTCGGCGTGTGGCCGCTCTTGCGGAAAGCCCGGAAGCGGCCACAGTGGGAAAGCCTTTTCAAGCCGCTTTGCGGGCGCGGCGGCGCGTTCGAGAGACGATGGGCGCGGCCTCAATGTCTGTGCCGGCCCGGTGGGCCCGCTCGGCGTCCAGAGCCGCCATCGTCACGTCGAAGGCGTGCTCCAGCGCGTGCGCGCCGGGATAGCCGGCCAGCACGTCTCGAAAACGGGTATAGTCCAGCGAAGCGCCCTGGAACAGGCCCAATGCCTCCTGCCGCTCGCCCATCAACGCCTTCGTGCGCGCCAGCGCCAGCCGCTCCGAGATCTCCTCGTAGATGTCTCCTAATGTGAGTTCCGCTTCCATTCCTATATCTCCATTCCTCATCGCGTCCCCTCTCCTTTAGAAGGAGAGGGTCGGGGGTGAGGTCTCCGCCTCTGTTCCAAGTTCCCTGTTCCCTTTCCGGGCAGGTTTTTCCGGTATCATTGACATAACTACACATAACCGGCGCCGACCGGAAATCGGCCCGGTGTTCCCTACGCAAATTTTTTTCAAATATTCGCCGCTGGCTTTTCCGGCCCGCGCGAACCCCGCGTAGTATCCCAGATATGAATGCCGCCACTGGTCCGGCCATTTCGCATGGAGGACGCCTTATGGACGAGCGACAACCTTTGGTACCTGGCCTGCCCCGGCCTCTGCAGACGGCCGGGCGCAGCCGGGAGGCAGATGTCGAGCAACAGATCGGTGTCTTGCTCTCCCTCTCGTCCGCCGAACTGAAGCGCCGGGCGCAGACGCCGGACCGCGCCGCGGCCGGCTTCGTCAAGGAAGAGACGCTGGTCTACATGCTGCGCGAGAAGGCGCGCGGCGGCGACATGCATACGGCAGGCGATCTGGCCGAGTTGCTGGTCAAGCGGTGCAGCCCCTTCGTGCATAAGCACATCGCCGCCTGGAAGCTGCGCTCGTCCTCCCACGCGGAGGAGTGCGCCTTCGACGTGTTCTCGCGCCTGATGCAGGACCTTTTCGACCTGGGGGCGGGCAGCGAGTTCTGGGAAGTGCGCTTCTGGGTCTGCCTCAAGCGGCGCATCCTCAACTGCGTCCAGAAATATCAGAGCGTGGACCGGCATGAGTTCCAGCCAGACCCGCTGGACGACGGCAAGGGGCGTCAGACCGATGTCATGGAGACGTGGGCGGATACGCGCCGCCTCACGCCCCAGGAGCGCATGGAGATCCGCGAGGCGCTGGCCCTCCTGCCCGATAAGGAGCGCCTCACCTTCGTGCTCTGGCACTACGAGGAGTGGACGCAGGAGGAGATCGCGCGCCACCTGCAGATTTCAGACCGCGCGGTGCGCTACCGGCTGGAGCGCGCGGAAGAGCGCCTGGCCGCCTGGCGGGCCGGGCACAGTTAGGAAGATAAGTCCATGAAAAAATCAGACGATCTTGATATGCTTTTTGCCCAATGGAGCGCCGACCGGCAGGCCGCAGCCCCTACCCCGCTGCGCATATGGCTCGACCGCTATCCCGAGCATGCCGCCGATCTGCTGCAGTGGTCCGCACAGGCGCCCCTTGCGGACCGGGCGGAGACGCTGTATGCCGACCCGGAGGGAGAGGCGCGCACGCTGGCGGTCGGCCTGAACGTTGTGGCCGAATTCCGCGCCCGCTACGAGTCCTCTCTGACCAGCCTGCTTTCCCGCGGGCTGAACGCGGCGGCCCTGGCGGAGCGATTGGCGTTGAGCGTGCCGCTGGTCTTTAAGCTGGAGCGGCGCCTGCTCTCCCTCGCCTCGCTGCCGGCCACGCTCCTGGATCGCCTTGCCGATGCCCTGCAGGTCACCGAGCGTCAGGTCCGCGACTACTTGCAGCAGCCGCCGACCCTGGCCGCCGGAGCCCGCTATCGGGCCGACAGCGCCCCCCGAGCCGGCCGCCAGCAGGATTTCCTGCAAGCGGTCCGCACCGATCCCGAAATGACGGAGGAACAGAAGGCGTTCTGGTCGAAAAACTCAGGCAGGTGATCGTTGATTCGCAACGATCACCTGCCGCGTAGCGGCAATCACCTCCATCAGAGGTTTTACCGATGCCCGACTGGTCGGCGCTCCGGCGCCGCGCCTATCAACACCATCTCCGTCTGCGCGCCCAACTCTCGGGCGATCCTGAGATATTGCCTCCGGCGGACCAGATCCTGGATGCCGCTGCCGCGGAGACGGGCATGCGCCGCACGCCCGTTCCTCCGGACGATCCCCTGCTCTCCGAAGCCCATGCCGTGCTGGACCGCGAAGCCGCACGCATCTTCTACGCCCGCGGGCGCGGCGTCTCCGCCGCGCGCCAGCGGCTGGCGCAGGCGCATGAGTTCGCGCACTACTGGCTGCATGGCGACCTGGACTGGGACGCCTGCCAGGCCGAGGACATCCCCACCCTCTTTATGCCGCCTTCCGCCCGCGCCCAGAGCGCGCAGGTCGCCGAAGGCTACAGCCCCCGCCAGCGCCAGGAAACCGAGGCCAATATCTTCGCCGCCGAGCTGCTGCTGCCCCGCCCGGTCCTGTTCCGGCTCTTCACGCAAGAGGGCTGGAACGCCACCCGCATCGCCGCGCAGGCCGGTCTTTCCGAATCGTGCGTGCTGGCGCAGATGGTCGAAGCCCTGCTGCTGCCCCTCCGGCCGGAAGCATTTTTATCGGAAGATGACGTCGCGCAGGCGGAATCGCTCTCCGGGGCGGAACTGGACCTCAGCCAGCGCGAAGCCGCCCATATCGCCGCCGGGCCGGTCCTGGTGGATGCCGGGCCGGGCACGGGCAAGACACGCACCCTGGTGGCGCGCATTCTCTACCTCCTGCGGGAGCAGAATGTCGCTCCAGACAACATCCTGGCGGTCACCTTCACCAACAAAGCCGCCGAAGAGATGCGCACCCGCCTGCGGGGTGTGGTCGGCGCCGCCGCCGACCGGGTCTGGATCGGCACGTTCCACGCCTTTGGCTACGAGCTGCTGCGCCGGGATGGCCACCGCCTGGGCCTGCCGCCCGCGCCGCCTCTCATCGAGCCCGCCGACGCGGTTGCCCTCCTGGAGCATCACCTGGACCGCCTCCAGCTCGAAGAGTTCGAGTACCTGAGCCAGCCCGCGCTGCCCTTCATGGACATCCTGGGCTGCATCTCCCGCGCCAAAGACGAGCTGAAGACCCCGGAGCACTATTTCGAG
>DATGIG010000317.1:0-5359 GCA_035295825.1 Chthonomonadaceae bacterium | reverse complement strand
TATGTGGTATATGGAACGGTGCAGACCGCTTCGGGGTCAGTAGATTGGTTCCGCAATGCTATTGGAGTGGGGGAGAAAGAGGAGGGAGAGGACGAGTTCGCCGCCCTGGAACGACTGGCGGCCTCTGCACCTCCCGGCAGTCGGGGATTGTTCTTCCTGCCCTATCTGCAAGGGGAACGCTCTCCCATCTGGGATGCCAACGCCAGAGGCGTCTATTTCGGCCTCACGGCGGCGCACGGACGGGCAGAACTGGTGCGGTCGGTGATGGAGGGAGTGGCCTATGCGCTTGGGAGCAACCTGGCGGTTTTGGAAGAACTGGGGTTGGCTCCTGCGCGTATCCGGGTGCTGGGCGGTGGGATGCGCTATGCCCTCTGGCGTTCCATCTTCTCTGCGGTCTACAATCGCCCCCTGCATCTGCTGGAGCGGCTCTCGGAGGCGACCTCCTGTGGTGCAGCGATGGCGGCTGGGGTAGGGATCGGCCTCTACCCCGACTATGCCACCGCCGCTATTGCGTTTGATCCACTGGGAGAAGTAGAACAGCCCGATCCCGAGGCGTCCGCAGTCTATACTCGTGGGAGTGCCTTCTTCCGCACCCTCTATCCAGCATTCGCAGCCCGCTTTGCTGCCCTGGCTGAGCAGTTGGCTCAGGAGAACTCAATAGGTTGAGTGATAGCCCGCTTTCGTAGAGGCGCGCCTGCATCCGGATACTTGACATGGAACATGCCGGTCAGCCCCTGAATGCACTCAGTTATGGAACTCGGAGAAGCTGTACTACATAATGTATGAGTGTAGATAGCACACATCAATTGAAGGAATCGCGATGGATCCATTTGTTGAAGCCACATGGCTGCCGGAATCACTTGCGTCGCGCGCCGACCAGGTTTTCCCAAGGCTGACACAAGCCCAGATCGAGCGCGCCGCGTCGCACGGTCGGCAGCGTCCGACAACAGTGGGCGAAATCCTGATGGAGGCAGGGCAACCGTACTCCGTGTTCTTCATCCTCGTCTCGGGAAAAGTCGAGGTCGTCCGACCTTCCGCTGAGGCCGACGCACAAGTCACCATCTTCGGCGTCGGCCAATTTAACGGCGAGATCAATCTGTTGTCCGGACGACGTTCGCTTGGCACGGCTCGCGTTACGGAAGCAGGCGAGATCATCGAGTTGGACCGCGCGCAGTTGCTCGCGCTCATCCAGGCCGATGCGGAGCTGAGCGAGATCATCATGCGGGCGTTCATCTTGCGCCGTGTTGCACTCTTCGCACGCCGAATTGGCGATGTAGTGGTGATCGGATCGCTCTTTTGCGGCGACACTCTGCGTGTTAAAGAATTCCTCAACCGAAACGGTCATCCGTACCAGTACATCGATCTCGACCACGAGGCAGAGGTGCAGGAGCTCCTGGACCGGTTTGATATCCAACCTGGCGACATCCCGGTCGTCGTCTGTCGCGGCGAGGTTGTGCTGCGCACGCCCACGAATGAACAGATCGCGGATTGCCTTGGATTCAACGACGCGATCAACCTGACACAGACGCGCGATGTGGTTGTGGTTGGCGCGGGACCGGCCGGATTGGCGGCTGCGGTCTACGCTGCGTCGGAGGGATTGGACGTTCTTGTCCTGGAGCATACCGCGCCGGGCGGCCAGGCTGGATCCAGTTCGAAAATCGAGAATTATCTCGGATTCCCCAATGGCATCTCCGGGCAAGAGCTGGCTGCACGGGCCTATAACCAGGCTCAGAAGTTCGGCGCCCAGTTTGCCATCGCCAAGGGAGCCACGAAGCTACAGTGCGACGGCCACAATTACGCGATCCAACTGCGCGATGACACGACGGTACGGGCTCGGACCATCATCATCGCCTCTGGCGCGCAATATCGGAAGCTGCCAATCGAGAACCTTCACCAATTCGAGGGGCTAGGCATCTACTACGCGGCGACGTTCATGGAGTCGCAGCTTTGCAGAGCGGAAGAAGTGATCGTGGTAGGAGGCGGAAACTCCGCCGGACAAGCCGCCGTCTTTCTTGCTCGTACCGCCCAACGCGTCCACCTGTTCGTGCGCTCTGACGGACTCGCGGAGAGTATGTCCCGTTATCTCATCCTGCGTATTGAAGAGGATCCCGCAATCACACTGCGCACCAATACCGAGATCCTGGCACTCGAAGGTACAGATCACCTGGAACGAGTGCGATGGCGCAACAACAAGTCCGGCGCGGAAGAGACCCACTCAATCCGGCATGTGTTCCTTATGACCGGCGCCGACCCATGCACGGACTGGCTCGATGGGTGTGTCCTCGTCGACGCGAAGGGATTCATCAAGACGGGTCCCGATCTCTCTAGCGACGAGCTAGCTGCAGCCCATTGGCCGCTTGCCCGCCCCCCCTATCTATTGGAGACGAGCCGGCCCGGTGTGTTCGCCGTGGGAGACGTTCGGGGGGGTAACCCTAAACGCGTCGCGTCGGCCGTCGGTGAGGGATCCGTTGCAATAACATTCGTCCATAATGTACTAAGGGAGTAGAGGGAGCTTCGCAGGGACCGATTACGAAGAGCCCTCTCCAGGAGGTTGACGATGCAGTATGCCGTTTTCAAAGCCCTCGATCCCTTCTTCGAGGTCGTCATGCAGGGTCTCAGCGGCCTCGTAGATGGCGAGCACTATTTTGACGCGATTGCCGAAGACGCCCTCTTCGAGTTCCGCTATCGCTTCCCAGGCTGGCCGGTGACAGTTCGCGGGCGAGCCAATTTGATGGAACTCTATTCCGGGTACGGCAAGAACATCGAACTTCACTCTGGTGACGCGCTGGTGGTTCACATCTCTCAGGATGGCCGTGTCATCATCCTCGAATACGATGTACACGGGAAAATCCTTGCCAGCGGTGTGCCCTATGACAACCGGTTCATATCGGTCGTGACGATTGAGGGCCGAAAGATCGTGCATTGGAGAGACTACATGGACTCCCTGGCGGCCTGGACGGCGTTGAACAGCACTCCCTAACCGATGGCCGCAAAGGCCGCGTTCGACGATGGCGCAGCTATGTGGCTGCTCCTTGTCTACTCATCACTTCACTATCGCCTTGCAGTACGTGGCTTAAGGACGGTCCAATCCGCCGGCAGCAGCGTGGACTGGTTTCAAAACGCCATCGGGCCGGGCGAACTGCTGCCGGGCGAAGATCCCTGGACGGCGCTGGAGCGAGTAGCCTCCCTCGCCCCGCCAGGCAGCCGGGGGCTCTTCTTCCTGCCTTACCTCCAGGGAGAGCGCTCGCCCATCTGGGACGCCAATGCCAGAGGGGTCTACTTCGGCTTCACGTCCGCGCATGGGCGAGCGGAACTGGCCCGCTCAGTAATGGAGGGGGTGGCCTATGCGCTCGGGACCAATCTGGCCGTTTTAGAAGAGTTAGGGTTGGCTCCTGAGCGTATCCGGGTGCTGGGCCGAGGAATGCGCTATGCCCTCTGGCGACGCATCTTCGCCGCCGTCTATAATCGCTCCCTGCGCCTGCTGGAGCGGCTCTCCGAAGCGACCTCCTGCGGCGCGGCGATGGCAGCCGCAGTAGGCCTCGGTCTCTATCCCGATTATGCTTCCGCCGCGTCCGCTTTCGCGCCTCTGGGAGAGGAAGAGCAGCCTGATCCTGATGCCGCCGTAGCCTCTTCCCGCGCGAGTGCCTTCTTCCGCACGCTCTACCCTGCCTGCGCAGACCGCTTTACCGCCTTAGCCGAGCATCTCACCCAGGAGCATTCCGTAGGATGAACCACCCTGGAGCGAATTAAGGCACGGTGGGGGAGCCGGGAACGAGCGCGTCTGCCAATCCCAGATATGGGTCGTCAATCGGGACGTGAAGCACCTGTTTGAACAGCACATCGCGCAGCGACTGTGGCGTTTGCGGCGTGTCACAGGTCGCAAGGAGCAGGTCGGCGGTAGGATGGACGACCGTGACGTTGTTTTTCGAGTCCATCGCGACGACCAACTTCCCCAGATCCTCCGGGGACATTCTGGGTGTTGTCGGCCCAAAAACGCCCTGGAACTTGAGTCGCTGCACGGTGTAGGTCCCTTTGCTGATGTCTTCGATATTGACGCTCAACTGCTGAAACGCGCTTTTCAAGTCTTTCTCATAGTTCAATTTGGGCAGGGGCGGAAGCACAGCCACGGCGCCTTCCTCCCTGGCGGGAAGGACCGTGCCAGGATTACCCGTGCCAAATCCCCCACCCGGAGTGCGCGGCGCGCCGCCGAAACCGGAAGGCTGTCGGGGTGGAACGTTGGGAGCCACATTCGCAGCCACGGGTACGGACGATGCCTCCGGCTTCGCAAGCACACCCATCGCGTTCAGGAGCGGCGTTTCGACCGCCGCTTTTGAGAACGTCATACGCCGTCGTTCCCCCTGTACGCTGGCGGCAAAACGGGTGCGATGCCAATCCGCCAGGAGTTTCGTGCGGGCCGCACCGGTTGCGGCGGTCATCGCCGGGGAACGCATAAATGTGAGGGCCGCTTCTGCCAGCGGCGTGAAGTCTTCGGGGCGGTAGACGCCGGGAAGCGCGTCCACAACCTGTCCGTCGGGATAGCAGATATAGAGGACGGTGTTTCCCATCAGCGTTCGCTGCATCTTTTTGCCGTTGCCGAAATCGATGCTGACCTTCGGCACGGGGCGCACCGTTTCCCAACAGGCCACGAACTCGGAATTGATTTTCTGTACGATTTGAGGATCAGAGAGCAACACGGCTCTCAGCGTTCGCGCGTTCGTTCAACACAGAGCCTCGTCGAGTTTGCCGAACAATTGAAACAGCAACACCGGCTTATTCTCACGAAGCGCTTTCTGTTTGGCCTTCTCAAACGAGGTCAGCCAGTGAATGCCCTCCGTATGTGCGGCCGATTTTGCATTCGGTGTTGGCTTCTGTAGAGCGGCCTGCGCGTTTGGGGCCTGCGCCTCACTGCGGGCCAGGAGTGACAATAATCCTACGCAAACCAGACCGAGCGATGCCCAATGGGAGCGATTCATTGCGTGTCTTCCCTTCCTCGAAGGGTTACCTTCCCGCATTGGACGAAATCCGCCTGCAAGGGGTTACAAGGCCCTCTATGGGTGTGACAATCTCCGACCCTAAAACGTACGCTGAGACCTCCGCACTGGAGGTAGGCTTCCAATGATCGGAATAGGTAAACTGCTCGAGAAGGCTGGCAGGTTGGGTGCAAAACATCCGGTTGACACGTGGGGCGGCATCTACAACGGAGAGGAGTGCGGCGACCGAGGGGATGGTGGTTTTGCCGCGCTCAACAGCCCAACAAGCTTCCGCCAGGGCAATGATGGGTAGATAGAGCACACTGTTTGGATCGCTCAAAACAGCATGTGCGTTCGATCCAAGGCGAGGGCTACCAGTAACAAACCAG
>DATGIG010000316.1:0-3547 GCA_035295825.1 Chthonomonadaceae bacterium | reverse complement strand
ACTACATTGCCGAAGCGGTCGATGACGAGCAGCGAGCCCTGCTGCACGGTGGCGCTCGTTCCATCGGTGGTCGGCACGTTGCCAACCAGAACGAACCCTCCGCTAAGCACACCCAGCGCCGTTGTCAGACCCAGGCCCGGTGCGCCCTGAAAGAAAACCGAAGGCGAACCACTTGAGCCGATCTTCACGATCGTTGTGCCGGTTCCCTGCGCATTACTGCTGTTGTTGAAGTTAGAGACGAGGATTTCACCGGGGCGGAGCAACCCGTCGGTCGGAAAACCTTTGGGAACGACGGCAACCCCGTAGGGGTTTACGTCCCCGTTCATCGGGACGGTGGACACCGATACCGTCGGAGTGGCGGGCAGGTTCGGAAGGATCGGTCCGTCCGCTCGCGCCGACGCGCCCCAAACGAGCGTCGCAAAGCCGAACACTGCCGAACCGAGGGCAGCGGCAAGTCGTACACACTTCATGGTCTATCTCCTTTGTCAATTTCGAGTTTGAGCAGACACAAGCAACAAATCGGGTAGACACGAAATGAAACGAGAACTATCCGGTCTTGCCGGTATGTGGGTAACCTATACTCACTATTGAATACCACGGAGGGAAGAAAGTATCTCCGTTGGGGACGCGCCACGCCACAAAATTGTTCCGTTCGTTCTCACCGTCGGCTCGATAAGCCGCCGGGAGCAAGCCCCTGGAGCGTGCAGCAGGTGTCTTAATGTCTCCTTAATGTAACTGGGGTACATTGCCGTATCCTGGAAATTTGTTACCCGGCAGACCCGCCGGGCGCGGCCCATCCGAGCCATGCTCTGCACCACACAAGTAGAAGGAGACAACCCTCATGTCTACAGACAAAGCGACGTCCCAACTCACGCGCCGCCAATTGCTGCAAGCCGCAGGCGGCATCACGTTTCTCGCGCTGGCGCCCACACGAGACGGCGCGTTTGCGGCCACCTTCGCGCAAAACAAGACTTCCGACATCCCGCCCCCATTGCCCATCTTCACCGCCCTGCCCTATCTCCAGCCGGGCACGGCAAACAGCAAGCTGGTCGAGGGCAAAGAGGCCATTGTGGTGGCGTGGCAGACGAACGAAACTCCCGCTGCCTTCGAGCTGGAGTACGGCCCGACCACGAGCCTCGGCCAGAAGGCGACCCTCAGCAAACAGGAGCGGACGAGCCCTACGCGTAAGGGAGATCGGGGCAGGCTCAACCATGTGGCGACGCTCTCGGATCTAAAACTCAATCAGCGCTACCACTACCGTGTCCGTATGAACGGCGAGTTGCTGTTGGAAGGTTTCTTCACCACTCGCAAGCCACGGGGCGTCAAGACGCGCTTTGTGGCCTTCGGCGATAACTCCTGCGGAGAGATCAGCGACCATGCCATCGCCTACTACTCCTATCGCGCCCGGCCCGACTTTGTGATGAATACGGGAGATAACGTCTACTCCAGCGGCCTCGACAGCGAGTATGCCCGCTACTTCTTCCCCATCTACAACGCCGATCAGGCCAGTCCACATATTGGCGCGCCGCTGCTGCGTTCGGTGCCGTACTACTCCGTGATCGCCAACCACGATGTGACCGGTAGAGACATGGAGAAGGGCGTCGTCGCCGATTTCAACCAGCATGGCGACGCGCTGGGCTACTACACCAATCTCCACCTCCCTCTCAATGGACCGAAGTCCAACCATCCGACGCAGGCGGTCGGAAAAGACGAGATCCTCGCCCCCTTCCTGGCCTGTGCAGGTTCACGATTTCCCAACATGGCGAACTACTCGTTCGACTACGGCGATGCGCACTTCCTCTGCCTCGATTCCAATGTGTACGTGGACTCGACGGATGCCTCCCTGCAAGCCTGGATCGCCGCCGACCTCGATGCCACCGACGCCGCCTGGAAGTTCGTCATCTATCACCATCCCGCATTCACCGCAGGCATAGAGCACTATAGCGAGCAGCAGATGCGCCCCCTCGCACCGTTATTAGAGCGACACGGGGTGGATGTGGTGCTGAGTGGACACGTTCACAACTACCAGCGCTCGCGCCCCTTCCGCTTTAAGCCCACCGACGAGTCCGGCGCAAAGCTGCTCCATAGCGGCCACCGCCTGGTGCCGGGAACGTTCGTGGTAGACCGCAAATTCGACGGAAAAACGCAAACGAAGCCGGATGGCATTATTCATTTCGTCACCGGCGCCGGTGGAAATGGCCTCTACGACCCACAGTGCAACGGCAATCCCCAGAATTGGCTCCATACGGAGGACAACAACGCGGACTATGTGGCGTGCTTTATCTCGGATCGCCACTCCCTGACGGTGGTGGATATGGATGCGCGCACGCTCACATTGACCCAGGTGGACGAGTGGGGCCGCACGGTGGATCGCTGCACCATCACAAAGGCATAGCCTTCAGGCGCTTTCAAAAAAAGCGGGAGTGCGGTCGCTCCATCCCTAGGAACGAGCGACCGCATTTGTTCGTCAGGGGCATGCCAGAGCGCTGGCAGAGACGCTTCCTGAGTTTTTGCCGGCACGCTTTCCGACTCTCCACACGTATTGCCAGTATCATCAACGAATAACGCACACGGTTCCGGGAGGCGAGAGATGGGAATTTTTGAAGAGCTGGGCGTGACCACCTATATCAATGCCAACGAGTGGTACACGTCGCAGGGAGGCTCGATGCCTGCGGCTCCCGTCATGGAGGCGATGGCAGAGGCTTCGCTGCGCGCGGTGCGGTTGATCGAGCTACAAAATGCTATCGGAGACGCCATTGCAAAGCTCACCCACAATGAAGCCGCCTGCGTCACCTCCAGTGCAACCGCCGGGATCGTCCTGACCGTGGCGGCGTTTATGTCCGATCTGGACCCCCAGAAGAGCGAGCGCCTGCCCGATACTCAGGGGCTGAAAACGGAGGTCATCCTCCATAAGTGCGACCACTTTGGCGAAGATGCCGCCATCCGAATACCAGGCGCTCGGATCGTTGAGATCGGAGGCAGCAAAGGGGCCACGGAGCAGGACCTTCTGACAGCCATCACTCCGCAGACGGCAGCCCTCTTCACCACGCCCCCACGCGAGGGAATGATCCCGCTGGAGAGCATCCTCCGCATCTGCCATGACCAAGGGGTGGGAGTGATTGTGGATATCGCGTGGTCTCTCCCGCCCAGGGAGCATCTCTGGAAGTTCACCCGGGATTACGGGGCCGATGTCGTGATCGTAAGCGGCGGGAAAGGGCTGCGTGGACCCCAGGCAAGCGGGTTGATCCTGGGCAGAAAGGCGGTCGTAGATGCCTGCAAGGGCATGTCAGCCCCCCACTGCCGCATCGGCAGACCCATGAAGGTGGGAAGAGAGGCGATGGTCGGTCTCTACGCTGCGGTGAAACACTTTCTGAACGGAGGGGCGGAGATTACCGAGCAGATGGCGCACTCTATTGCCGCAGAGTTAGCCGGTATTCCCGGCATTGCCGTAACCGTTGACGCAGCGAAGGCGCACGTCCATGTGCAGCTCTCCTCCAGGTTTTCATGGGGGCGAGACCAGATCAAAGCGCGGTTGCTGGCGGAAGAG
>DATGIG010000315.1:0-6537 GCA_035295825.1 Chthonomonadaceae bacterium | reverse complement strand
AGGCCCGTGGTCTCCGCCCCCGCCACTGGTCCGAGGGGGTGGAGGAGACGGGTACGTTCTGTACCCGGAATAGCCCGCTTGCGTAAGGCGATATATCCAACGTCAATGCTTTATGCTGTCGTCCAGATAAGTCAGCCGGAGGTTGATCTGCTTGACGTTCCATCCCTGCGCCGCTAATTCGTTCTTAAACGCGTTGAGCAGCACAAGCATCGCCTGGATCTGGCCATGATTGACGTCAGGATTGTGAGGAATATCATGATCTCCTAGGTCGCCCCATACATCTGGGCGGTTCTTAAGGAAGCGAAACATATACGCAAAGGCCGAGAGAAGCTCTTCCTGCGTTAGGGCTCCTTTGCTATCTTTTTCACGCTCGAAGGGACCGATCAGCAAACCGGCGGTTTGCAAATCCTTGATGGCCTGAGAGGCTTCGGGGGTCGTCTTGAAACTGAGTACGGAGACAGGATTGTCCTTCAGAGCGTCTCTCTTTTTACCGTGCAGCAATTTTAGCTGCTGAAGCGCTTTCTCGCCATCCTCAAAACGGTCAGTCAGGTCGAACCTAAATTCTCTGGTCAGGAAAATCAACTCGCGTACCAGTATCAGCGACAATTCCGGCGGTGAGGGTTTGCCTCTTTTCTCCTGCCAATACGCCCTGTATTGTGCTGCCTGCTGAGGCTCCGGCTGGAGGATGCCGCAGACCTCAAGCGCCTGCCGAGTGGCGACAGCAAAATCTGCTGGTGTCAGGGTGCTCTGACCGTTAAAATGACCTGCAGGATAGAGTCGGGCAAGAAGCCCCGCTTCCTGCAGGTCGTTTGCTGCCTGGTACGCCCAATCTTTTTCTGATAACCCAGCAAGTGGATTGGCGGATCCAACCTGTTCTGACCAGAGCAACGCAACTGCCAAAAGCACGATGTACCTATACCAAAGTGTTTTGTTCATGGGTTGACTATGTTCCTTCGGGGGCGTGGTAGAGGCTGAAGTTGGACAGGGTTGGGCAGGCGCGAGAGCGGGTGATATTGACGCGCACCTTTGAGGCCGTCACATCCGGGAAGCGGAGGATGCGCTTGTGCCCGATGGTCGTGCCTTCAGCGACCTGCGCCCACTGGCCGTCGGTGAACGCCTCGACCGTGAAGGCTTCCACCCGCTGGCCCAGCGCGATGGCCTCCTGCAGCACCACGCGGTTGACCGGCTGCGGGCTGCCCAGATCCACCTCCAGCGAGGCGGTCGTCACGGTGTCTTCGGCGGCCCAGTAGGTTCTGGGGTTGCCATCGGTGGCGTTGGCAGCGGCGTAGCGGCGGCTGTTGCCGCGCACGCTGGTGGCCGTGGTCGGCCTGCCCTTCGCCAGGTCGTGCGCAAAGGCGGCGGAGATGGCCTTGCCCAGGCCGAGCAGCCGCTCCGCGTCCGTCTCATGCACCAGGCCGCGCGTGTCCACCGGCAGGTTGAGCAGGAGCGAGGCGTTCTGCCCCACGGAGGCGTAGTAGATGTCCACCAACTGCGCGACCGTCTTCACCCGGTTGTCCTCGCTGGGGCGATAGAACCAGCCGGGCCGGATGGAGACATCGCACTCCGCCGGGACCCAGTGCGTGCCGTCGGCATGGCCCGAGGTGAGTTCGGCGTAGCGGGGCGTGCCGGGCACGATCTCGTCGCGCTTGAGCAGGCACCAGTTGGTGGGATTGGCGTGGCCTGCCTCATTCCCCACCCAGCGGACATCGGGGCCGCCGTCACTGAAGATGCAGGCGTTCGGCTGGTACTTACGGACCAGGGCGATGAAGGCGGGAAAGTCGTAGACCTGCCGCTTGCCGGTGGGGCCTTCGCCGTTCGCGCCATCGAACCAGACCTCGAAAATCTCGCCGTAGCCGGTCAGAACCTCCGTAAGCTGGTTCTCGAAGAAGGTGTTGTACTCCGGGGAGCCGTACTGGGGGTGGTTGCGGTCCCAGGGCGAGAGATAGACGCCGAACTTGAGGCCGTACTCCTTGCAGGCGGCGGAGAGCTCCTTCAGCACGTCGCCCTTGCCTCCGCGAAACGGGCTGTTCTTGACGGAGTGCTCGGTGTATTTCGAGGGCCAGAGACAGAAGCCGTCGTGGTGCTTCGCCGTGATAATGATGCCCTTCATTCCGGCGGCCTTGCAGACCCGCGCCCACTGCCGGCAATCCAGCGCCGTCGGGTTGAACTGCTTCGGATCTTCATAGCCCTCGCCCCACTCTTTCCCGGTGAAGGTGTTCATATTGAAGTGGACGAAGGCATAGAACTCTCTCTCATGCCAGGTCAGTTGCCGTGGCGATGGCAGAGGTCCGAACGGCACGGGCGGAGGCGGATCGTTGGCCGGCGTCGCCGTCGCCGCGCAGAGCGTCACGACTGTCAGGAGAGAGGCGAGCAGAAATAGGTTCATGGTCTTGTTTTCCTAATTTGAAGAGAGTACCTCAGGAACATTTCGCAATGCTTCCCCAAAATCCTCTTGATCGCAGGAAACGGGCCGGTTCTTGCCCGACGAGGAAGTAAATTTTGCTATAATAAACGAGGGGTTGAACTGCGCATGGAGAGGAGAGAGGAAAATGGGTGAACTTGTGAGCATTGTGTACAAACCGCAGGATGCCGCGCCATCCGTTGAGAACTATACGCGTGTGCCGCGCCAGCAGGCGTTGCTGGTCGCGGGCTATGGGATCGAGAACGATACCAAGGGGGGACATTCGGACCGTCATTTGAATATCATGGCGGCCCATGCCCTGGAAGCACTGGCAGAAGAAGGCTTTCGGACGGCGCCCGGCCAATTGGGGGAACAATTGATCCTGGCGGATGTGGAGATCGATTCCCTGCCGCCCGGAACGCGCCTGCAGATCGGCGATGCGGCGTGCGTGGAACTTACCGAACCGCGTACCGGTTGTGGGAAGTTCGAGCGACACCAGGGCAAACTGCGCCAGGAGGCCGCCGGGCGGTTGGGCATGATGGCGCGGGTAGTAATCGGCGGTGAGGTCGCAGTGGGTGATCCCGTGACCGTGGTCGCTGAGGTCGCTGCCCTGAAGTGAGCCGAACCTCGCACCGAACGGTGATCGAGCCGGACGCCTCATCCGATACATCGTTATCCGATACATGGTTTCTAAGAAAAGGAGAAGTATGATAGAACTGACAGTTCCGCGCGATCCTGCGGAACTCTCTTATGGAAATTCGCTTGCTTTCCCGGATCGCGGAACCTCCCTTACGATACCGACGCCCGAACCCATGGCGCAAAACGTCTATATCGGTTCGGAGAGATGGAGCCACACGCGCCCGGAGGCGCTCGTGATCGCCTGTTCGGACGGGCGTCTGCAGAAGAGCATAGACGAGTTTCTGGAGCAGCGCCTGGGGGTGGTCTATTACGACCGGCTGTATACTCCCGGCGGGCCGGGCGCCCTCGCGACCGGAGGGTTCGAGCTGTTGCGCGCCGATCAGTTTCGACGAGAATTTACCTTCCTGCGGAAGGCGCATGCCATCCAGCAGGTGATCCTGCTCTTTCATGGCGCGAGCGAAGATGGCCCGGAAGACGCCGTGTGCGCCCACTACAAACGGCTTATGGCGCGCGCCTCACGCCCGGAGATCGTGCAGCAACAGTACAAAGACATGGTCGAGATCCTGCAACAGCCCTCCCTGGGGTGGTCGCAGGTGCGGGTGCATGCCTTTCGCGCCGATGTCCACGCCGACGCTTCCGTCCACTTTGTGGACCTGCTGGGCGCAAAGACACCCTGAGACGAGTTACCCCCCGCGCCTGGCAAGATTTCGGCAGGCGGAACAGATCGAATGCCGAGAAAGGGAATGAGACATGCAGACACTTCGTGTGGCGATCCTGGGACAGGGCAGAAGTGGGCGAGACATTCACGGCGCGTATCTCTCCAGGGATACCGAGAGGTTTCGGATCGTCGCGGTGGTGGATCCGCTGAGCGAACGGCGCGCTCGCGCGCAGGCGGAGTATGGCTGCGCTACCTATTCGGACTACACGCTGCTGCTGGAGCGCGACGATCTGGACCTGATCGTGAACGCCGCCCCGAGCAAGTTTCATGTGCCCATCACCCTGCATCTGCTGGAATCGGGCTTCAACGTCCTGTGCGAGAAGCCCCTCGCCTCCACCGCCGCCGATGTGGACCGGCTTATCGCGGCCTCGGAGCAGTCCGGTAAGACGCTTGCCATCTTCCAGCAGTCGCGCTTCGCCCCCTACTATCGCAAGATCCGGGAGGTGATCGCCTCCGGCGTGCTGGGCAGCATCGTGCAAATCTCCATCGCCTTCAACGGCTTCTCCCGCCGCTACGACTGGCAGACCCTTACATCGGAGATGGGGGGCAACCTGCTCAACACCGGGCCGCACCCGCTGGATCAGGCCCTGCAGTTGTTCGGGGGCGAAGAGATGCCGCAGGTCACCTGCCTGATGCGTAATGCCATCAGCTACGGGAATGCAGAGGATCACGTCCTTCTCATTCTAAGTGGAGAGGGGCGGCCCATCATCTCCCTGGAGATCTCCTCCTGCTGCCGCTATCCGACCTTCACCTACAACGTCTATGGCGCCCAGGGCGGGCTGAAGGGCGATACCAGGCAGATGGAGTGGGAGTACTTCGATCCGGCAGTCGCCCCGAAACTCCAACTGATCACGACCCCGCTCAATCGCCCGGACGGCACGCCCGCCTACTGCAGCGATACTCTCACATGGAACAAAGAGACGTGGAACGAGGGGCAGAATCAGGACCTCTTTGCGAGCATGGCCCACGCCTTCTATACGATGCTCTATCGCTCCCTGACCACCGGCGCGCCGCTGGAGATCACGCCCCAGCAGGTGCGTCGGCAGATCGCCGTCATCGAGGAGTGCCAGCGTCAGAACCCCCATATCTATTCGGACAAGCGCTGACCACCGCTTCCGTCCTGACCGAACCCCACGATCTCTACAGCATACGATCTCCCTCGGGAGGGCGGGCGCTCCATTCCGCCCACTTTCCCACGCCGCTATACCGGAATCGGGACGTTTTATCGCCGCTTTGGGGCGGTTGGTAAAAAAAATATGAACCTGCTTGTACGTCTGGCGTCTGTAGATACTGTATATAGGTGAGTACAGCTACGCCAGGCTGCCTCCGGGAGATCGAAAGCATGAAAATGGGTGTTTACAACTATGCGAGCGAGAGAGGGAACGGTACGGAGGGCTCCATCCCGATGGCTGTTCCGATAAGAGCGGAGGCAGATCGGATGCGTATCTGCGCATGGTGTAGGCGGGTGGAGCGCAACGGAGAGTGGGTTCCGGTGGAGAAATCCTTCCGCCGACAGTTCTCGCTCCCATCCACCCATGGGATCTGCCCCGATTGCTACGCAATGCAGATAGTAAGTAATGAATGAAGGGGGCTGACCCAGCCACAATCTTGGGTATTCTCCTTTCCATGGGGTATAGGAGAAGATCCACGGTCGGGATTCAAGCCGTAGATAAACGTTCGGCAATCCTGTGTACCACTCCAGTGGTCTGGGCGCGCCCGGTAAGGATGATATCGATCTTCTCCCCCGCCAGGGAACCGGCGACATAGAGGCCGGGGATATTGGTCTCGAAGGTCTCCGGGTCGCGCTGGGGTCTGCCGTCCGGCTCCAGACAGAGCCCGATCCGCTCAAAGAACTCTCTATCGGAGCGCTGTCCGATCACCGCAAAGACAAACCGCGCGGGAACCGGATAGGTTGCGCCGGTCGGTGGGCCGCCCAGAGGATTATGGGGGTCGTATTCGGCGGGCTGCAGCCAGGCCTGCTGCGGCTCGATGCGGGTGACGATGGTCCCGGCGTGGAGGGCGACCTTCCCGTCGTTGACGGCGAACTCCAGGTCGCGCACCACAAAGGGGCGCAGATGGCTCTGGTAGGCGACGGGCGGTCGGCGCATCGCCAGGGTTACCCTGGCGCGGGCCTCCGAAAGCATCAGGGCCGCATTCACGGCGGAGTTGCCACCCCCCACCACCAGCACATCCATTCCCAGAAATTCGGTCGGTTCATAAAAGCGTGAGAAGACATGGGGCAGGTCCGCGCCGGGGCAGGTGAGCCGGATCGGGACATCCCACACGCCGGAGGCGAGGATCAGGAAGCGCCCGCGATAGGTCCGTGCCTGGTCCGCATTCGGCTCCAGCAGCGTGTGTACCTCGAACAGGCCCCCCTCGCGCCGGATATCTGTGATCCGCTCCCAGAGCGAGAGGTTTAAGCGACGATAGGCCGCCACGGCGCGGAAGTAGGGCAGGATGTCTTCCCGTGCCGGCTTCTCGCCGCCCCGCATCGGGAAAGGGATGCCACCCACCTCCATCTCGTCCGGGGGCGAAAAGAAGCGCATCGTCTGGGGATACTCCACAAAGGAGTGGGCTAACCCACGACGGTCGATGATCCGGTGCGACAGGCCCAGATCCTGGGCGGTGCAGGCCGCATGCAGCCCGGCCGGGCCTGCACCGATGATGAGAATGTCGTACACTTCGGGCAAAGAAGAACCCCCTAGCCGCAAGGCAAAGCGGTATAGTTTTCCACGGCGTTGAAACGCCGTTCTGATACACAAAGTCCGCCTTCGCGGAC